>NZ_BAAGVC010000018.1:0-298777 GCF_054781075.1 Cyclobacterium sediminis | reverse complement strand
CCTCCGCTTTATCGTGGTACTGTAAGTTAAATGAAACTTCTTAAAAATTAAAACACTTACTATATTTGAAAAACAAAAGTGTCAACCATTTTCAGGACGAGACCCTTAGAGCAATCTAAGGGTCTTTTTTTATGCCCTTTTTTGTAAATAAACCTGCTTAATTCTCCTCTCTTTATAAAGACGATTGTTATTTTTTTCCCTGAGTTGAATCAATGGTTCAAATAGTATCCCAGCTGTCCCTAAACTTAAGAAAACTTCGCGTCCTTAAGGAATTATGGCTACGTATACCGGTGCTTTCTATATTTTAGACTTAAAAATATATAAATCAGAAGTGTTTTATTCCCAAATGACAGAAAAATAAAGTATTTTGACCATAAATAAACCAAATTGGCTACGGTTAGAAACCCTTTGTCTTTTTGCCAGTGCTAAAACCGGCTCAAAAAAATCATTTTTGGTTTTAAATAGGATAGTCAAGCAATACCTAAATCAAAATAACAAAATGAAATCAACAAGAAGAACATTTCTAAAATCAGCTTCAACGGCCGGTTTAGGAGCATTATTCATTCCTAATTTTATTAAAGACCCGCCAAGTACAAAATTGCGTTTTGCAATGATTGGTGTAGGAGCCAGAGGTCGTGCAAGTTGGAGCCAGGTTGCCGTAGAAGATATTGTGGCCATGTGTGATGTTGACGACCGAATGACTGAGCATGCATACAAAACTGTACCTAACGCAAAAAAGTACAAAGATTTCAGGGTGATGTTCGACGAAATGGCCAACGAAATTGATGCCGTTATGATTGCTACACCTGACCATACCCATTTCCCGGCGGCAATGGATGCTATGCAACTTGGAAAACATGTATTGGTTGAAAAACCACTGGTGCATAATATTTGGCAATGCCGCACCATGAAAAAAGCAGCAAACCACTATGGCATCGTATCGCAAATGGCCAATCAAGGACATACAACCCATGGAATTAGATTAGTAAAAGAATGGTATGATGCAGGTGTTCTTGGAGATGTAAAAGAAGTAATTAGATGGGGAGGCCCAACAACATTTAATCCGGATGGATATTTCTCAAAGCCTGAAGGATTTCCATTTCCAGAACATGAAGTTCCTGAAGGTTTAGATTGGAATTTATGGAAAGGTCCTGCAGCTGATCGTCCTTTTAATAATGAATATGCACCCAAATCATGGAGAGCTTTCTACGATTTCGGGAGCGGAGCAATGGCCGATTGGTGTTGTCATACTTTAGACGCTCCTTTCTGGGCATTGGATCTTGGAATGCCACATACAGTAGATGCTGTAGTACCAAACCCTGAAGTTCCGGATCATAGTATGATTGCCAAAGAATCAACCATAACATGGCAATTTGGTGCTCGGGGTAATAAACCACCCGTTACCATGAAATGGATTGAAGGTATGGGCAAACCCGAATTAAAGGAAGAGTATGGGCTTGAAGAAATGCCGGAAAATGGAATGATAATGATTGGTTCTAAGAAGACACTTTACCATGGAGGCCGTCCAAATAATCCTCGATTACTTGTTCCTGAAGAAGAATGGATAGATTTCCAAAAGAATAAACCGGCAGAAACCATTCCGAGAGTAGCCGAAGAAAAACCAGTACAAGAATGGGTGGCTGCCATTAAAAACGACACCTTGCCGGGCTCAAACTTCGATTATGGTGCAGACTTAACCGAAATGGGTCTTGTTGGTGTACTAGCACAACGATTTGGCGGAACGATCAGCTATGACGCAAAAAATATGAAGGCCGTTGGTCGTCCGGAGTTAGATGCATACATTAAAGAACCAGTTCGCGAAGGTTGGTCTTACGGAGAAGAGCTTTGGTAAAATTGAAGACATTAATAATCTGAGCTGGAAATAAAACGTCCCCCATCCCCTCAAAGAGGATGGGGGACATTTTCAAAACTGTAAACCTATATTCATTATTTACTCAATAACCTGTAACCTTCTTTTAAAACGGGTCAAAATCAACCATTTCAATTTATTATTTAGTAAAATCCTTTTTCACCTTATAAGAGTGATTTATCAAATTTTACTTAGATGTTAAATCAGAGACGCGGGGAAACAATACTTTCAAGGTATTTTGGTCACAACACGAGGCATTAGAAAATGCCTGTTACTCTGATTGCTGGGGGAAATTAATAATCATTGTTCCGGACCTAAGGTTTTATACAGATACGTTTAGATTATTCTTTATTGGCCTCTAAAAAAGATTTACTTTACTTATAATCAAGCCAATTTTTTATAAGGAAATAATTTTCCAGTCCATTCAGCTATTCATTTGGGTTTTTAGGAAGACTGTAGTACCTTTTAAAGGTAGTTTAACAAAACCCATATAGCCTTGATACTGAAATCCTTTAATACAAATGATCATCCTACAACTATTTATCTCGGCAGGCAACAGGACCATCCGAAAAAAGGCCACGAGGGGAATTGCATCAACCGCCGTGACTGCCTAGGGATCTTAGGTGGATCGCTTGCAAGCCTTGCCCTGACTTCGAAATCGCAGGCAGAGAAGACTAACAGCGATCTGCCAGTCGTTGATACCCATCTTCACTGTTTTGGCGGCCCCGAAAACAATGAATTCCCTTATCATCCCAACGGACCCTATCGGCCTGATTCCGCTGCCACTCCAGAGCATCTGCTGAGCTGCATGGACGGAGCAGGGATTAAATACGGAATCGTTGTTCACCCTGAACCGTATCAAGACGACCATCGGTATCTTGATTATTGTCTGGAAGTTGGTGGGGGCCGGCTGAAGGGTACCTGCCTGTTTTTTGCTGACCAGCCTGATTCGTTGGCTGCGATGCCATCCTATTTAAAGAGCAGTGAAGGGAGTATAATTGCCTCCCGCGTACATGCCTACGCTCCCGACCGGTTGCCTCCGTTTGGGAAACTGGAACTCCGTAAATGGTGGCGTAGTGTCGCCGATGCCGGCGTTGCTGTGCAGTTGCATTTCGAACCTCGCTATGCTCCCGGCTTCGAACCATATATTAGGGAATTCTCCGACACCACTGTGATAATTGATCACCTTGGGCGTCCGTTTCAAGGATCACCGGAAGAATATGCCAAAGTATTGCGCTGGGCTGACTTTCCTAACACAGTAATGAAGCTAGCATCTATCCCAAAATCAGAGCACTATCCTCACCAGGATATCAGGCCGATCATCCGCCAATTGACCAGTGCCTGGGGCGCCGAACGGATGATCTATGGCGGTGGCTTCAATACAGATGCGACACCAGACTCGTACCGTCGCTACCGCCAGGACCTGTTGGGACACCTCTCGCATCTCTCGTCACAGGAGCAGGCAGCCATACTCGGTGGCAATGCTTTACAACTTTTCGGCTGGAGCTAAGTAAACCTATGGAGTTTATTGGAAATAAAACAAAAAAAGTTCCTTGGCTAACCAAGGAACTTTCTAAAAATTACTTCAGGATTTTTTCCCGATTAAGATACTGTGATTTGTTTCACTCTTTTTAGCTCTTCTTTTTTAGGAAGTATAAGTTTAAGGATACCATCCTGGTACTGAGCGTTGATCTGATCCACATCTACTTTGTCATCTTCAATAAAGAAAGACCTTTCAAAGCTTTCATAATGGAATTCAGTTCGCTTTACCTTATGACTTTCGTCTTTCTCTTCCGTCTCTGTTTTTTTACTTGCGGAGATAGTCAGATAGTCTTTTTCAAAGGAAATGTTAAAATCTTCCTTCTTCATACCGGGGGCAGCTACTTCCAACAAATACTCTTTGTCATTTTCTTTGATATTAACTGCCGGCTTGTTTCCGTTGAAACGATTCTCAGGGCTACCCAATACAAAAGAAGATGGAACATCAAATAATTGATCCAACCAATTGTTAAAATCAGGTGCCTGTGTTTTTCTTCCGTTTGTTTTTATAAGTGTCATGGCTATAGTTTTTTTAGTTTTAACTTCGTTATTTACTAGTCATTTAACAAAGTAAATGCCAATTGCAAAAATCAAGTAAACACCTGTAAAACAGGACAATACGTCAGTATTGTTGATTGATGAAATGACATTATGACTGTTGAATGTGGCTAAAAGTGACGATATGGCATGGTGTGTTTGATTAAATATCAATAAAGAATAATTATTAATATGGTTAAGCCAATGGGGTACAATATAGTATCAAGGATGGTTTATAAAATTAAAAGATGGGACCATGCACCAAGGCAGGCAAATCGATGTGGGTGAAGGCAGCATAGAAATATATACTTTAGCAAATGCCTTTGTTACGTTTTCTAAAGATGAAATAGCTGATTATGGTCTGATCAAAAATTCATTAATGTCCGAAGGATTAGAAAAGGGCCTTATCGATAGCGACCTTAAGGATTTGTTGTCTTTTTTATTGGAGCGATAGGGGGCTTGAAAACTGACAATTTTAAAACATTAGAAAATAGTAATGATAGATAGCTCGATTTAAGTTCTTAAATTTCAGGCTATATATTTTCTATTAATTAACAGAAAAAAAAATAACTACCCTGAAGAAAATTTTTGGTTTAATCTGGCTACAAACGAATACTAATTCTTAGATGGGATAATTGAAAATCGCTCAATTCCTTTGCTGTCAATAAATAGCCTTATTATTCCATTATCGATTTTATAAGGGATGCTTATGGTTTTATCATTATTTGTTAAGGCGATATATTTATTCTCCATCTCATATTGATAAATTGAATCTCCAAAGAATTCCATACCAAACTTGGGATCTATTTTTAAAAATGAATGGTCCTTTGAAAAAATAAATGTGCTATTGGGACTAGTAATTATAGGCAATATATTTTTTCGTGCAATTGAATCTTTTGCAAACTCGGGGGTCATTGTAAAATCAACGATAGAATATTCACCCTCTAACGTAAGTTCTTTGTCATAAGGATTACATGAAAATACAAGAAAGGAGATTACAATAAGTAATGTTGTCTTCATTTTGAGGCTCTATTAAAGATAGACGGTATTTATTCAGTCTAGATTAGGAGTTTTATGAATGGTGCAAGGCACCTGTTATAATCAAACATTAAATGACTTTTAAAAATGCCTGTTTTCAAACGACTCCCTGCTACTAAATTATTAAATACTAAAATAAAGACTTAGGAATAGGAATCAAATAGAAATAAGATAATTAATCCTATTTCGAAGAAATTACTAATAAAAGTCGAAATTTCGGCGGTATTGTTCCCTTTTATTTGCAGCAATACCTTGGGAATCAGGTTATACTCATTGTTTACTAAAGGCAGGCAGCTTTGGCTAAATAAGTTCTTTGCCGAGTTTATCTTGTATCACAGGCATTAAAATAACTATCTTTCACTGAGCGAATTCCTATTTCAATATTGGAAGAGTTAAACCGTTTTTCTTTGATATGCGGCTCATGAAAATTACCAATGTTTTGTAAAAGCATAAAAACTTCTGTTTCTATGGTAATTGTCTTTCCAAATTTTCTGATTGCTCCTATTTCAATTTTATTTAACTGGTAGAGAATACTTCGCCGCTTTCTTTCGACTTACTTTAGTATCCTCCATTACAAAGTAAATTTTGTGTATAGGCACCGAAACAGGTTATTCAATAAATCTTGACTATAGATTTTTGGTAATTCAGTCCTTATTCGCTGTTGGTGGACTTTCATCAATTCCTTAATTAAGAATAAAGCTTAGCTCTACCTCCCCATTTTCCTTTGGTGAAGTCCGCAAAATCTACCAGCCAGCTTTTGTCGGCTGCTGAGGCGCTCGTAAGGGGGATGATGGCCGCGTTTGTTATTGAATCGTAAACATCCCAGTCCGGCTGTTTGTTTCCCTGCAGGGCCAGAATCAATCGGTGCCAATAGATGGGTTTTGGGTTATGCCACCACTTTTATGCCCACAAAACCCGGTCTTAGGTTTTTTTTGAAGTTCTTTGCAAAAGAAGCCTTGGCATGCAAACCGGCCAATAGACCTCCGAGGGCTAAGGAGGATAGTTTTAGAAAATTGCTGCGGTTGAGGTAATTCATGGTGTTTTTAATTTTTTAAAGTTTAAAAACTATTCGAGAAGTCCGGGATACCAGTTCTCAGCATTGTACCTATAAATCTTATCTACCACGGATTTGGGTAGCTTTAGGCCTTTGAAGGAACCATCTACTTTTGGCACATTCATTTCATCATCTCCGGTGAAAAATTGCCAATGCCTTAACCATACTTCCTGGGCATGTGCGGCAATTTCATCGCGCGTTGTCAATCCCTTGGCTTGGATGTCTGAAGCACCTGTTCTCAAATCTGTTCCATAAATTAGCCTGTCCTGGTATTTAATAAAGAAGTCATGAACCTCTTGCCAATTGGTAATGGCCTGGTATTGTAGGTGGGAAATTCTTTCGGCCATGTCCACTGCCATATTGGGGTAGCGGTCCAGTCTTTTTGCCAATTCCTTCACATCGTATTCCAAACTTCCCAAATGTGCTCCAACAAATCTCAAATCAGGATTGTCGGCCAACATCCGGTCTCGTGCCTCAATTTGATCTTCATAGGAGGGGAAATCGGGGAAGTTGTACATATGGTACTTTGGGTTTTCACTAAAATAATCCTTGTCTCCCTGAACGGTCATTTCTTCTAGTGGCAACCAAGTGTTTTTGGGTTCACCAAGATGCCCCAATAGGGTTATGTCCTTCTCCGTTAAAAGTTTGAAGATGGGTTCAAATTTCTTGTCATTGATGGTTACCAATTCGCCCTTGTCATTTTTCAATTCCATGCCCACGTTTTTCCAAACCTTTACCGCAATGGCCCCATGGGCAATGGATTTTTCTAAATAGGCCAGGGTCTTGCTTACCCAATCCTCCTCATTGAATCCATCCAATGAAAATGTGGTAGCATAGGAGACAATATCAGGATAGTCCCGCACCATTTTTAAAGAGAAATTCTCTTGGTCTTCCGGCTGTCTTTCTGGAGAGGTATATACACTGACGGTTAGAAAACCGAAGTTATCCTTGGCTGCTTGATTTATGAAAAGGGTGTCAAATTGACTACGAAGGTGGACATGTGTATCAAACTTTTTTATGGTGGAAAAATCTTCCATGGAATAGTAAGTGTCTGGTATTTGCTCAACCATTTTTTCTTGCTTTTGGGGAGATTTACAGAAGGTAAAAAATGCCAAGAGGCATAAGGAAAAAGAAAATGATTTACTTGCTATGGTAATTTTTTTCATGGTTATGGCTGTGTGGTTTTAGTTAACGTGTATTTTGGAGATGGGCACAGTTACAAAAAGTTTGGTAAACTGAAGGCACTATTCCCTCTACTTATTTTCCTGTGGTTTAATTTAACCAAAGGAATTGTTAATATTAAAATTAATTGAATGTTTTTCTTTATTGATGAAGATCAAGAAAGAAGAATAGGGGTATTTGATTGGATTAAATGGTTCAAAATGGATGGTTATTTTCAGGGATAAAAAGTTTATTTTGTTTGCTGTTGACGTTAGAAATCCCCCTTGGTCCCCCTTTGAAAAAAGGGGTATTTTGATATCTTCAAGATTGACGATTGCGTAATGAGGTAAAATTAAGTCAGCCTATTTCATTGTCTCCAATTGAGCAATATTTATCAAAGTCCGCCTCGATTAGTAGTTCGAGATTTACTCATAAAACAATCCCGGTAACCACAGGCTTACTTCGGGGATATAGGTAATCATCAATAGGACCAGAATACTTACCATCAAATAAGGCAAGCCGGCCACTGCTATTTTTTCAAGAGAAATACCTCCGATACTTGAAGCCACAAACAAGCAGACACCTACAGGGGGAGTGGTGAGCCCAATCACCAAGTTAAAAACCATAATGATGGCAAACTGCACAGGATCTACGCCCACATTTACTGCTACGCCCAGCAAAACCGGGAACAGTATAAGCAAGGCGGCAATGGTTTCCATAAAGGCACCTACAAATATAAGCAAGAGGTTGATTAACAAGAGTAGCATAAATTTGTTGGTGGTCAATTCCAATAGGCTATTGGCAATCAGCTGTGGCAACTCCTCTACGGTCATGATCCAGGCAAAGAGATTGGCAAAACCAACCAGCACCATCAAGGCAGCAGTTGTTTTGGCTGACTGAAGCAATATGGCCGGAATCATTTTAATTTTTAACTCTTTGTAAACCCAAAGACCAATGGCTATTGCATAAATTACCGCTACAATAGAGGCTTCGGTAGGCGTAAAAACACCTCCTATGATGCCAAAAAGTATTATTATGGTCATCATTAAAGCCCAAAATGCCTGGAAAAAGCTTTTGAAGATGAAGCCAAATGATTTTCTAGCCCTTTTGGGGTATTTTCTTTTCACAGAAATCAAATAGGTAATCAACATAAAACCTATTCCCAATAGTACACCCGGAACAATCCCGGCTACAAATAACTTTCCCACGGAAAGTCCGGTAAGGGTGGCGGCAATGATCATCGGTAAACTGGGGGGAATAACAGGCCCAATTGTGGAAGAAGAAGCTGTGACGGCACAGGAAAAAGGCACATCATAGCCTTCTTTTTTCATGGCCGGGATCATTACAGAACCAATGCTGGCGGTATCGGCAATGGCCGTTCCGGAGATACCGCCAAATAACATGGAAGCCCCAACATTGGCCAGTCCCAACCCTCCTCTAATATGTCCCAAAAGGGCATTGCAAAAATTGATGATCCTACCGGTAATACCACTGGCATTCATCAGGTTGCCGGCCAAAATAAAGCCGGGGATGGACAGCAATACAAAAACGTCGATGCCCGCATACATTTTTTGGGGGATCACCATTAATGGGATATCGCTAAACAACAAATAGGTAAAGGCGGAAATCCCCAAGGCAAAGGCAATAGGAAAGCCTATGGCCAATAGAACCAAAAAGACAATGAATAAAAGTGCAGTCATCTATTTTTTTCAATTAATTTCAAGGTACTGTAAAAGGCAACCGATAAGCCCATAATGGCCATGGCACCATACATAAAGGCCATGTTGAGGTTCATGGAAGGGGATTTTTGTATGCTCACAATCTCCATTAATGGAAGGCTTACCACAAACTGAGTAAACATCAAGCCGATAATGCATACCAATATAATATTCTCCAATATGGATTTGTATTTGGGCGATAGCCTGTCCAATAAAAAGTTTACACTTACATAACCATTGTCTTTTACAGCCAAGGCAGCACCCATGCTTACCAAATAGATGAAGCAAAAGCGGGCAAGCTCTTCGGTCCAATTGGGAGCCCAGGGCAAAAGGTACCTGGCAATAACCTGAAGCAATACAACGGCAATCATCAAAACAAAACTTAGGTTTACGAGGAAACCCAGTACTTTATCTAAAGTGGGGAAGGGAGATTTTGTCATTTTACCTGCTGGATTCTATTTAAAAGATCTGTTTGTTCTTCATCAAAGGATTCCAGAACAGCTTCTTTTGCGGCTGCCTTGAAAGCTTCATTGTCAACTTCAATAAATTCCATTCCTTTTTCCACAAGGAAATCGTAATCTTTCTTCTCTTGAACTAAAAACAATTCATGTTCGTATTCCTGCATTATTTTAGCTGATTCATCAATTACTTTTTGCAGGTCCTTGGGGAGGCTATCGTATTTTTTACCACTCATGACCACATAGGCCCAGCTTTTCACATGGGATGTTAACATACAGTATTTTTGCACCTCATAGAGGCCTGCATCTTTGATCAAGGCAAAAGGATTTTCCTGTCCATGGATGGTGGATTGCTGCAAAGCAGTAAAAACCTCTGAAAAAGCCATAGGTGTAGGTTTGGCACCCAGTGTACTCCAAGTATCCACATAAAGAGAAACCGGTGGTACCCTTAAAATCATTCCTTGAAGATCGTCCGGATGGCGGATGATTCGATTGGCAGTAAGGTTTCTTGCTCCCCGCTCAAACCATGCAATAGGTTTAAAGCCGGCACCATCCAAAATATGCTGCTCGATTTCCTTGCCCAAAGATCCCCCTGCTACTTTTTTTAGATGCTCAGAATCTCGGATAGCAAAAGGGGTGGCGCATAGGATGGCTTTGGGCAAGCTCCAGCTTTGTAGGGATTCTCCGGTAATCATAATGTCTGCACTACCTACCAATAGTCCGGTCAGTACATCCATTTCCTTACCGAGTTGCTCATTGGGATAAACTTTCACTTCTATTCTGCCATTGGATCGTTTTTTTACCTCTTCGGCAAATTTTAAACTGGCCAGGTGCCAACCATGTTGGTTGTTGGCCAGGTGTCCAAAACGTAAGACATATTCAGGTTTATTTTCTGAGGAGGCTGAGCAACTCCACAGTTGGATCAATAATAAAAATAGAAGCGTTAATCGGCTTGGGTTCATTGTTTGCATATATAAAACTAAAATCTTTAGTTTCAATTGGAAAATCAAACCAAAGTACAAAAAATATGGGGCAAGGCATTCAAATTTCAGAATTTAGTGCCAACAACCACCGTTTTTTTGATGTGCTGTACATGGCCGGCAGGGTGAATGAGTTCTGCAGAAATTATATAGTAGCCCACACCTACCTTTTCTCCTTTTTCATTGGTGCCATCCCAGGTATAAAACCCATTTGCTGCCCAGATTTCGTTTTGGCACAATAGTTTTACCTCTAGTCCGGAAGCAGAAAAAATGCGAAGGGTGGCCAGATAATTGGGCTGGTCCATTTTATAGGAAATGGTGGTAAAAGGTTGTTCTCCTGTTGCATCAGGAATAAATATTTCGGGTGAAATGGTCAATCCCACCCCTCCGGAATTTCCTTCATATACCTGTGAGTTTTTATAGCCGGGTGTGCCATGATTTTCTGCTGCTGCTGCAGAATGCCAGTTTTTAGGATCATTTACCTCCTCCCCGCTGGCATATCTTTCAAGGGAAATGCCTTTGGTATCCCTCAAAAAACCATGGTGATAATCTTCATCGTAATCGAATCTTTGCGGCCAATTTTCCTCAGGATCTAATAAAATGACTGTCCCTGAACGAATTGGATAACTGGGTAAACTCATTTCTAGGAAATTGCTGTTTACCGCCTTTGGGAAATGGGTAACTAAGTTTTGCTTATCGGTGGTAAGTACCAAATAAGTAAAAGGGTCAAAGATAAAATCCTCTGAGGTTAGAATTTTCCTGTTGTCAATTTCTCCTTCCGAAAGGTTGGCCAGTTTCCAGTTTTTGAGGTTGATGAGCTTGCTTGAATTATTGTAAATTTCAACAAACTTTGGAGCACCCGTCGGTGGATTAAAAAGAATCTCATTTAAAACAATGTCTCCTTCTCCCGGATTGCCGGGTATTTTCACCAAAGCCTTATTATTATCTAAGGCATTTCCAGAGCAATCTCTCCAGTTTTCAACCGTAATTTCATAAGCTTGGTTTTCTTCCAAAGGTTCTTCGAGATAAAGAATCCATTGGAAAGGATCATCGGAGTTTTGAATAGCATTTATGATTTTGACCGAAGGGACAATTTCAAAATCGACCATATCCCCCATCTCTTTAGTAGAGGGTTTTGAGAACTGTAAGATGATTTGGTTGTTGTGACTGACTTGCGAGCTGAGCAGTTGAGGAGAACTGCGGTCCGGACTATTATCAAACACGGAATTAACGGCACCTGGTGTGCCCTTGGCTTCAATGCTAGCAGGTGCATAATTGCTTGGCCCTTCACAAGTAGACCAAGGATTTATCAGCTCCCAGCTATAGCCATTTGTAAGCACTTCGCTTGCTAAAGGCATTTGCGAGTCATAGCTCATCTTGTCCACAAGTTCATCTTTTTGATTCAAAAGAGAAATTTCATCTCCACCATTCAATAATGCAGGCCAAGGACTGAGTCCGATTACCTTTCCATAATTGCTAAAGGCAGTTTCTGAAGCCAATGGACAAAGAATAATATATTCTCCGGGTTTCATTTCTGTCCGTGCCAAGATAGTTCGGGTTCTAGAATTTGCCAACAGCATCCCTCCTAAATTAAAAGTACTGTCAGTAGGGTTGAATATTTCAATATATTCGGAATCCGGCAAGCCAGAGCCTTCTCTGGGGGCAGGCATGACTTCATTGATCAGGATATCTTTATACCCTGCAACAGTTACCTCTTTGTAAAGAAAATCAAATTCAATCGGATCAATCTCATTTCCATCTAGATCCTCTAACTGTTGGACTTGCAAAGTGAGGGCTACGTTGTTTGGCCAAGTATTTTCAAAGGTGAGCAATACCAGTTTACCGCCTTCTTCTAAAGTTACTGTTTGAGGGTTTTGGTCTGAAATGCTGTAAAACTGTGGGACAAGTGCCAGCACGGGATCCAGTTCTTTATCAAAGTACAGGGCAATTTGATTTTCAGGAAGGACGGCCACCTCCAAAAGTTGAGGAGCTGAAGGATTCCATGAAATGGGCCTTTGGCTACCCGGTAAGATACGCTTGTTTCGCTCTTGCCTAGGTGGAATTTTTAGTGTCAGCTGAAGGCCTTGCTGGAGCGGAGAAGAAATCAATACCTGGATTTGCTTAGGGTAAGATTGGCTTAAAAATGGTTCCAGTTCCAAGTTTTCCTCTACAAATTTAAAAGGTTCAAGCCAGGGTGACTCAGCCAGTGCCACATCATGGTTGATGATGATTTGCTGATTGTTTTCCAGCCAAATATCATGAATGCCGTCATCATAGTCTAACATGGTTTGAAATAAATGTCCGGAAATATCCGGAGCTTCTTGCTTTGGATCCACTTGAACGGATACCTCATCGCCAAGCTTTAAAGGGGTTTTCAATTTTAATAAAACTTGATAGGGATTTATTTGATTTACTTCCAGAGGGGGCTCGCCTTGTACCAAGTATTGCTCAATAAATAAAATTGTACTTGGATCATAAAACCTTGTGTAAGAAATTTGTACAGATTCAGCATTCCAAAGCATGGCCTCAGCTACGGAAAGCAGCCTATTGTCAATGGCGTAATTGAGCGCTTTCCCAAGCTCCCCATTTATGCTGCTTACAGTAGGGACTGTTAATGCTAGCTGAATAGCCGGCCAAGCCTCTTCATTGTACAGGGTGATTTTATTTCCGGCATCGTTAAGTTCAAACTGGGTAATTAATTGGTCATTGACCAAGACTGAATCCGGTTGAGCTACGCTTTTATTAAAGGAGATTACCAATGAATAGGGATCGGTAAGATAAGCGGTGTCAATCATTGGTGGGAGGGTGTCCCAAACAAAGCGATGCTTTAACGGCGCTGTCAATTTTTGTCCAAACAGGTCCTCAAGACCATCAATGCTCAAATGGTAGGCTTCACCGGTAACCCATTCTGAAGGGAACTGAAGTAAAACCTGTTGCTCATTAAGCATTTCCAATTCTTGTGGATGTTCATTCTTTTCCTCTATTCTATAAACCTGAGGCAATAGGGCCCGCTTTGGCTCCAGAGCTTTGTTAAATGTCAGAAGGAGACTTTTATTGCTTGGGATTTCCACTTGTTCCAGTTCAATGGGGCTTGTGTCTAGAACATAGGCTTTTTGTAAGCTTATCCTGCCCTTGCCTTCGGTATCCACCAGATTTTGCACTTGCAATTGTTGTACTTTGTTCTCCGGAATTTCAGCATCAAAAAACAAAATATAGCTATTGGGTTCTTCAGAATCTTGCAAAACCCTAATGGGATGCCTTAGCCTTTCTCCGGCCAGATAATTTTCCGGATTTGTAGCGGTTGCCTGACTGATGTTTGCCAAGTAAATTACTTTCAAGCTATTCGGTGAAAGAATCATAACTGTATCCAAAACATCTTCCCAAGCAAAGAAAATGGTATCCTTTTGCATTTGGTTTCCTGACTGATCGGCAATATTGCTTAGGCTTAAACCATAGGTTTCACCGAATAGCAGTGGCTTTGAAAGAGCGATTCGAACTTCAGGGGATGGCTCTTCTAATATAGCAGGAGCAAGCATGATCTCTTCTTGTGAAATCAATTTATAGTGCAGAGGGTTGCTTCCTGATATAGGATCAACAGCTTCATCAAATTTCACAACAATGGTTGATTCATCAATTCCCCCGACTTTCTCAGCAAGCGGAGGAAGGCCATCATAGGTAAAGGTTGTTTTATTTTCGGTCAAAGGCAGGGCATAGCAATCCAACAAATTTTGAATGGTTAAACTGTAGGATTCGCCTGAAATCATAGGGTTACTGAGCTCAAGAAGCATGGAATTTTGACTAAACTCCTTAATACTTAATGCTTGGTCATTAAGAGAAATGTTTAGGTTTGTTGTTAAAACAGGAGGAAGTATTTTGGAGAAAGTAAGTTGGATTTGCTGGGAGGACAAAGTTTGGAGCTCAAGGATTTCAAAAACCCTTTGATCCGGAGCCTGGCCAAATCTATTGTTTGTGGTTCCGGGAGTTCCCCCTTGGGCTGCTGCAGTAGCCTTCCAATTGTAAGGGTCATCACAGCTTAGAAATGGGTTGATGCGCTCAATGGACCATCCACCATTTTCTTTTTCCTTGTCGGCATACAGGGATCGGTTATAGCTTAGACTATCCAATAGGTTACCAAAGCCATCTTTTATCTGGATCACACCACCACTGTTGACCAAGGTTGGAAAAGCCTCCATGCCTGCCACCTTTCCAAACGGCTGAAACAAATCCTTATTGGTGGTGGCACAAAGGATCAAGTGTTCCTGCGGTTGAACGAGTACTTGGGGAATTGTCGCATCATTATAAGTGAAATTGTTCAGTTTGATGGCCTTCTCTGTTCGGTTAAACAGTTCAATATATTCAGCATTGGGAAGGGTAGGGTTCTCCGGGATCAAACCTTTGGGGTTTGGGTCAGGCATGATTTCGTTGATTATAAGGGCTGCGGCAGGAGTGGATTTTGGGTAATCAAAACTAATGGACCAGTCTTTAAATACTTTGCCTGATTGCAGGGATTTGATCTCTTTGAAAAGTAAGCGGTAGTCATTATTGTAAATATAGTCTTCAAAGTGAAGCAGCAAATGCTTGCTTTCGGGCTGAGAAATGCTCTTGGCCTGACCATAATTGGAACTAAGGGTTGCAATCTCTGAAACCAGGGCCACTTCCTGATCAAATGCTATCAGTAAGCTACTGTCATTGTCTGTAGGGATGATTTTAGCACTTAGGGATTCGCCTTCTTCTTCAGTCTCTGCTATGCTGAAATTATCTAGAAACAATCTGGCAGCAGTGCCGGATCCTTCTCCATAGACCACTTCTAGATTTATGGTCAATTCTTCTATATCCGTATAAATTTCAGGTATCGGTTGTCGATATTCCAGGTAAGGGGAGTCTTCATTGAGAAAAGAGCTGTCCGATCCGATTAGGCTTGGGCTCGAATAACCCTTTCCCTGATCTGTGGAATAGGAAAGGTATAAAAGCACAGGTCTGTTGCCTGATCCATTTTTACCGGTTTTGGCCCAAAATGAAATTGTGGGGTTTTTTAACCCTACAGTCAATGTTTTTATGTAAATTTGCGCGTTGAAAGTACTGGTAGTCTGAATGGCCAAGGCCTGGGAATCAGCGATTCCTTCTCCCGAAGCTTTAAAAACCCTGGATTTTCCGGAGCGAACTTGACTGGCTGACCATCCGGGCAGAAATTCTGCCGGGTAGTTGACGATGTTGAATTCAGTCTCAAAGTCTTGTTTGGCAAATGTTTGGCCAAGGCAGGGAATTGAAAAACCAAATAGGGAAGATGCTATGAAAGTCCAAATTAAAGTGCTGGTTTTCATAACATTAATATAACTAAAAGTATACTAAATAAGTATTTATTGTTGAAGAATATTTTTCCCGGGACAGAACCGGGAGAGTTTAATCGGTCAAAATTATAATTAAAATGAAGTTAGCCGTAGTTGGAGCCACCGGATTGGTAGGTTCAGAAATCCTAGAAGTGCTCGAAGAGCACAATTTCCCTTTCGATGAATTATTGTTGGTTGCCTCTGAGCGTTCTGCAGGGAAAAAGATTGCTTATAAGGGTAAGGAGTATACGGTAATTGGTCTCAAACAGGCAGTGGCAGAAAAGCCGGATGTGGCGATTTTCTCAGCCGGAGGAGGAACTTCTCAGGAATGGGCACCGCAGTTTGCTGAAGTTGGAACTATTGTGATTGACAATTCTTCTGCATGGAGGATGGATCCTACCAAAAAATTGGTAGTGCCGGAAATCAATGGCAAGAGCCTTAGAATTGATGACCGCATCATAGCGAATCCCAACTGCTCTACCATTCAAATGGTACTAGCTTTGGCTCCTTTGAGAGAAAAATATGGCATCAAAAGAATCGTGGTATCTACCTATCAGTCAGTTACCGGAACAGGTAAAGATGCAGTAGACCAGATGATGGCAGAGAGAAATGGAGAAAAAGCCGATATGGTTTATCCCTATAAAATTGATTTGAATGTATTGCCTCATATAGATGTGTTCCAAGAAAATGGTTACACCAAAGAGGAAATGAAGATGATCAATGAAACCAAAAAAATCTTCAGTGATGATTCCATTCAGGTAACAGCTACTGCTGTAAGGATCCCTGTGATGGGGGGGCATTCAGAAGCGGTGAATGTGGAATTCCACAATGATTTTGACTTGACAGAAGTCAAAGAATTGTTGGCCAATACTCCGGGTATTATTGTAGAAGATGATCCGGCAAATAATGTTTATCCCATGCCATTGAATGCGCATAAAAAAGATGAGGTGTTTGTAGGAAGATTGAGAAGGGATGAAACCCAAGCCAATACCCTTAACATGTGGATCGTAGCCGATAACCTTAGGAAAGGAGCTGCTACGAATGCCGTTCAGATTGCCGAGTATTTACTGGAACACAGCATGGTTTAAGTGAACCTTGAAAATATATATCATCAAGAATTGATGCAGTTTGTGCAGGATCATCTAAAGGAAGATCCTGCACATTTGCTTTTAAGGCAAAAGACTGCGCCGGGAATAGACTTAAAAATAGCTGCTAGGCAAATAGCCATGCGACAAAAAGCGGCTAAAAAGCTTCCTTTTTGGGCCGGTTATTCTTCAATTATTTTTCCACCTAGCCTATCTATGGAACAGTGCTCTTCTGAGCTTACTGCCGCATACAAGTCCCAGCTGGTCCAAGGCAAAACCTTTATAGACCTTACAGGAGGCTTTGCTGTAGACACTTTTTATATCGGCAAGGAATTCAAAGAAATTACCTATCTAGAAAGGCAGCAAGAGCTGGTGGAGCTCGCCCGACACAATCTTTCCAGATTATTAAAGGGCAAGGGTATCCAATTGAGTTTGGTGCATGGAGAGTCGGTTCAGTTTATTGAAAAGACAAGTGCCAAATACGATGTGCTTTTTGTGGATCCGGCCAGGAGAGGCAGTGGGAATCAAAAGATGTATCAGCTCAAAGACCTTGAACCT
This sequence comes from Cyclobacterium sediminis, assembly GCF_054781075.1. NCBI lineage: Bacteria > Pseudomonadati > Bacteroidota > Cytophagia > Cytophagales > Cyclobacteriaceae > Cyclobacterium > Cyclobacterium sediminis. The sequence continues at coordinate 281,452 of NZ_BAAGVC010000018.1, read as the reverse complement.
GATGTGAGCCAAAATTGGGATTTGATCCGGGATAAAGCCAAAGTAATCTTGATCAAAGCATCACCTATGCTTGACATCCAGGCAGCACTAAAAGAATTACCGGAAATCAACCAAGTACATGTGGTGGCTGTCAAAAATGAGGTAAAAGAATTGCTGTTTCTTTACAATGGCAAGAATGAGCCTTTGAAAGTGGTCGCCACTGAATTGGGAAGAAATAGTGCGCAACAGTTTTCCTTTACCTTGGAGGAAGAAACAAATGCCTTGGTCAATTATTCTTTGCCACAGAAATTTTTGGTATTACCATTTTCCTGCATTTTAAAGGCAGGAGCATTTAAAAGCTTTGGCAAGGAGTTTGGCTTGAGTAAGCTTCATCCGCACACCCATCTTTACACCGGAAATGAAATATCCGGGCCAATCAATGGTAGGGTATTTGAAGTTCTGGAAGAGCTGAAACTGGATAAGAAAGTGCTCAAAAAACACTTCCCTGATGGAAAGGTGAATGTATTGACCCGCAATTTCCCCAGCAAGCCGAACCAAATTAAAAAGAGATACAAGCTTAAAGATGGAGGAGATGAATATTTGATCGCTTGTACATTAATGGATGGGCAGACTGCTGTGTTAAGGTGCAAACTTTCTCAAGAAAACACTTAGCAATCAACTGGTATGAGTTTTATTTCTATTTAGGTGCTTTTGTCCATTCTTTAGTGAGCGGAGATGTCTCATAATAGCATTTTTTTACCGGTAAGGGCGAATTTTTGGGCCTCATTAATACCATTTCCATAAGGGTATATCTACCGGAATACTCAGAGAGGATTGAAAATTCTACCTATTTTCCCTTCGTGATAGCTTCTCCACAATGGTGCGCTGTTTCATTTAACTTAATTGATTATGTTTTATCAAGGCATTGATTTAGCGCATTTTAACCTAATAGTAAATTTTTTTCGCCATCAATTTTCTTTTGTAAAAATAAATTTTACATTTGTTAACCAAATGGTTAAACCATAAGGTTAATATGGCGGAGAAAAAATTTAATCAAGACACAGAAAAGAAAATCTTGGAGGCAGCCAAGGAAGTTTTCCAGCAGAAGGGCATGGATGGAGCCCGGATGCAGGAGATCGCAAATGCAGCGGGCATCAATAAAGCCATGTTGCATTATTATTTTAGAAGCAAGCAATTGCTTTTTGAGGCGGTGTTTAAGAATGCTTTTTCCTTATTGTCTCCTCAACTCAATAAGGTTTTAAATGATGATTCATCCATAGAGGAAAAGGTGAAAAGCTTTACCCATAATTATATTTCCTTTATGAAAAAGCACCCTTACCTTCCAAATTTTATCATTCAGGAGTCAAACCGAAACCCAGCATTTTTTGAGATGATCCAAGACAGTAAAGGCTTTCCATCTCTTGATAAATTTAAAAAGCAGGTAGCACAGGAGGTTGAGGAAGGGATTTTGAGACCTATAGATGGGGAGCAGTTATTTGTGACCATTGTTTCGTTGAATATTTTTCCTTTTGTAGCCAAGCCGCTGATTAGGGGTTTTATGAAATTGGGAGTGGATGATTTTGAGCAACTAATGGAACAGCGTAAAACCTTTGTTTCCGAATTCATTATCAACTCAATAAAAAAGTTATGAGAGAGATAGTAACAATTATTCTGGCAATGGTTCCCTTTCTTGTACCTGCACAGCAGGTGCTCACCTTGGAAGAATGCTTTAATCTTGCAGAAATAAATTATCCCTTAAGCAGTCAGAAAATTTTTTTGGAGGAACAATTTCAATCTGAGGTCAGGGTGCTCGAATTGCAGAAACTACCTAAACTAGACCTAAATGCGCAAACTACCTATCAATCTGAGGTCACGAGGATTCCTATAGAATTGCCGAATACTGACATTCAACCACCAAATAAGGATCAGTATAGGGCGACGTTAGATGTCAACCAATTGATTTATAGTGGGGGGAGCATAGCGGCAAATGCCAAGTTAAAACAAGCTGAATTAAAAACACGACAACAAGAAGTAGAAGTTACCATTTACCAGGTTAAGGAAAGAGTCAATGCCGTTTATTTCAAGATTTTACTCCTCCAGGAACAAGAAAAACTGCTGGATTCTAAAATGAAAATTTTGCAGGAACGGGCAAAAGAAGCGGTTTCTGCCATTAGAAATGGAATGGCCCTACCTTCCACAAATCAGCATTTACAAGCAGAAATATTATTATTGGAGCAACAAAAAGTTCAGCTCAAATATGACCGCAAAAAAGCATTAGAAAGCCTTTCCTTACTAATCTATAAGGACATTGATTTCAATGATACATTGTTGAAACCAAAGATAGTGCAAACATTTAATACCCGGCTTAACCGGCCGGAATTAAAACTATTTGAATACAAGTCCCAGCAGTTAGACATTTCTAAGGAATTAATTGATAAAGAAAAATCCCCCAGCCTCATGGGTTTTGCACAGGCCGGATATGGGAACCCCGGATTGAATATGTTAGACAATTCCTTTCAGGACTTTTATATGGTTGGTTTAAAGTTCAACTGGAGGTTATTTGACTGGGGCAAGGCTCAGGAAAAAAAGTTGGGAGTTGAAGCATTAAAGCGTGTGGTGGCCACAGAGAAAGAAACCTTTGTACGCAACAATGAGATTCAATTGCTAGAGGCACGGGAGGACATCAACAAGTACAAAGAAATTTTAGCCCATGATGCCTCCATCGTCAACTTGAGGGAAGAAGTAATTGCATCAAGTACCTCCCAATTTCAAAATGGGACCATCACTCCTTCGACATACATCATTGAACTCAACAAGCTTTATGAGGCAAAAGTCAATCAAAAGCTGACTGAAATACAGTTGGTCATGAGTCAGGCAAGGTACAAATTAATTAAGGGTGACTTTTAAATACAGAACTGAAATGAAAACCTTCAAACTATTTTTATCAAGTATTCTTCTGCTAGGAATGGTATCCTGTGAAAATGAAGAGAAAGCAGATGGCTATGGTAATTTTGAGGCAACTGAAATTACTGTTTCAGCTGAGTCCTCAGGTAAATTATTGTCATTAGCGGTAGAAGAGGGGCAAGTGGTCGAGAAGGGAACCTTTGTAGCTTTGGTAGACACCTTGCCCTTGTTTTTATCAAAGCAACAATTGTTGGCCGGCAAGGAAACGGTGGCATCAAAATCCGGCAGCATTTCTTCGCAGATAAATGTGCTGGAAGAGCAATTAAAAAACGCAGCTTTAGAATTTGACCGTATCTCAAAAATGTTTGCCGATGGTGCGGCCACTCAGCAGCAATTGGATAAAGGGAGAAATCAAGTCGAAGTTTTAAAAAAACAGATTAAAAACGTTCAAAGTCAGCAAATGCCTATTGAGAAAGAAGCATTGTCTTTTGATGCGCGCATTGCTCAGATAGATCAGCAAATCACCCAAAGTGTTCTGAGGAATCCTATTTATGGAACGGTATTGGGTAAATTCGCTGAGGCAGGTGAAGTTGTTGCTTTTGGAAAGCCGCTATATAAAATTGCAGATTTGGACAATATGCTTTTAAGGGTTTACATAAGTGAAATGCAATTACCGGATATCAGCATCGGGCAAGATGTAACGGTAAAAATTGATTCAAATGAGGGAATGAAAGCATATGATGGAAAGGTTAGCTGGGTATCCTCTACGGCTGAGTTTACTCCGAAAATCATTCAAACAAAGGAAGAAAGAGTAAACCTGGTTTATGCAGTGAAAATAAAGGTGAAAAATGATGGCGCCCTAAAAATAGGTATGCCTGCCGAAATGTGGATCGAAAATAACTTGAGCGAAAAAAGTAACTAACCATAATCAATAATCCCATGAAAAACCATCAGTACAATGTAGACATCAATTGGAATGTAGATAGAAAGGGCCTTATGTGTTCGCCGGAACTTAAAATGGGCGAGTCAGAATCGTCCAATTGTATCGCTGTGGCCACACCTCCGGAATTCCCTAAAGGAATGCCCAATATCTGGTCTCCGGAACATTTATTTACTGCCTCGGTGAGTAGTTGTTTGATGACTACATTTTTGGCCATTGCAGAAAACAGCAAACTGGATTTTGCTGCTTTTAGCTGCAATGCAAAAGGAATTTTGGCCAAGGAGGAGGGCAAATTTGCCATGACAGAAATTATTCTTTCACCAACGGTGACTATCTTCAATGAAAAAGATAGAGAACGGGCCGAACGGATTGTTCAGAAATCTGAAGCGGCTTGTTTGATTTCCAATTCAATTAAATCAAAAATCTCCTTAAACATTACCATTCAAATAAAGGATTAAATATGAGCATTTCCCTTCACCAAATCAGCAAGACCTATAAGGGCATAAGTGCGGTTCAGGACATTTCATTTGAGGTAAAACCGGGTGAGTTGTTTGGAATAATAGGGCCTGATGGTGCAGGGAAAACCACCTTGTTTCGGATTTTGACTACGCTTTTATTGGCAGATACCGGCACTGCAGTAGTAGCAGGCATGGATGTAGTGGAGGATTATATTGAGATTCGAAAATCCGTCGGCTATATGCCGGGCAGGTTTTCACTATACCAGGATTTGACAGTGGAGGAGAACCTGCAATTTTTTGCTACCATTTTTGGTACAACGCTCGAAAGAAATTATGAGCTCATCAAGGAAATCTATGAACAGATAGAACCCTTTAAAACCCGAAGAGCGGGAAAGTTATCCGGGGGAATGAAGCAAAAACTTGCCCTTTGTTGTGCCTTGATTCATAAACCCAAAGTGCTTTTTCTGGATGAGCCTACCACAGGTGTGGATCCCGTCTCCAGAAAGGAATTCTGGGACATGTTGAAGCGACTGCAAGCAAAAGGTATTACCATATTGGTTTCTACGCCATACATGGATGAGGCTGCTTTGTGTGATAGGGTAGCCCTTATGCAGAATGGGCATATTATGGAAATTGACAGCCCTAAAAAAATTGTGGAAAAGTACCCTAAAGCAGTTTATGAAATCGGAGCCGGAGAAAGACATAAATTGATACAAGTGCTTCGGGATTTCCCTTACCTGTACAGTGTATACCCCTTTGGCGAATATGTACATTATACCGATAGTCGACCCGATTTGGATATTCCTGAACTGGAAGAATACCTGAAAGCAAATGGACTTACCGGGATTTATATTGGTGTAACTGAACCTACCATTGAGGATGTTTTCATGGAAATGGCAAAAGAATGAAAGACAACAAGGTAATAGCGGTTAAAAATCTAACAAAGAAGTTTGGTGATTTTCTGGCTGTAGATGCCATAAGCTTTGAAGTAAAGGCCGGAGAGATTTTTGGCTTTCTCGGGGCCAATGGAGCGGGGAAAACTACGGCCATGAAAATGCTTATAGGCATTTCCAAACCCAGTTCTGGGGAAGCGACAGTAGCGGGCTTTGATGTCTATGCCCAAACCGAGCTTATCAAAAAGAACATTGGCTATATGAGCCAGAAGTTTGCCCTATATGATGATTTAACGGTGAGGGAAAACATCACCTTTTTTGGTGGGATATACGGCTTGTCCCGAGCCACGATTAAGGAGAAGGTAAAGGTATTGGTGGCTGAGCTGAAACTTGAAAATATAATTGATCAACTGGTTGGCGCTTTGCCATTGGGTTGGAAGCAAAAATTGTCCTTTTCGGTGTCTCTCCTGCATGACCCTAAAATTGTTTTTCTAGATGAACCTACTGGTGGAGTGGATCCCATTACCAGGAGGCAATTCTGGGAAATGATCTATCATGCTGCTGATAAGGGAACAACCCTATTTGTGACTACGCATTATATGGACGAGGCAGAATATTGCGATAAGGTATCCATTATGGTCAATGGGAAAATTGAAGCAATGGGCCCTCCTAAGCTTTTGAAGGAACAATATGGGGCGAGTAATCTGAATGAGGTTTTCTTGAAACTGGCAAGGGGCAGTAAACCAAATGAATAATAAGAAATTCAATTTTTCAAAATGAAACGTTTTATAGGTTTTGTAAGGAAGGAATTTTACCATATCTATAGGGATAAAAGGTCACTTTTTATCCTTTTTGGGATGCCTATCGCCCAAATTTTATTATTTGGATTCGCCATTACCAATGAAATCAATAAGGTGGAAATTGCTGTTTTGGACCAAGCCAAAGATGCGACTACCATTGAGATTATCAATAAGATGGCTTCGTCGAAATACTTTTCTATAAACCGATATTTAGCTGCTGAATCCGAGGTGGAAGGGGTTTTCAAGGAAGGAAAAGTTAAGGCAGTAATTAATTTTGAAAAGGACTTTGGCGAAAAAATGGTGAAAAGGGGGCAAGCCACCATTCAGCTTGTTGCTGATGCGACGGATCCCAACACCGCCAATTCCATCACCAATTATATTCTATCTATCGTTCAGCAGTACAATCAATCCATAAACCTCCATCAAGTAGGAGGTCCACAGGTATTGACCCAAACCCATATGGCTTTTAACCCTGAACTTAAAAGTGTTTTTATGTTTGTCCCCGGGGTGATGACGATAATTTTAATGTTGGTCTCTGCCATGATGACTTCCATTTCCATAGCCAAGGAAAAAGAATTGGGAACTATGGAAATTTTATTGGTATCGCCATTAAAACCTTTTCAGGTGATATTGGGCAAAGTGGTTCCTTATATTTTGCTCTCCATCATAAATGCAATAATTATCGTATTGCTAAGTATCTTTATTTTTAAAATGCCGGTTCAAGGAAGCTTGATTTTATTAGGTACTGAGAGTGTGCTGTTTATTCTTACCTCTTTATCATTGGGGATTTTAATATCGACCATAGCAAAGACCCAGCAGACGGCCATGATGATTTCCTTGATGGGCTTGATGTTGCCGGTAATCCTCTTGTCAGGATTTATATTCCCTATAGGCAGTATGCCGCTTCCTTTACAAATTATAAGTAATATTATTCCGGCCAAATGGTTTATCCTTATCATTAAAGGAATCATGTTAAAGGGAGTGGGAATGGCTTTTATTTGGAAAGAGACGCTTATTCTTATAGGCATGACGCTATTCTTTATTGGAATCAGTACCTACAAATATAAAATCAGGCTTGAATAATGAAAACCATCGGATATTTGATACAAAAGGAATTCAAGCAGATCTTTAGAAATAAGGGAATGCTTCCTATTATTTTTGTTTTACCAATAGTTCAACTCCTTATTCTGTCCAATGCAGCTACCTATGAGGTAAAGGATATAAAATTTGGTTACATCGATGTGGACCGCAGTTCTACTTCTCGGGCACTGATTGAAAAATTCCGTTCATCGGCCTATTTCAACCTTCTTGCACCTTACTCATCCTATAAGGCGGCCTATGAAGGAATGTTGCAGGGAAAAGTAAATGTAATCATGGAGATCCCCAATAATTTTGAACGACAGCTGGTAAATCAAGAAAAAACTTCCTTAGGGCTTACTGTGGATGCCATAGATGGGGCTGCAGCAGGAGTAGAGACTGCTTATATTCAACAAATAGTGCAGGAATTCAACCAAGGTATAGCCTTAGAGACTTCTGTGAGTAATAAAAACCGCAGTGGCTTTGCCGGCCTGATTACCATTATTCCTTCCTATTGGTACAATAGCACATTGGATTATAAAACTTTTATGGTGCCGGGGATATTGGTACTATTGGTCACCATGATTACCTTGTTTCTTTCAGGGATGAATATTGTGAGGGAAAAAGAAATCGGAACACTGGAACAAATTAACGTCACCCCAATCAAAAAAAGTCAATTTATTATTGGAAAGCTATTTCCATTTTGGATCATAGGCTTGGGCTTGTTGACCATTGGACTAGTGCTGGCGAAACTTATTTTTGACATTCCCTTACTAGGGAGCTTGGGCACCCTATATTTTTATACTACCATTTATATTTTGGTGGTCCTGGGAATTGGTCTATTTATTTCCAATTTTACAGAAACCCAGCAGCAGGCCATGTTTATTGCTTGGTTTTTCATGGTTATTTTTATCCTAATGAGTGGCTTGTTTACACCCATAGAAAGTATGCCACAATGGGCCCAGATGATCACTACCTTTAATCCCATCAGGTATTTTGTAGAGGTAGTGCGAATGGTAATGTTAAAAGGGGCCGGTTTTTCAGATATTTTGCCTCAGTTATGGAAGACCTTTGCCTACGCCATATTGGTAAATGGGCTGGCGGTGTACAGTTATAAAAAAGTGAATTAAGTCGGATTTGAAGAGATAGAGAAATGTAATGATGCCAAAATCATTCAACCCGAAATATGCAATAGACAATCTATTACGTGCTGAAATCGCTTCATAATCAGCCACTTCGTTACTGTTTGGAGATTTCACCATAGCGGTGCTATGCTAAAATCTCCAAACAGCCCTGATTTTCTTGCGATTGCAACACTTCCCGTAAACACGGGACAGGCATCACCCCTGACCTTGTCAGGGCAGAGAAATTCTATTACACAATCTGGGTTCAATGTTCATTTACAGAAGTATGGGCTTCTATAGTGGCTGGTCTACTGTTGCCTTAGAAGGTTTGGCTTCCTTTAAAATAATTATCTCACCCTTTAAGGGCTTGGATATGAATTAATTATGCTCACACAGGGCTTCACCCTGTGCTTTGATATTTTGCCCTTTCAGGGCTAGAGATTAAGCCCTAAATTAGCGAAAGTTTAACGATTTGGTCGGCCTATCTATAGGGAATGTTTATTCGTGGCAAAATCTAATTGTCGGAGGAAAAAATTATTCTACCAATGGGGAATCATTACACAAGTGTTCCATTTGTTAGCCCTGACAGGGCGGAATCTAACAGCGATGGGTGAAGCCCATCGTTACTAGAGGCATAATCGTCTAAAGCCCTGGAAGGACGAAATATCTTCCGTTTAACATAATCCTGTAAGGGATGAAATGAAATTTAGGGTGTCTCTCTACCTTTTTAATATAAATGGACCAAAGCTAGCTTAACAAGATACATGACTATTGCAGGAACACCGTAATATTTAATCACACTAAGCCTATTGAAACGGTGCATAAACCAAAGGACAATTACCGGCCTTATCAGCCCTAGGATGGTTCCTAAAAAAGCTATGAAAAACAAGATGTTTATGCCTGTAATGAGCGTTTCCATGACCTGAAAGCAAAAAAGGGACAACTTTACGCTGTCCCTTATTATATTTTTACAATTGTAATAATTTATTTTTTACGCTTAACTTCTTCCATTTTATACCCTTCGAAGGTATCTCCTTGCTGGATATCGTTGAAGCCTTTGATAGATACACCGCATTCGTAACCATATTTCACTTCGCTGACATCATCCTTAAATCGCTTCAAGGCACTGATTTCACCTTCATGAATCACTATACCATCTCTGATAATTCTGATTTTATTTTTACGGTTAATATACCCGTCTGTTACGTAACAACCGGCAACTGTACCCACTTTAGAGATTTTGAAAACTTCTCTAACCTCAATATTACCTGTGATGACTTCTTCAAATTCAGGCTCTAGCATACCTTCGATGGCATCCTTGATCTGGTTGATGGCGTCATAGATAATGGAGTAATGCCTGATTTCTATCTCTTCCTGTTCAGCAAGGCGTTTTGCATTGACCGAAGGTCTTACCTGGAAGCCGAGAATGATCGCATCTGAAGCGGAGGCCAGCAATACATCCGATTCTGAGATTTGGCCTACGCCATTGTGAATGATGTTTACATTTACCTCGTCTTTGGAAAGTTTCAGTAAGGAATCAGAAAGGGCTTCCACAGAACCATCCACATCACCTTTGATAATGATGTTAAGTTCCTTAAAGCTACCAATGGCCAATCTTCTACCGATTTCATCCAAAGTGATGTGTTTCTTGGTGCGCAAACTTTGCTCTCTTTGTATCTGCTCCCTTGAGTTGGCAATTTCCCTTGCTTCTCTTTCAGAATCATATACTTTGAACACATCGCCTGCCTGAGGAGCACCTCCTAAACCAAGTACTTGTACCGGTGTGGATGGCCCTGCTTCGTCTACTTTTTTACCCAGGTGGTCAAACATGGCTTTCACCCTACCGTAGTGTTGACCTGCCAAGATGGTGTCACCCACATTCAGGGTACCCGCTTGAACCATGATGGTGGATACATAACCTCTACCTTTATCAAGGGAGGCTTCCACCACGGTACCCACGGCATTTTTGTCCGGATTGGCTTTTAGTTCTAGTATTTCAGATTCTAGCAATACTTTTTCTAAAAGCTCATCAATACCGGCACCTGTTTTGGCAGAAATATCTTGAGATTGGTATTTACCACCCCAGTCTTCCACCAAGAGGTTCATATTGGCCAATTCTTCTTTAATCCTTTCCGGATTGGAGTTTGGCCTATCAATTTTATTGATAGCAAAGATCATGGGCACACCTGCAACTTGGGCATGATTGATGGCCTCTTTGGTCTGTGGCATGACATTGTCATCCGCAGCAATTACGATAATGGCAACATCGGTGATTTTTGCACCTCTGGCACGCATGGCTGTAAATGCTTCGTGACCCGGAGTATCCAAAAATGCAATTTTGTGTCCATCGGAAGTTTCCACATCATAGGCACCGATATGCTGGGTAATTCCACCTGCTTCACCATGGGTTACTTTTGCCCTTCGGATATAATCCAGTAGGGAAGTTTTACCATGATCTACGTGACCCATAATGGTCACAATCGGCGCTCTTTCTATAAGCGTATCTTCGTTTTCCTCTTCAATGACTTCCGTTTCTTCCTCGTCAGTTTTGGTAAACTCTACGTCATAATGAAATTCATCGGCGATGATGGTGATGGCTTCTGCATCCAACCTTTGGTTGATGGAGACAAACATGCCCAATCCCATACATACAGAGATTACTTCATTTACAGAAACATCCATTAAAGATGCCAGGTCATTGGCGGAAATAAATTCCGTTACCCGTAATATTTTGCTTTCCTCAGGGGTTTCGCTAACCTCCTTGGTCCTTTCAGATCTTTTGTCTCTTCTGTTTTTACCTCTACCTCCGGATTTACCACCTCCTTGCAGACGTGCAAGTGTTTGTTTGATTTGATCCTGGATTTCTTTTTGAGTAGGTTCCTCTTTTTGGAAACGAGGATTTTGACCTCTTCCTCCTGGACGTCCAACGCCCCCTCGGTTGTTTCCTTTTCTGGCACCGCCACCACCTTGTCCACCTGGACCTCTTCCGGCAGGTGTATTTCTCGCTCCGTCGCCACTCTTGGCAGGACGGTTGTCAATCCTTTTTCTAGGACGTTTCTTCTTCTCCTTGTTGCGCTCATCAGAAGAGGCAACCGGCTTGGATTTTTTCTTAGGCTTGTCTATGGGAAGTTCGATTTTCCCCAATACTGTCAAACCTTTAAGGGAATCTGCCTTTGCAGATATTACCTTGTCTTCAGTCTTTTCGATAGGTTTCTCCGGTTCTTTAGTAGTTGCTTTCTCTTCAGTAATAGGCTTCGATTGGGCAGTAGGCTCCTTGGGCGCTTCAGGTTTAGCTTCTGGCGCTTTTTTAGGAGGGGTGGCTTTCTCTTCTGCTTTTGGAGCAGGAGGAGTTTTCGCTACCGGCTTTTCGGGTTTTACTGGAGTAGGAGTAGGTTTAGGCGTAGTCGTTTCCGCTTTAGGCTCGGCTTTCTGAGGCTGTTCTTTTTCCTTTTTAGGTTCAGGTTTAACTTCAGGCTCCTTTTTGGCGGCAGGCTTAGGCTCGGGCTTTTTAGGCTCTTCCGCCACCGGCTTAGGAGGGTTAGGCTTGGCCTCTTCCTTCACTTCTGCAGGCTTTTGTTTGGATTTATTACTATCCAAATCAATTTTGCCCAGCACTTTTATTCCTTGAAGTTTAGGCGCTTCATTGGATATTTTATCAGTAGCTTTTTCCTCAGCTTTTTTCTCCTCGGCAGGAGGAGCTGCACTGGCCGGTTTGCTAGTGCTTACCGGTTTTTTCGGCTCCGGCTTTTTGATTTCTTTTTCAGGCTCAGATTCAGACTCCGCCTTGATGGTAAAGTTCTCATTGTGCCTTTTGCCTATAGATAGATGGGAGGCCTCTTCCTTTTCTTGAGCAGAAGACTTGAACTCTTTGGCAAGCATATTGTAATGTTCCGAACTTATTTTTGAGTTCGGATTGCTTTCTACCTCAAAGCCCTTCTTGGCCATAGACTCAACAATGGTGGAAACCCCCACATTGAGTTTTCTGGCTACTTGGCCTAATCGCATCATTTTTTCTTCTGACATACTAATACCTATTCCTGTATTTATAATAATGCAAATATAAAGGGGATAACGAATTATCTGTCGTTATTTGCTATTCAAATTCTTGTTTTAATATTTTAAATATATCGGCAATCGTTTCTTCCTCCAATTCTGTCCTCCTTAGAAGGTCCTCTTTGGTCAATGCCAATACACTTTTCGCAGTATCCAAACCTGTTTTCTTCAACTCCTCTAATACCCAACTTTCAATTTCGTCAGAAAATTCAGATAGATCAACATCTTCTTCATCTTCATAATCAGAAAGTTCTCTAAAGACATCTATCTCATAACCTACCAAACGACTGGCAAGCCTGATATTGAAGCCTCCTTTACCTATGGCTAGAGATACCTGATCAGGTTTCAAATATACCGAAATCCTTTTAGCTTCTTCATTCACTTGGAGTGAAGTTACCTTGGCAGGACTTAATGCTCTGGAAACATATAAATCAAGATTGTCTGTGTAATTGATAACATCTATGTTTTCATTCTGTAGTTCTCTTACCACAGCATGAATCCTGCTACCTTTCATACCCACACATGCTCCGACCGGATCTATCCGATCATCGTATGATTCTACAGCCACCTTGGCCCTGTCTCCCGGTTCTCTCACTATTTTTTTGATGGTAATCAAGCCATCGTATACTTCCGGTACTTCATTCTCAAATAACCTTTCCAAGAATATAGGAGATGTTCTTGAAAGTATAATTTTTGGATTACCATTGATCATTTCCACTTTGTGAACAATTGCCCGAACAGTATCTCCCTTTCTAAACCTGTCCTTTGGTATTTGCTCAGACTTGGGCATGATCAATTCATTGCCTTCACCATCCATAAGTAGTATTTCTCTACCCAATATTTGATAAACTTCTGCAGTGATGATCTCACTTACAAGCTCTTCATATTGCTGGAAAAGTAAATCCTTTTCTAAATCTTTAATCCTCTGGATAAGGGTCTGTCTGGCCATCATTACCGCCCGACGACCAAAATCTTCCAATTCTATTTTTTCATAGGTCTCTTCACCGATTTCAAAATCAGGCTCAATCTTTTTGGCTTCCGCCAAACTAATCTTATCATGATCCCAGATATCTTCAGAATTGTCGTCCACGATCTCTCTAATCCTTACGATCTCCAAATCACCTTTGTCCGCGTTGATGATCACATCAAAGTTTTCATCAGTTTCATACTTTTTACGAATCATCGCCCTAAATACATCCTCGAGAATGCGGATCATTGTTGGTCTGTCCACATTTTTTGATCTTGCAAACTCTGCAAATGATTCAATCAGAATTTTAGCATCCATTGTTTTTATTTGAAAGAGACTAATACAATTGATTTTTTAATTTGGTCGAAAGGTATGCTGATCGTTTCTTCAACAGCCTTTTTTCCTTTTTCTTTTTTCTTTACCAATAACTGAATTCCTGTCTGCTCCACTTCTGTAAGTTTTCCTTCCTTCTCCGGCCCTTCTTCAAGGCTAACCTTTAAGTTTCGGCCAATATTTTTTTGATATTGCCTCCTTGAACTTAAAGGAAAATCTACACCGGGAGAGGAAACCTCCATTACGTAAGCAGTGTCCATCAGTTCTTTGGCTTCTATTTCTTCACCTACGGCTCTACTTACCAATGCACAAGAATCAATATTAATGCCGTGATCAGCGTCAATTAATATTTGTAAAGATTTTTTATTACCCTTCTTCACTATTTGAACATCTACGACAAAATGACTGCTGTCAGGCAGGTGCTTTTCCACTATTTCTTCTATCGTTTGCCTCAAATCCATATCTTTTTACTTACTTGCTTTTGGTTTTTGTCCCAAAAATGATCAATAAATGAAAGAGGGGACTCTGTGTCCCCTCTGTTGTCATGAATTAACTCAGGTACAAATGTAATAAAATTATTTTCCTAAAAAAAGTATTGAAAGTTTGATAAATTTGCCCCATGCAATCAAAAAAGTTAAAAATATACAATACCCTCACCAGGGAGAAGGAAATTTTTGAACCCATTAATTCGCCAAATGTAGGCATGTATGTCTGTGGTCCCACCGTGTATGGAGATGCCCACCTGGGGCATGCCAGGGCTGCAGTTTCCTTCGATATCGTTTTTAGGTACCTTAGTTTTCTAAATTATAAAGTGCGCTACGTCCGCAATATCACCGATGTGGGCCACCTGGAAGCTGATGCCGATGAGGGAGAAGATAAAATTGCAAAAAAAGCAAAACTGGAACAACTAGAGCCCATGGAAGTTGCCCAGCAATATGCGGCTTCCTACCATAGAGATATGGAACTGCTCAATACTTTCAAGCCCAGCATCGAACCTCGTGCCACCGGACATATTCCGGAGCAAATCAAGCTTATCGAAGAAATCATTGAAAATGGCCTGGCATACGAAGTCAACGGAAGCGTGTATTTTGATGTGCTCAAATACAATGCGCAGGAAAAGCAGTATGGGGTATTGTCCGGTCGTGTGGTAGAAGAACTGATGAGTGGGAGTAGAGAGCTCGATGGGCAATCGGAAAAGAGAAATCCGGTGGACTTTGCCTTATGGAAAAAAGCTTCTCCCGAACACCTGATGCGCTGGGAATCCAAATGGAGCGTTGGCTTTCCGGGCTGGCACCTGGAATGTACGGCCATGAGTTCCAAATACCTGGGAGATCAGTTTGACATTCACGGGGGAGGCATGGACCTGATGTTTCCACACCATGAATGTGAAATTGCCCAAAGCAATGCAAGCCATCATACCGACCCGGCAAAGTACTGGATGCACAACAATATGATTACCATCAATGGACAGAAGATGGGGAAATCTTTAGGGAATTTCATTACCCTTCAGCAGTTGTTCAAAGGGGATCATGACAAATTGGAGCAGGCCTACAGCCCGATGACGGTAAGGTACTTTATCTTAACGGCCCATTACCGCTCCACTTTGGACTTCTCAAATGGTGCTTTACAGGCTGCGCAAAAAGGCTATAAAAAATTAATCAATGGACTGAGGATAGCCGGCCAATTGAAATATGAGGCCGATCCGGAAGTGCTGGTGGACGAAAAGCTTGTTTCACAAATCGAGAAAAGCATTGCGGCTGCCTTTGCGGCCATGAATGATGACTTTAACACGGCCCAGGCCATAGGCCATCTTTTCAACTTGCTGAAAAAAATCAATAGCCTCTATACCGGACAGTTAAAGGCTGCCCAGCTGGGGAAAGATGTGTATGATAAACTGATTCAAACTTTTAACGTATTTATTACAGAGATTTTAGGTTTGCTAGAGGAGAAAGGTGACAATCAGGAGGCTTTGTTAAAAGTGATCATCGACCTGTATAGCAAGGCCAAGACTGCCAGAGATTATCAAAAAGTGGATGAAATCAGGGCGGCATTAAAAGATATGGGTGTAATAATTAAAGACATGAAGCATAGTGTAGATTGGGCTTATGAAGAATAGTAAATTTGGGTTTATAATTGTAGGGTTGCTATGTCTGATGGCTGCCTGTGGTGACAAAACCAGCAGTGAAAAAAGATCAGAAGAAGTAATCAATTACCGGGCCAGCCCTGCGTTTAATGCCGATTCTGCCTATGCCTATATACAGCAGCAGGTGGATTTCGGTCCCAGGGTACCCAATACGGAAGCCCATAAAGCCACCGGAGACTGGCTCGTTCAGAAACTTGAAAGCTTTGGCTTGGCAGTTACCGAGCAGGCTTTTCAGGACAAGGCTTATGATGGGAAAGTACTTCAGCTGAGAAATATTATAGGGAGCTATAAACCTGAAGCTTCTAAAAGAATTTTGCTGGGCGCACACTGGGATACCAGGAGAATTGCAGACAAGGATACCGAAAACTTGGAGGAACCCATTGATGGAGCCAATGATGGGGCAAGTGGGGTAGGGCTTTTATTAGAAATCTCTCGGGTCTTGCATACAGATAGCCTGCAACCTGATGTAGGGATAGATTTTATATTCTTTGATGGGGAAGATGACGGGGAGCCGGAGCACAGAAATTTCCGTGACACGAGCCAAATTTGGTGGTGTTTGGGTTCTCAATATTGGTCCGAAACCCCACATGTGCAGGGCTATTCCGCCTATTATGGAATCTTGGTAGATATGGTGGGAGGCAAAAATGCCAGGTTTTATAAAGAAGGTTATTCTGTACAATTTGCCAAGAATATTGTGGACAAGGTATGGGGCTATGCCCACCATTTGGGTTTTGGGGATTTCTTTCCCATGCGCAATGCCGAGG
Source organism: Cyclobacterium sediminis (assembly GCF_054781075.1). Lineage (NCBI taxonomy): Bacteria > Pseudomonadati > Bacteroidota > Cytophagia > Cytophagales > Cyclobacteriaceae > Cyclobacterium > Cyclobacterium sediminis. Next base: position 265,017 of record NZ_BAAGVC010000018.1, on the reverse strand, counting down.
CCATTACAGATGACCACCTCTTTGTCAATCAGAATGCCAATATTCCCATGATCAACATTATCGAATACAGTCCTGATTATGGCTTTGGTCTTTACCACCATACCCACCAGGACAATATGGAAATAATTGATAAAAAGACCCTTGCTGTAGTGGGGAAAACGGTATTGTTTACCCTCTTTCAAGAACAGTAAATTTTAGTTAACCTCACTTTTTTATGCGCTTACCAGAACTTATTGCCCAAACATTTGAAGAGAAATTTCAGTCAAAATCGATCATTGTTTGCTCTCCCGGCAGGATCAACCTTATCGGGGAGCATACAGATTACAATGAAGGCTTTGTCTTGCCTGCGGCCATTGACAAGTCCATCTACCTGGGCTTTGCCAAAAACAATACGCGTACATGTAGGATTTATTCCCTAGATTTTCAGGAAGAGCAGAGCTTTTTACTGGACAATTTGAAACCGGCCAAGGGCTGGGTGAACTTTGTGATGGGGGTGGCCAATGCCATTCAAAAGAATGGGGATGAGCTTGAAGGCTTTGACTGTGTTTTTGGCGGAGACATACCCATAGGGGCAGGTCTTTCTTCTTCTGCTGCGCTGGAAAACGGAGTAGGCTTTGGTCTGAATCAGTTGTTTGATTTAAAATTGGAAAGGCTTGAGTTGCTGAAATTTTCCCAACAGGCAGAGCATGAGTTTGTAGGGGTGAAATGTGGCATCATGGATATGTTTGCCTCCATGATGGGCAAAAAAGACCAGGTCATTCGTTTGGATTGCCGTTCTTTGGCCCATTCTTATTTCCCCTTGGAATTGGGAGAATACCAATTGATCTTATGCAATACAAAGGTAGCCCACTCCCTGGCAGAATCTGCCTATAACCAAAGGAGGGAGGAATGTAGTGAAGGCGTAAAGCTGGTCAAAAAGCAATTTCCGGAGGTAAATAGCCTTAGGGACATCAGCCTGCCGATGTTGGACAAGGTGAAAGGGGAAATGTCTGCGGTGGTATACAAGCGTTGTGCCTATGTGATTCGGGAAAATGAACGCCTGATAAAAACCTGTGAGGCCCTGGCCAAGCAGGATCTGGAGGCGGTCGGACAATTTCTCTATGGTTCGCATGATGGACTTTCCCTTGATTATGAAGTGAGTTGTCCAGAGCTTGATTTTTTGGTGGATTATACCCGGGAATTGCCCTATGTATTGGGAGCCAGAATGATGGGTGGTGGATTCGGAGGCTGTACCCTTAACCTGATCAAGAAAACCGACAAAAAAGCATTTATCGCCGCCATTTCAGCTGCCTATGCCGGCAAGTTCAATAGGCAAATGGAAAGCTATGAAGTGAACGTTGCGGATGGTACTGGGCTTATCAATTTATAGGTATTAGGTAAGCCAATGGGGTACTTCGGAACTGGGGTAGGGTACTTCAGAACCTACCCATTGGGGTTTATAACCTCAATTACCCACCTTAAAACAGGGGTGGGGTACCTAAAACTGACAAGCTTGAACCTTTTAACTCGAATTTTCCGGTTCAGAACTAATATTTTTCACCTCGAACCTGAAAAGTTCGACCAAAAACTGACAAAAAACAGGGTAAAAATCGGAAAATCGGACAAAATTTCAGGAAAAGTCTTTGGATAGGGTCAAATTTTCTAGGTTCAGAAGTGGGGAGGGGTACTTCGGAACCTACCCGTTGAAGTTTTTAACCTCAAAATTCCAGTTATGAAGTGGGTAATTGAACCTTTTAGCCGGAAAATTCCGCCTTTTTGGCCGTATTTTTTAGTGTTTAACCAAAGCATTTGACCAAAAACTGACAAGAGAGAAGGTTTAAGGTAAAGCATTACAGTAAAATGGTGGGTTATTTAGGGTTTTTTAATTAAAGTCTGATCCTATTACATAATCCTGATTTAACAAACGCTTAGAGAAAAATGCGTATTCAAACCTATCATTTTTCTAAAAACCCCTGTTTAAGAGTTCAAAGGGTTTTTTATTTAGTATTTATTCCTTAGTTTTAGTGTTAGTTGGAAGGCGAATAAAGTGCACTGTGCACTTTAGCCGTACGTTGGCGTGCATTAAAAAATGACCAAGATTAAACATGACATATGGAAAAGTGATGACGATTTGACTTCATTATGTTACTCAGGAGAACTTGGAGAAGAATCCAGAAGTATCTTGGAACCGAACTCAAAAATCATCCATTCTTTCTATGCTGACTCACATTTTGACGCAATGACAAAATACTATGAGTTCATGGATTGGGGAATTTACGAAACTGAATTCGAAATTGATAAGGAATCGTATGACTTACAAGAATTGAAGAAAAGGGCAAAAAACAGAATTGAAATTGATGAGATTTTATGGAACGATTGGGACCCAATAGGAATCAATGATTGTGCTCCAAGAGATGAATATCAAAGTTACGTTCCAAGAATTCTGAATATGGTAATGAACGGAAGTAAAAGTGAAGAAATATCGATTGAACTTTATCACATTGAAACGGAAATCATGGGGCTTCTTGGTGACAAAAAAAGGTGTGCAGAAATATCAAATAAAATAATAAAAACGACACGCCAACAACGGGTATAGTGCATGCCCTGCGGGACACGCACCATACCCAGAACGTTAGGCAACATTAACAAAAAGAGACATGAATGAAATAAACACAACCTTTTTAAAACTCTCGAAAAGAGCTGAAACCAAGGATAATGCCTATTTAGTAAATACTTTTGTTAATGTAGGACCACTTTTTACTATTCTTTCGAATAAAGATCATGAAATTCTTTATGGCCGCAGGGGTACTGGTAAAACACATGCCTTTGCATATTTGGGTGATTCGCTTAAAAAATCTGGGGATATAGTTATTAATGTTGACTTAAGAACAATTGGATCAAATGGTGGGATTTTTTCTGATAGTTCTTTACCAATAACGGAAAGAGCCACCAGATTATTAATTGATACATTATCATTTGTTATTGACGGCATTATTGAAGAAGTAATAAGTGATGAATCAGAAAAGTATGATCTTAGTATTATAAGTCCTTTAGCTGATCAACTATGGGATGCGGTTACTGAAATTAAGGTTGGAGATAATGTGGAAATTGAAATTGATGAAGTATCTACCAATTCTTCTACAAATGAAGAAAGTGCCAGGTTAAACGTTTCTTTAATAGATGCCTCGTTCGAGTTAGGTGGGAAAAATGAGAGGTCAAAATCCTTGGATACTTCTCAAAAAGTAAAACGGCAAGGTCGTGAACATCATAGAGTGAATTTTTCATCTGTCTTTAAAATTTTACAACGATTATGTCAAAAGCTAAATGTCCAAATCTGGATTCTTTTTGATGAATGGGCAGAAATACCTCAGGAACTTCAGCCATACCTTGCAGAATTGGTTAGGAGAACTATTTTACCTAATGGGATGATTACCGTAAAAATCGCAGCTATTGAGCAAAGGACGAATTTATCTCTTTTTGATTCAAAAAACACTAGAATAGGTATTGAGGAAGGTGCTGATATATCTACCAGCCAGAATCTAGATGAATATATGGTATTTGACAATGATGAAACCAAAGCATTAGAATTCTTTAAAGAGCTTCTTTTTCATCACTATTCAAGCATTAACGAATCAAGTTCTATCAAGAATCCAGATGATTTAGTGAACCAAGCTTTTACTCAGTTAAACACATTCCATGAATTCGTAAGAGCTACAGAGGGTGTTCCTAGGGATGCCATTAATATTTTGGGTATTGCAGCAACAAAGGCGGCCGACTCTAAAATCTCCATGGAAAATATTAGGACTGCGGCTAGGATATGGTTTTCTAGGGGTAAGGAAAAAGCAATTTCTACTAATGAAAATGCTTTTAATCTACTTCAATGGATAAGAGACAAAGTAATTGGAGAACGAAATGCCCGAGCATTTTTGCTGAGAACAAATCATAAGGATGCACTAATTGATTATTTATTTGATGCCAGGGTAATTCATTTAGTAAAAGATAACGTTTCCGGTAAAGATGAACCGGGAGTTCGGTATAATGTGTACAGTATAGATTACGGATGCTATGTGGATTTAATGAATACTAATAATGCACCAAAAGGTTTGTTTGAAGCGATAGAAGATGATTCGGAGAATTCAATATTTGTTGATGTACCTAAGAATGACTACCGAGCAATCAGAAGGGCGATTCTTGACCTTAATGAATTTTATGAAAACGTTGCCTAACAGCACATAAGAATACATGGGACGTTCGGTGGTTAACGCCAGGTTCGTTCTTCGAGGCTAAATTTGTCACGGTCGGACAGATAAGAGCTTCGAAAGCCCCATATTTTTAGCTGCAAAACGTTGTGATGCATTAGAACCAACCAATGAAAATAAAACAAACATTTAAGAATTTATCCAAAAGAACCAAAGATTTATTGAAATCAGGAGAAAATGAATTGGTTGATTATAAAAGGGATTTGAAAGGCTTAAAATCAGAAGATTTGGTTGCTTTTGCAAATTCTGAATCTGGTGGTGTAATACTTATTGGAGTTGATGAAATTACAAAAGAGAACGTTCAAGTTGGAGAGATTTTTGGTTGCCCTACATCTGACAAAGAAAGAATGATAATTATTTCGAAAGCCTTGGCTTGCATTCCACCAATATCTTTATCTATATTTATTGAAAACACTAATAACAAACCTATTTTCAGATTAGAAATCCCAAGTGCAATTCAAAAGCCACATTGTACAAGTGGTGGAACTTATAAAATAAGAAAAGATGGAAGAAATTCTGTTTTGACACCTGAAGATTTATTAGATATTTATTTAGAAAAAGAAGCTAAAAAGTTTAATAATAATTTTAAAAAAGCAACAAAACATTTGGTTGAAAATATCAACAATGTATCTTCTACAATAGATTATATGGAATCAACAATAAGTTCGAAAGTTGAAAATATTTCGAGCTCACTTGGTTGGACAGAAATGGAAGCTTCGGATACAAAAAGCACAGTAGAAACAGTAGAATCTTATGTCAGACAATTAATTGCTGAACAGAAAAACTCGAATATTAGAATCGAATCAATTATTAAGTACCACGAGATAAAAGACCCAGTTCGTTTAAGATATATGAGTGAAGTTGCAGAAAATCTCATCGGACAATTGGAAAAGAATGAACAATTATACGAACAAGCATTAAAAGGAGAAATATCTTTTGATGATACTTCAAAATGGAATTTGACAGATGACGAAAAAAAGTTGATTGTGGAAAAATCAGCGGAATATATCAAGGAAAAACGAAATCCAAAAGATGAAAAAGAATAACGCATCACAATAACTAAGCATTCTGATGGCTGGAACAGCCTAGTCTGAATGCAGTGTGTGTGCCCAGCATGGGCATCTGGTTTCGAAGACACCAAATTATTCCAGCCGGTGAAAACCTTTACCGATCTTGTCGGTTGCCTGTGCCTAGTTTTATCGGTATCCCTTATGTTTGGGAGTTAGTGTTTATTGTGAAAAGGCCTCTGTATCCAAAATTTTGCTATTTTTAAGAAAACTATTTTATGGCAAAGAGCTCTAATATCGAAGTAGATAAAAAGTCGATATCCATTATTGAGCAGAATAGTGAGGATTATATTTGCTTAACGGATATGGTACGAGGCGAAGGAGGGGAAGATCATATCAGAAATTGGATGCGGAATAGAAATACGGTTGAGTTTATTGGGCTTTGGGAAACCCTTCATCATCCAGATTTTAAACCTGTCGAATTCGACACCTTTAGAAAACAAGCAGGGCTCAACAGCTTTAACCTAACACCAAGAAAATGGGTTGAAGCAACCGACGCTATTGGGATTTTTTCAAAGGCAGGAAGATATGGTGGTACTTATGCCCACAAAGATATTGCCCCAGCCGGGGTAGAAGAAGATGCTGATTCTTAACTAAAATAATTTCTATTAATAGTATTGATAGGTGTAGCTTTTGGCACTAGGCTAAGACAAAAACTTCCTCAGACCAATAATTTTCATCTTTCCAGATTTAATTAGTTTCCTTTAATGAAACCTATTTTGTATATTTACCCATTAAGTATATGAAAGTACATTTAATAAAGAAACAATCAATTGAGGACTTTGTCTTGAAAAATGCCAGAAGCAAAGTATCTTTTGAGATTTGGTTGTCAATTTTAAAGCGAGTTGATTGGAATGAACCCAATGACCTTATTTCCACTTTTAATAGTGCAGATATACTTGGGAAAGGCTCTGAAAGAGTTGTGTTTAATATAGGTGGAAATAACTATAGATTGATTTGCAATTATCATTTTGGGAAAGAAAAAATTCACCTGTTTATTAAATGGATCGGAACTCATGCTGAGTATACTAAACTCTGTAAAGAAGGAAAACAATATAACATTAGTGTTTATTGATTGGGAATTTAAATGCCACTGAAATGGAGACTTTAAAATATAAAATTATAAAAAGTGTTGAGCAGTATAATGATTACTGTGATGTTCTTGAGAATTTAGTAGCGGAAGAGGATATTAATACATTAGATGAAATTGAGCTACTTACCTTATTAATTGAAAAATGGGACAAGGAAAATAATACATTTAATGACGCTGATCCTATTGTCCTTTTGAAGACATTAATGTCTGATCATAATTTAAAAGCACAAGATCTTGTCAATATCCTGGAACTTTCAAAAGGAACTGTATCTAAAATTTTAAATTATCAAAAGGGTTTATCAAAAAATACGATTAGAAAATTGTCTTGCTACTTTAAGGTCTCTCAGGAAGCCTTTAATCGACCATATAAATTGATTAGTGAGAAAAACAGAACTTTAGAAACGCCAGTCTTATGAGGAATAGAAAAAATACGACCTGCCAATAACTAAACATTCTGACAGCAGGATCCCTTCGACACCCTTCGGCAAGCTCAGGGACCGTGCTCAGGGACCAGTTTATTAAGTGAAAATTAGGATTATTTTGAAAGGAGGGGCGTAATAAATATAACGGACCATATTGACCCCCTAAAATAAAATAATTTGCAGCCATCTTTCCTTTGTCAAAGTTCAATTCTATATTAACATTTTGTACACGTAATTTTGGCTAAAGCCGGACGCTGTATTGCATCTTTATAAATGGGCTAAAGCCCATTTCTACTGAGTAGGTGTTTTTAAGAATATGGCTTGGTTTCAAACCGAAGAAGTCTGAAGGACTTCAATAACAATAGCCACGGGTGGACAACCCGTGGATAAAGAAGGATCCATTAAATTTGCAACCCTGAGAAGGGTTGAACAGGAGCCTTAGAGCTGGAATAGCCTTTAAGATAGAGAGCTGTTTTTTGTCTTGAATAGAATTAGGATATTATTCCTTACCTGTTAGTTTGTTGATTATCTGCTTCTTATTATCTTTATAGGTATTAATAAAGTAGCCTATCAGGGGCTACTCTACTTGGGTATTGAAAAAACTTGTTTTGTACGGGGATTTGCCGTACATTTGAAAAAATATAATACGTCATGGAAGCAGAGATAAGTAAAGACGAACGGATCGAGTTAAGAGTGACCTCTACGGACAAAAGAATATTCAGAAGAGCACAAAAACTAAGCGGAGACAAATCATTCAGCAGCTTTATTGTTAGAGTAGTTAAGCAAAAAGCTGAAGAAATCGTGGCAAAAAATGACAGAATTATTGCTACAGAAAAAGATCGTAAAGTATTCTTTGATGCCGTATTCGGAAATTCAAAACCTAATCAAAACTTGGTTGAGGCCGCAAAAAGATACAAATCAAAAAAAGGCTGAAGTTGGACATATCTATATTAGACAAGACCCATTACCGAAAGGCATTTGAATGTGAAGAGCAACAACTAACCAATTATATCCAAAAACAAGTTAGTCAGGATGTAAAGAAAAAGCTTGCAATTTGCTTCGTTGCAATAGCCAATGACAATAATGTAATTGGCTATTACACCTTATCGAGCGAAAGTATTGGGAGAGAGCAGATTCCTGATAAGTATATCAAAAAAGTTCCTCAAAATTACAATGCTCCAGTCATTTTACTCGGACGACTAGCAAGAGACATAACTGCAAAAGGAACAGGATTAGGAGAGCATTTACTTTTAGATGCATTATTTAGAGCATTTACATTATCCGAAGAAAGCATCGGGGCTATGGCTGTTGTCGTAGACCCAATTAATAAATTTGCGGTCAAGTTTTATAAAAAATATGGTTTTGAACAACTGCCAGATAGTGAGAAAATGTTTCTTCCAATGAGCACTATAAAACAAATAATATAAAATACTGCCGCCAATAACTAAGCATTCTGACGGCTGAAATAGCCTAGTCTGAATACAGTGTGTACGCCTTGAATGGTGAATATAGGCCAAAAGGTTATCCGATACTATGGGTTAAAGTCCCTTAAGCGTAAGAAAGCTTCCCTTAGGCAAAGTTCAATTTCCTATTAATCCTTTTGTTAGCTAAATTTTGACTAAAGCCGGAGGCTGTATTGCATCTTTAAAAATGGGCTAAAGCCCATTTCTACTGAGTAGGTGTTTTTAAGAATATGGCTTGGTTTCAAACCGAAGAAGTCTGAAGGGCTTCAATAACAATAGCCACGGGTGGACAACCCGTGGATAAAGAAGGATCCATTAAATTTGCAACCCTGAGAAGGGTTGAACAAAGGCTTTTATAATTTATAAAGCTAATTTTGGTCTTGAATTAGGGTCTAAAGCTTTTATTCATTACCTGTCAGTAGCTGCAAGTTTACTTCTTATTATCTTTATAGGTATTAATGTACCCTTTTAGGCTTTACTCTATGGCTTCACAGCTGAAAAGAATCAAATTCATATAAATCATGTTGTATCTTGGATTCTATTGATGTATTTTTAAATTAATACTTTTGTGATATGAGAAATACGGTAGATATTAATGCTAATATCCTTACTTGGGCCATTGACCGAGCTGGGTATGATTTGCTTGAATTTACCGAGAAGATGCCAAAAGTAACTGAGTGGCTTAGTGGTGAAAAAAAACCAACGGTAAAGCAACTTGAGCAGTTTTCTAAAAAAGTTCACTTACCTTTTGGATATTTATTTTTACCGGAACCTCCTAAAGAAAAGCTACCTATCCCATTCTTTAGAACAAATGGAAAGCAAGCGGAGAAGGTTAGCGTAAATGTATATGACACCATTTTGCTATTACAGCAACGACAAAACTGGTTAAAAGAATATTTGGATGATAATGGTTATGAACCGTTAGATTTTGTTGGTAAATTCAAAGGGAGTAATGATATTCCAGCTATAGTTAATAGTATTCGAATTACTTTAGGGTTAACAGAAGACTGGGCTAGACATTTTAAGACCTGGCAGGAATCTCTTAATCACTTAGTTAAATCTATTGAGGACAAAGGAATTATCACCGTATTTAATGGTGTTGTTGAGAATAATACATCTAGAACACTTGAAGTAGATGAATGTAGAGGTTTTGTTCTTGTTGATGATCTAGCACCTTTCATGTTTATTAATAATTCCGATGGTAAAGCAGCACAGCTATTTACAATTGTTCATGAACTTGCACATATTTGGACTGGACATAGTGCTGGTTTTGACTTTCGTAAGCTTCAACCTGCAAATGAACCTATAGAAGTTCTTTGTGACAAAGTTGCTGCTGAATTTTTAGTTCCGGAAAAAACCTTTGAAGAAATATGGACTAAAAATCCTAGTATCAAATTTTGTTCTCGTTTTTTTAAAGTTAGCGAAATTGTTATTGCCAGGAGAGCGCTCGATACAAGAAAAATTTCTAAGGAACAGTTTTTTTCTTTTTATGAAGAGTATAAGAATAGAGAGTTCAGTAAAAAACAAAATCAAGGGACTGGGGGTGATTTCTACGCTACTGCTAGAAAACGTATAAGTTTGACATTTGCTTCCCATGTAAACAATGCTGTAAAAACTGGTCAACTACTTTATCGTGATGCTTACAAATTAACGAGCATGAAAGGAGACACTTTCGATAAGTTTTTTGCCAAAACCATATAATTCGAATGAAAGCATATGTGGTAGATAGCAATTTTTTCATCCAAGCGCACAGAGCTACTTATCCCCTTGATGTGGCGAAAAGTTTTTGGTTGAAGGTTAATGAATTAGCTCAATCTGGCACAATTATAAGTATTGACAAAGTTAAACAGGAGCTTTTCAACAAGAATGATAACTTGGAAGATTGGTGTAAAGGTAATTTACCTGATGGCTTTTTTAAAGATTCTTCGACTGCGTTGAGTGAGTATAGTAAAATATCTGCTTGGGCGATATCAAAAAGTGACCATTATCTCCCAAACGCTATTAACGAATTTCTAGATGTATATGAAGCAGATGCATTTTTAGTAGCTTACGTTCTTGAAGATGTTCAGAGCAGGGTCTTGGTTACCCATGAAGTGAGTGACCCGAATCGTAAAAACAAAATCAAAATGCCAGAGCCCTGTAAGCATTTTGGTGTGTCATATAGGAACACAATTGAAATGTTTAGAGAATTGGGTATAACATTCTAAAATACAGAAATACTACAAATGCTTAAGAGGAATATGTAAACAAACCGTTCAGAAGGTCAATTCACAACAGAAACTTAATCATTTCATTGGCGTCACCAAAATGATAGAGATAGGTAAAGGTGGACAAAGAGAAGTTCAAGATGTGGCCTTGACAAGATACTCCTGCTATCTTGTTGGTCAATATGGAGATTCTTCTAAGTTTCAATATTAGTTCCCTACAATAATAACTAAGAATTTTAACGCCTAGAACATTCTTCTTCGACAGGCTCAGAGGCCAGATCATCGTATAGGGTATGGTTTGCTAAAGGGAATAATTTTTATTTTGCAAAACGGAGCATATTGACCCCCTAAAATACAATAATTGCAGTCATCTTCCCTTTGCCAAAGTTCTATTCAATATTAAACCTTTTGTTACCCAAATTTTGGCTAAAGCCGGAGGCGGTGGTTTCGTTTTTAAAATGGGCTAAAGCCCATTCCTATTGAGTAGCTATTTTTACAAATGGGGCTTGGTGTTTTCAAACCGAAAAATCCCCTTCAAATCTGCAAGCCCGGAAGGGTTGAATAGGAGTCTTGGAGCTGGAATTGGTAATTTTTTTCAGTATTATCCTGGCCCCTTCCAATTCCACAACATCCTCCAACAAGCTCAGGGTCCGATTTTTAGCAACCAGGTCAAAGTCTTGAGAATTTAGGTTCCGTAAAGGGTTTTATCCTGTATAAAGGCCTATGTTGACCCATTTAGAAAAAAGGGTTACTGCTTGCTTGCCTTGGTTAAATTTCAATCTATTTGATCAGCTAATTGTTGATTTAAACTTTTGACCAAAAAAAAATGAAAACCAGTAAATCCAATCCAAATCTTTTATTCGTAGGTAGTTGATGAATACGCACTATTCTTTAACTAAACTAAATTTAAGATGAAAAAATCTAACCTATTGAAAGCCTTTCTTGGCTTTTCTTTGCTCGCTTTTGCTTCATGTGAAGATGACGACATGATGGATATTGATATGCATGGGGCAACTTTGTTTGTTACCAGCAACGCCAGCGGTGATATCAATACTTATGAATTTAAAGATGATGGAGGGGTGGAAATGAATATGTTTACCACGCTTTCCACGGGAAATGAGGGCATTCATTATGATGATGCCAGTGATGAACTTATTGTGGCTTCTAGGAGCGCTCTTCAAGTAAATGTATACGCTGATGTTTCCAGTGTTTTGATGAATCCCTCCCTTTCATTAGACCTGGGTGGTTCCGGTGCTGCGGACTTAATGAATCCACGAGCCATGGCTGTAAACGGAAATACAGTAGTCATTGCAGACAATCAACAAAACCAGTTTTTTGTATATACCAGATCAGGTAATAGCCTGATGTTAAAGAATACTTTTGATATTGATTTTGCAGTCTGGGGCGTTGAATTTATAGGGGATGACTTATTTGCCGTTGTAGATAAAACTTCTGATTTGGCGGTGTTTAATAATTTTTCATCAAACAGTACCGATGGCATGCTTCAAGCCTCAAAAATGGTTACCATTGAGGGAATCGTACGGACACACGGATTGGCCTATGATATGATGAATGACATGATGGTGATGACGGATATTGGCGATGCTGCAAATACAGAAGATGATGGAGGATTTCATCTAATTGAAGATTTCAGCAGCACCTTCAACAATACCTCGGATGGAGGAACTATCGGGATGTCTGCACAGACCCGAGTGGCAGGTCCTGCCACCATGATGGGTAACCCCATTGATGTGGCTTATGATACCAATTCCGGAACGGTTTATATTGCCGAGATTGGAAATGGTGGAGGTCGTGTACTTGGATTTTCCAATTATGGAAACGGAGGAAATGTATCTCCTTCTTGGAATGTTTCCCTCAGCGGTGCCAGTTCCTTGTACCTGTCTAATGATTAATTTGTCGTTTTATGGGAATGTTAATGAGTTGTTCTAAGCAGACTATTCAGGCATTAGTAGCGATGAAAATTATGCTTTGTCCAAAGTTGGGCTTGTGAGGACTTCAAGGAGAAGAAGGACATTTTTAAATGTCCTTCTTTTTTTGGCGGATATACTATTTCATTTTGCTTAACTTTAATGGGGAAAAGCCACCTACAACTGATTAATTCAATAAGAAAATTGAGACATGAATAATTCCAACCTTTCATAAACCTTTTAAATCATTGGAATTAGGGTCAGCTTAAAATTAGCTAGTGTTGGTTGGGCATAAGCATTGGGGAAGCCTACAATAGTTCACCATTTATATCTAAATTTATGGGGATAAAGTTTATAAAATAAATTGGACATGGAATACCATATCAAAGCTTCTTCACAATCAAACCAAGATGCAGTTATTCATATTAAGGCATCAAATATAGCCTTTGGTACTACTTCAAATTCTGTTGAAACTTTGCCCAATCCGGCTGAATTATTTTTGGGTTCTTTTGCCTCCTGTGCTTTAAAAAATGTTGAGCGCTTTTCTGGTATTTTGAAGTTTGATTATACCCATGCTACCATTGAAGTCCACGCAACCCGCCTCGAGAATCCCCCAAGGATGGATAATATCAATTACCATTTGACCGTCCACAGTAGTGATGAAAACCTTAACCCTGACTTACTCAAAAAAAGCATTGAAAAGTTTGGTACCATTTACAATACAGTAAAAATGGTTTGTTCCATTTCAGGAACGGTTAGTAAAGTTTAAGCTGAATGGTGCAATATCGTTTTTACCACCTCCCGCAAACCTAAACTTTTTGATGGCTTAGGATGGCCATTATATTTCTGCGCAGCTTGTTAATATTTGGAAACAATGCCTATATTAAAATTCCCCATAGGCCCGTAACCTCCTTCAAAAAAGAAGCCTACATTTTTGAGGGGGTAAAAACCAATCCCGCTCAATAATCCTGCAGAATAATTGAGGTCCTCATCTGTTCGATAAAACATGTAGTTAATTTGATCTTCAGGCAAATGACCACTAGACCTGTCAAACTTATCCTTTACGGAGTTTAATGTTACACTTGCATAATACCTCACATACACGTCCCATTTCTCCGGCTTAAGATTAAGTTGTAATTGATCACTCAAGAATGAGGAAATATGTACCGTAGCTCTTATTCCTAAAGGAATAAAATTTTGATCATAGTTTAAACTTTTACTGTTTGAATCAAATACTGATAAAAAAGAATATTGCCTCTTCTGATACCCAACAAATACTCCGGTACTTATAAATTTACCAAGACCATAATCAAAAAACATTTCCGTATAAAGGCTATTTTTGCCTTGTAAATACTTTGTGTTATTTAGGGCAGTCCCTATTCCAATTGATTTCCTCCCTTTTATGGAAAAACTTTTATCATTCTGTTGGGCAGATACAGTTACTCCGGTAACTATAAAAATGGCTGCTGCTAATGCTACTTTTTTCATAACCAATAGTTTAATTTGAGCATCTTTACCAAAAAAAGCTAAATGATGTCGGGCAATATTTGCCTTGAACTAATTTTAAAATTATTTAAAAATAAAATTAGTTCAAAATAATATGAAGGCTTTTAAAATTGAGCTTTAGCCCATTAGAAAATAATTTTACTGCGGGGCACAACCAGCATTCAATCTCTTCTTGGGATCAGGAGGGCAGGTAGAAACCAAGGATTTTACATCGTGTTTTTCTCAAAAGCTTCTTTTTATCACCTTGAATTGTGCTTTAATAAAAAACCCGGCTTTCCTATTGGGGTTTGATGGATGATTTTTAGCTCAAAAATCGTATATTATCGAATCTTTTTTTAAAATAACCAAATCCAAATCTAATGAGAAGAATTGTATTATTTGCTGCATTGTTCCTGATTCTTTTTCAGGTAAAAGCAGAATTAAAATTGCCTAAGGTTTTTGCAGACCATATGGTACTTCAGCGCGGTCAGGAAATACCTGTTTGGGGAGAAGCTGATCCCAGACAATGGGTGAATGTGACCTTTCAGGGAAAAAAATACAGAGTAAAAGCTGACAAGGAAGGTAAGTGGATGCTGAAGATGGATGCTTTTCCCAAAGGTGGCCCTTATATCCTATCCATCAATACCAAAAAAGAATCCAAGGTATTGGAAAACGTAATGATGGGAGATGTGTGGCTTCTGGGTGGTCAATCCAATATGGAGTGGGCCTTGAAAAGGACAAATAATGGAGAAGACAGTATCAAGACTGCCAACCACCCCAATATCCGTCTTTTTGAAGTAGGTAGAAACCTTAGCTTGGAAGAGATTGAGGAAGTGCCGGAAGCCAAGTGGTCCATTTGTTCTCCGGAAACAGTGGCCAATTTCTCTGCCATCGGTTATTACTTTGCCAGAAGAATTGAAACAGATATGGATGTGGCTGTAGGCCTACTGGATATCAACTGGGGAGGTACACTTTCTGAAGCCTGGACCAGTGCAGATGCTTTATTGACCCATCCGGATTTCAAGGAGAGAGTAGCAAAAAACCAAATGGAGGGACCAAAGGATTTCTCAGATCCTGATTTGAAAAAGCCCAATAGCTGGCCAACCAGTTTATTTTATGGCATGTTAGAACCTGTGATTCCTTTTGCGATTAAAGGGGCACTTTGGTATCAAGGTGAATCCAATGCATCAAGGGCTTACCAGTACAGGGAGATTTTTCCTTTAATGATTGAAGACTGGAGAGCGCAATGGGGACAGGGAGACTTCCCTTTTCTTTGGGTGCAATTGGCCAATTTCAGGCAGCCAAAAGCTGAGCCGGTGGATAGTGACTGGGCTGAGTTAAGGGAGGCGCAGACCATGACCTTGTCTCTACCAAATACTGCGCAGGCCGTAATTATAGACAAAGGAGAAGCGGATGACATTCACCCAAGAGACAAATGGACAGTGGCGGAGCGCCTGGCCAAAGGAGCTAAGAAAATTGCCTACGGCATGGATGTGGTCTATAGTGGACCTACGTTTAAATCTATGGAAATTCAGGGAAATCAGATCCGCATTAGCTTCGACCATATTGGATCGGGTTTAGTGGTCAATGACAAATATGGCTATGTGAAAGGTTTTGCTGTTGCAGGTGCAGACAAGGAATTTCACTGGGTTACTGGAAAACAGGATGGCGATCAAATTGTCTTGGAGACAGGAGACATCAAAAACCCTGTTGCTGTAAGGTATGGCTGGGCAGACAATCCTGATGACGTAAATGTATACAATAAAGAAGGGCTTCCAGCCAATCCTTTCAGAACGGATGATTGGGAAGGAATCACTTATGGAAAAAGGTAAGCTTATCCAATAAAGAAATTATTTACCTCCGGATAAATTGCCGAATAGTAGCGCAAATATCCGGAGGTTTTTTTTATGTAGAAAAAAAAATTACCAAAACTTAATTTTTTCTATGGCAATAATCAGTCTTTTGATGTCTTCAGGAAATACATGACCGATGTGACCAATCCTGAAAGTTGCAGCTTTGGATACCTTTCCGGGATAAATCACAAAACCCTCCGCCTTGAGCAAATGGTAAAGTTTGTCAAAAGAAAAGTCAGGGCTTGAAGGCTCATGAAAAGCTGTTATGATAGGCGACTGGTCTTCCTCAGAAAGGAAAGCTTCAATGCCCAATTTTTTCATTCCCAGCACCAAGGTCTGGTGGTTGCTGGCATACCTTTTATTCCTAGCAGCGATGCCTCCCTCTTGTTTTAATTCCTCTAGTGCCTGTAAAAATGCCCTTACTGTATGGGTAGGAGAGGTGAACCGCCATTTACCGGGATCATTTTCCATGGCTTCCCATTGGTCATAGAGATCCAAAGAATGGCTTTTTGAGTTGCCTTTGCATGCTTTGAGCACTTCTTTTCGGGCAATGATAAAACCAAAGCCGGGCACGCCTTGTATACATTTATTGGCACTGCTTATCAGAAAATCAATTTTTGGTGAGCGTATGTCTAGGGGAACCCCTCCAAAACTACTCATGGCATCCAAAATAAAACATTTATTGTATTTTTCTGCGAGCTCAGCAATGGGAGCATATTTGTTTAACATCCCTGTAGTGGTCTCGCTATGGACCATACCGATATGACTAATGTCGGGATTTTGCTTCAAAAGCTCCTCAACTTTTTCCTGGCTTGCCTGCTCATGCTCTTCCAAGTCCAGTAATTCCAAGCTGATTCCCATAAGCGAAACGATTTTAGCCATTCGTTTGCCATAGGCACCATTGGAAAGCACCAGAATTTTGTCCTCCGGTTTCAAACAAGTCCACAGGACAGCTTCTACGGAAAAGGTACCGCTTCCCTGCATCAAAACCGTGCTGTATTCATCTCCACCATTGCTTAAAGCAAGTAAGGAACTACGAATATCTTGTACAATGCTTTTGTAATCTTCATCCCATGTGCACCAGTCACGGTTCATGGCTTCCCTAACTGTTTTACTTGTACTCAAAGGGCCGGGTGTAAGCAGCAGGTAAGGGTTTTCTGGAATCATATTTTTTTCTTGAGGTTGAATATACAATCAAATATAATTGTTTCTGAAATTGATTCCTGCTAACAAAGTATTTTAACCCATAAAATGCAATAGACAATCTATTACCTGATGAAATCATTTCAAAACCAGTCCCTTCGTTGCTGTTTTTCAATGTCAGCCTGGCCCTGCTTAGCGAAAATCTGCAAACAGCCTGAATTTCTTGTGATTATAACACTCCCTGAGAAAACTCGGGACAAACAATACGTATACTATTACTAAATCGAAGTTAAATAAGCGCATGCTATCAGTCTCCGTGCATAAGTTTTGCAAGGTTTGATTCACCCGGAGATTTCCATGCTTTTGTGTGCCTTTACTTTCGATTTTAATACTTAAATAGGCTAAGGCTAAAATAGCTTTTGCTGTCCTGGAAATGATAGTCAGAACTGAAACCTGATTTTTCCCGCAATTCAATTAAATCCCTAAGGCCATATTTCTGAGAAATTTCCATATGGATGGGTTCGTTATTTTCAAAGGTTATGCTTTGCTCGGCCACTTGAACCGTTTGCTCGGCCTTACTTATTAAGAAGCTCTTGGTGGTTCCGCTTTGGGGGTCGTAACTGGCATAATGATCAAAGTTCTCAGGAATAAAGTTTCCCTTCAATTCCTTATTGATTCGGTGTAAAAGGTTAAGGTTGAATCTTTTTGTTACTCCCTCAGGGTCATCATAAGCTTTCAGGATAGTCTGAGGATGCTTTTTTAAATCTGCTCCAAGTAAGAAAAAATCACCATCAGTCAGGAAGCTTCTTACAAACTTCAAAAATTCTACAGCTTTTTGTCCTTCAAAATTGCCGATATTGCTCCCCATAAAAAGTACAATTTTTGGGTTCTTTCGGGGTTTAATTTTTTCAAGCGTTTCAAAATAATCACCGGCAATGGGTATAATGTTCAATTCAGGAAACTTGCTGCCAATGACTTTTTTATTGTACTCAAGGATATCCGGAGAAATATCAAGAGGTAAATAATTAACCGTCTTTCCGGAATTTAGCAGAGCTTCAAGGAATAAGGTTGTTTTGGTCCCATCGCCTGCTCCTAATTCTACTATATCATAAGTGTTATTTGGAAGCAAGGCTATGATTTCATGACTCCTGTCACGCAATATTTCCATTTCGCATTTGGGTAGGTAGTAACTGTCCATCTGCATGATTTCCTGAAATATGGAGGATCCTTTTTCATCATAAAAATACTTAGAGAAAAGCCGTTTGGGCTGTGAATTCAAACCTTTGAGGATGTCTTTTTCGAAGCTGTTGTTTATCATAGGGATTGCGCAAGTCTAATTCCTGAAAAAATCCATTGGGATGGAGGAGCAAAGAAGTTTCTGTAGGTTTTACGGCTGTGGTTTTCGGCAGTAGCTACAGAAGCGCCCCTGAGTACTTGTTGGTTTACCATAAATTTTCCATTGTATTCCCCTAAGGCTCCCGGGGCTTTTTGGAAACCGGGGTAAGGCAAATAGGCGCTCGAAGTCCATTCCCACAGTTGCCCCCAGGTAAACTGATCTGCAGCAACTTCCCACTCAAACTCTGTAGGTAACCTCATGCCTTTCCATTCCGCAAAAGCAAAGGCTTCATAATAACTTAAATGTTGTACCGGTAAATCCGGATTGATCTCTTTTAAACCTCCTAAGGTATAGACTTGCCACTTGTCTTTTACCTTGTGCCAATATAGTGGGGCCTTGATTGCACTATTGCAGATATGTTCCCAACCATCTGAATGCCAGAGATTAAAATTTGAATAGGCTCCTGACTCAATAAATTCAATAAACTCCCCATTGGTTACCAACTTGTTTGAAATCTTATACGGGGCCAGGTATACTTTATGTTTTCCCAATTCATTGTCATAAGAAAACCCTTCGCCCGAAAAACCTATGGACTTGATTCCTTCCTCAATTTCTATCCAGTCTAAGGGTTTGTTTTCGGGTTCATTTTTAAAGCGGTCTCCATACACCGGAAAGGTGGGTTGATTGCCCAGGATATATTTGATGTCATAGACCAGTAATTCCTGATGTTGTTGTTCATGGTTGATTCCAAGTTCGATGATCGCTAATATTTGGCTGTCAGGATTGCCATCATTTATTAGCTCTTTGACTGCATTGGTCACATATGCTCTATAAGCCATCACTTCCCTTACGGGTGGTCGGCTCATCAATCCTCTGTTGGGGCGCAATATTCTATCCCCTGCATTGTTGTAATAGCTATTGAACAGATAGGCGAAATCCTTATGGTAAATTTTATAAGAGGGACAGAAAGGAACGAGTAAAAATTGTTCAAAAAACCAAGTACTGTGGGCGAGGTGCCATTTAGGAGGAGAAACTTCTGCTATGGGTTGGGGAACATAATCTTCTACTTCAAGTGGGGCGCAAATCTCCTCTGTTTGAAACCGACAGTTTATAAATCTATCCAAAAGTATGGTGGGATTGCATACCGCTTGCTCTAACTTCCCTTTCATGAAAATTATTTTTAGTTGGGTTAATGTTTTTAACAAATAAAAATGGGGATGGTTTTCACCATCCCCAAGTTTAAGCAATTATCGCGCTAATTTTTAAATAATCGACTGATTATTATTCGTAAAGCTCTACAATCATTTCTATTTCAACTGAAATATTGGAAGGCAAAGAGCCCATTCCAATAGCTGCTCTGGCATGCTTTCCTTTTTCACCAAATACTTCTACCATCAAATCTGAAAAGCCATTGATGACTTGAGAATGCTGGGTAAAGGAAGGGTCTGCATTGACCATGCCTTTGGCTCGAACGATGTTTTTCACCCTGTTTAGGTCTCCAATTTCTGCTTTTAAGGAAGAAAGTAGGGAGATGCCTGCAAAACGGGCGGCTTCTATTCCTTCTTCCAAGCTTATTTCACTGCCCAATTTACCGACTACTTGTGTACCATCAGGTCTGTCAGGACCGGTACCGGCCAAGTAAACGACATTACCCATGGTTTTGGCTTTTAGGTAATTGGCTGTCGGTGGTTTAGGTGTTATTAGTTCAATTCCCAGATCTTTGATCCTTTGTTCGGCATCAACACCATCCGTTTTTTGTTCTGTTGCGACCTCTTTTTTCTCTCCCTTATCTTTTGATGGTCCACCACACCCGGCAAGACTTAAGAAAGGAATCAACAGTATTAGAGCGAATTTTCTCATTGTATGATTAATTTTTTGTTAGATTTTCCTTTTAGTCAAAACAAATCAAGTTGCCAATGGAGGTCCACCGGGAACGGTAATTTGCTGCTTGCGTTTTTTGGATTCCCATTTTTTGGCGGTGAAGTTGGCCGTCAAATATTCGCCCATAAAAACTTCTCCGGACCATTCACCATTTTTTAACTTACCGGTAAACATATAAACAACGGAATCTCCGGGTTTTCTGAAATGGCTTCTGATTTTAATGGTGTCTCCTTCGATGGTACCATATACGTCTTGCTCGGCAAAATCACTCTTGTGCGTTCCATTTAGCCAGTTGCCGTCTTGCTCCAATATCATATGGTGAGTACTTTCGCTGCTAAAGAAAGCCATGTTGATGTCCCATCTTCCGGCAATATTTCCGGCAGGAGCTGCCATACTGGTATCAGGTGCAGGTCTCTTTTCGGAAAGCGTATCGTGTAGCCTATTGGCCACTACTTTTGCTTCACCTTCTTGCATTTGACTTGGCGTAACATTAATGGAAGTCAATCCATCTTTGCCGCCGCTTCCAATAGCAATTCTTGGCTCAGAACGTCCAAATAGTTCGGCTACTTCAGCACCTGTAATATTGAATTGTTTCGGATCCCAGCTAATGACTAGGTTTGGGGCCCGGTTATTGAGTCCCTCAGGGATATTTATTTTGTGGCTAACACCTTTTATTTTAGTGGCTTTATCAGCGATTAAGTTTAGCCAGTCCATCCATCGGTCCCACTCTTTTTCATGGTCTCTGGTGGTCCATGCTTCTACTGCTGCCAGCATTCCGAGCATTTCCTCTTTACCTACTTTATTGTCTCTTCCCGGTCCATGGTGAGGTGAGCTAGCCTGCCAAGCAGAAAGCATAAGGTCTTTTCTACCCAACAAAAGTCCGGCACACTGAGGGCCACACATGGCTTTTCCACCACTATAGGCTACCATGTCTGCTCCACGTTCAAAATGAACTACTGGAATGCTAAGGTTTTCAGCAGCGGCATCCACCATAATTGGGATGTTTTGTTTTTTTGCAACTTCGGCAATAGCTTCCACTGACATAGGCTGTCCGGTAGCAGAACTTCCATTTGCCAGCAAATATATCATGGCAGTTTTAGGATTGATGGCTTTTTCCAAAGCTTCCATACTGTCCACTTCTACTACAGTTATCCCAATATTTCTAACCGCATGGTCATAAACATTTCTGGAATGCCTAGGGATGATTACTTCTGTTTTGTCAAGGCCTGATAAGTCAGGGATTCTAAGTAATTTTTCAGGATTACCTCCTGTAACACAAGCAGCAGTACCGTGCTTCATCGCAGCCGCACAACCGGCTGTAATAATTCCAAATTCCGCTTTGGTGATTTCTGAAAGCCTTTCACCGATGGCAAAGGCCAACTCGTCATATTGAACGAAGTTTTTAGAGGCTGCAGCCATGGCCGCATGCACTTCCGGCCTTTCGATGGATCCACCGATAATGGTGAAAGTACCTCGGCAATTGATAATTGGCACTACTCCAATAGACTTATAAATATCTTTATCAAGGGCAAGGGGCCCTTTGGCAACGTTTTTATCCGGGGTAGCCATAAGTGGCGACATACTCATCAGGC
This sequence comes from Cyclobacterium sediminis, assembly GCF_054781075.1. NCBI lineage: Bacteria > Pseudomonadati > Bacteroidota > Cytophagia > Cytophagales > Cyclobacteriaceae > Cyclobacterium > Cyclobacterium sediminis. The sequence goes on along the minus strand of NZ_BAAGVC010000018.1, from coordinate 243,309 downwards.
CTCCTCCAACGGGAAGGATGGCCAGGTTTTTTAACATTTCTCTTCTATCCATAATTTTTAGTGGTATTGATTTGCTGCCAATCCGTTAAGGTCGTAAACTACTTTTCCGTCCTTCATGGTCAACTCTGTTTCTAATTTAATTTTACCTTCAATTTTATTTTTTCCTGCATCTATAAATCCAAAATCACCTGTGTGAAGTCTTGACAAAGTAAGATCCGCAACAGCTCCTACCGTCAGGTGGCCTAGATCTTCTCTTTGAATGGCTTGTGCAGTTTTCCAAGTTGCAGTTGCTATGACATCTTCCACCGGCATTCCTATATTGATAAATTTTGACATTATATTAAGCATGTTCTTCATGCCACTGTTCATACTGAACCGATGTAAATCTGTTCCAAAAGATGTTGGTGCCAATCCCTGGCGAAAGGCAGGTATGGCTTGGCTGAACCAAAAGCCGGCACCTCCATGGCCAACATCAAAATTAATCCCACTTGCATAGGCTGCCTTGACAAAGGGGTGTAAGCTACCTGCTGAATCAATGATTGGCAGTCGCTCATCTATTTCTTCAAAACTATGGGTAATAATGTCACCGGGTCTCATTTTGTTCAGTTGATCTGCCAGAGAGTATTCCGGTAAGTGACATTCTACAAGCAAAGGTTTGCCGGCTTTTTCTGATGCCTTCAATGCATTTTCGAAGGGCAGCCAATCTTTGCCCGTGTAGTGGCCAATTTTTATACCTACTAAAATACTAGGATATTTTTTTAGGGTTTCATACGCCTTGTCTACCTGCATGTCAGATAAGTTTTCCTGGCTTTCATTTCCACTCATCCCCACACCCACTATATTCAAAAATGCCAAGACTCTGGTTTTAGAGGCATCAATAACATTGGTTTTGAATGTTTCAAAATTTCTCCAACCTGAAGTTCCGGCGTCCACTACAGTGGTGACCCCTGAACGAAAACTAAAATCATCTGGTGACACACTGTTGAACCCATCCGCGAAAGTGTGGCTTTTACTTCCCACAAAAACATGTGTGTGGGGATCAATTAAACCGGGGCTGAGGATTAAGCCTGAAGCATCAATTACTTTTTTGGTATTGGTACCGAGAAGATTTCTAGCTACATCGGCTATTTTTCCATCCAATACTGCAATATCCATGGTGTCTTGTATCTCATTCTTTGCGTCAATTAGATAGGCACCTTTTATTAGGTAGTCGTATTCCTGTCCGATTCCCTGCAAGCTGTAAGCGATACAAAGGCATATGGTAAATAAAAGCCTCATTTTGTCTTTATACTATTTAAACTCAGACTCCCAATAGGGTACACTTAGTCCATTCAAGTCCCAAACTACCTTGCCGGAGCGAATGGTCATTTCTGTTTCCAGTCTCCTGTCTCCGTCTATTTTGGTTCTTCTGATATCCAAAAATCCAAAATCTCCTTTTCTAAGAGTAAATACCGCAATGTCAGCTTCAGCCCCCACGTCCAAATGGCCAAGATCCTTTCGGTTGATTACCTGTGCAGGATTCCATGTGGCCCTAAGCACGACTTCTTCTATGGTCAATCCCATGTTCATAAACTTTGAAAGCAGGTTGGCCATGTCTTTAAAGCCACTGTTCATGCTTTGGCTGTGCAAATCTGAGCTTATTACATTGGGGAGAAAGCCTTGCTGTATGGCAGGAATGGCTTGGCGAAAGGAAAATGCGCCTCCTCCATGTCCTACATCGAAATTTATTCCCCGTTTCTGTGCTTCAAAAACAAAAGGTTTGACTTTGAGAGCTTCGTCCACAATTGTTTCCCTGTTTTTAGGGCCATAAGAAAAGGTGTGGGTGAAAATATCACCGGGCCTTAAATGCTCCATAAACAGTGATTCTATTGAATTTGGTGGTTGGTGCTCTCCAAAATCTACCATGACAGGAACATCAGCCAATTTTCCGGCAGTTACTGCCAAGTCCACCTGTGTGAAGTCTCCCCAATAATGCGCTGATTTGATCCCAACCAAGATATCCGGAAACATCTTTTTGATCATATTGGCAGTCATGGTGGGATTCATGTCTGTCACATCTTGTTCTTCAAGTCGGCCGTACATGCCTGTACCCACTATATTTAAAAGCGCCAAAACCCTGGTTTTGGATTGGTCTATGGTTTGTTTTTTAAACTGGCGGAAATTTCTCCAACCTGAAGAACCGGCATCCACGACTGTGGTCACCCCGGATCTGAAAGTAAAACCATCAGGAGGTAGACTGGTCAAAGCATTGGCAATATAGGATTCTGTATCTGCTCCATTAAAAACATGTACATGCATGTCGATTAAACCCGGAGTCACATAATAACCTTCAAGGTCTATGGTTTTTTTAGCGGTATCTTCTGAGATGTTTTTGGCTACCTTAACAATAAGCTTTCCACTGATTCCGATATCGTAAGGCTCGTTGATTCCGTTTTTAGGGTCGATGACATGCCCCCCTTTCAGCAATAAGTCGATTTCCTGCGATTGTGCTTTGAAACTTAGAAACAAGCCTAAAATGAGGAAAAAGGTAAAGTTTTTATTAAATATTTTTGTCAAGGACATGGGAGTGATCGAAAATATAGCACTTGTTGCACAAAGGAGAATGGGTCTATCCTTAAAAGAGGATCGGAAATATTGCAAAAAAAATTGTGTAAACAAAGTCATATTTTATTAAAATTTAATCTATCTAATGTAATCTCTTTTTATTCAAAATAAAAATATCCAAATTAACAGGTCAATTAAATTTACCCAAAGGCAGTAAGGATGGAACAAGAAAGTAAAACAAGTACGAGCAATTTTTTTCAGAAGATATGGTTGTGGATGCTGGGGATAGGCCCCGGTATTTTTTGTATTGGATATACCATAGGTACCGGCAGTGTTACTTCTATGGCCAAGGCCGGTAGTGAATTTGGCATGCAGTTGTTATGGGTGCTGGTGTTGAGCTGTGTTTTTGCTTGGGTCTTGATGGAAGCCTATGGGCGCTATGCGGTAGTGACAGGTCAGACATCCATTTACAGTTTCAAAACCAAACTAAAAGGGGGAAAGTTAATTTCTTTTTTAGTCGTGGGAGGAATAATCCTTGCGCAATGGAATTCTCTGTCAGGTATATTGGGGCTGAGTGCCAATGCCATTTACGAAATGGTCATCCTATTTTTTCCGGGAATGGGGGCAGGGAATGCTTACTGGATCATATTGGGAATTGCCATCGCATTGATCTTAATCATGTATTCCTTACTTTGGGTAGGTCAATATTCTTTTTTTGAAAAAGTGTTGGTGGTTTTTGTTACCATTATGGGCGTATCTTTTATTAATTCCATGTTTGTGGTTTTACCGGATCCTGCTGAGATGGCCAAAGGTTTGATTCCAAGTGTTCCTCAGGTAGCCGGGGGTAAATTGCTTGTGGCCGCATTTGTAGGGACTACCATGGCAGCACCTACTTTCGTAGTGAGACCACTATTGATGAAAGGTAAAGGATGGGGCCCCGCCAATACCAAGGACCAGTCGAAAGATGCCTTAACAGGAGCAGTGTTAATGTTAATAATAAATTTGTCCATTATGGCCGCCGCAACAGGGGCCTTGCATGCAGAAGGGAAGACCATTAATAAGGTAATGGATATGGTTTATTTATTAGAGCCGGTAGCAGGGAAGTTTGCCGTTGCATTGTTTATGACCGGAGCTTTAAGCGCAGGGTTGTCTTCCGTTTTTCCTATACTTATGGTTGCTCCATTATTAGTAGCAGATTATAAAGAAGGGGAGTTGGATACCAATTCAGTCCGATTTAAAATACTGACCGGTGTGGCTTGTATTGTAGGGCTAACAGTACCCATTCTAGGGGCCAATCCTATCTTTGCTCAGATTTTAACCCAGGTGGCGGCTGTGTTTGTCTTGCCTCTGGTGATTGCTTGTATCATGTATCTGGTCAATCAAAAATCTCTGATGGGCGAGCATAAAGCCGGATTATTATTGAATATAGGTTTGACTGCGGCTTTTGTCTTTGCCTGTATCATCTCTTATACCGGTGCGCTGGCCTTGATTGAGTTGTTGTAGGAATGCGGGCAAGTATTTTGTTTTAAAATTTACATTTGGTATTGGGTTTTGAGTGCTTGGCTAAAAATCTACTCAAAACCCAACTCCATTTTATATAAGGTAACATGGTTTCCTTCCACATCAAATAGATTCGGGTTTTTCAATGCCACCACTTTATTGTCTTTGTTGACTACATTGGGGTAATGGACGCCCAATGGGAATTTTACATTGCTGTCAAGGACATTGTAGTCTTTGTCTAGAAGGACGGCATAGTAGGCATCCCTCTTTTCCATTTCAATCTCAGCTTGGTTGGGGAAATTTGCCTTTACCTCCTTTTGTTCTTCTTCGGTAAGGCCTTTTCTGTAAACGATTAATGTGTAATCATCCATAAAAAGGATATCATTGATATTTCCCGCGCGTTTCCCCTCATTGATATTAAAAAACTGTTCACTATTTTTCATTGCTACGCTTTGGAAATTGATCATACCAGAGATTTGTAAATCAATGGTTTTCTCAAATGTAATACCCTCATCATTTTCTTTGAATAAAAAAACATAGGGGTCAAACCATGTAGATACCAGCCAATCATTCCCTTTATTTTTAATTACAGGGACATAAATGCCATGATTCATTCCATCTTTAAAGATACTTTGCGTTGGAATTTCTAAAAATTGGCGGGTCTCATTTGTGTTTGTATTGTGCTTTTCCAGGAGTGACTTATTGTAGTAGTTTCTGTAAAACTGTTCTCCCATTCCATCAATAAAGTCTTCATCAACAAGTGGTTTGAGATAATAAATTTCCTCTCCATTCTGTTTAATTAAAGGTAAGTGTGGAGGGAAAAACAGATAATTGTGTGGATATGGGACCTGGGCTTTAGGGATGATGCTGTGGTCCGGATTGAGTTGTACAAATCCTTTTTCCATGTCATAAATAACAATAGCATCTTTTAGAAAGCCTGTACTTCCAGGATTTAGCAAAGCATTGGGTCCTTCCTCGGGAATGGTGAAATTAGCAATAACAGCTCCATTGCCATTTACCCTTAAAATTTGACGAATTCCGATACCAGCATTTGACAATAGGTAATTGTCTGATTCAGGGTCATAGCCTTTAAGGTGCAAAGGATCTAGATGCTCAATATTTATCGAGTCTGTAATAGTAATGGAAAAGTTTCTATGCGCTGTGTTTTCTTTTGGCGAATTGCAACTTAGAGCAAGTCCAATGATAATAAATGCTACACTATTTAATAAGGTACCAAAACTTCTCATATTGGCTTTTCGTTATAATAAATAATTTATAAAAGGATGCGATTGAATCGAAAGTTTGCAACTAAAGATGTAATATATTTAAAAATCTTAAGATTCCAATATGGGGTGAGATAAACTGTTGAAACAAACCGGAAGGTACATTCCTTTCTTTAACGATGGCTAAGCCTATTAGGCTACGGCGTTTTGCTATATAGACAAGGAAGTGAAACTTAATATTTTGAAATTTTAGCCCTGAGCTTTGCCACATCTTCTTTTGATACTGCGGAAGCATTATTTTCAAAGTTCTTGCTGATAAAGGTTAACACCTGTGAAATCTGCTCATCCGTGAGGAACTGGTGGGCCGGCATGATATTGTCGTATCGTTCTCCATTGACTTCAATTTCTCCTTCAAGCCCATTTAAGACTATATTAATAAGTCTTGATTTATCTCCTGATACCCAATCAGTATTTCTTAGTTCCGGAATTCTCCCTTTGGCGCCATTCCCATCTCTTTGATGGCAAGGGGAGCAATAGGTATTGTATACCTTTTTACCTTCGGGTAGTTGCCCCTTGTCCAGGTTGTCTTCCACGGGATGAGGATTTCGAATATTGGCGACCAGCTTTTGCGCCTCCATTTTAGCCAATTCAGCTTCTCCAAATGTAGCTTTGTCACCTTTATATAGGATCCGCCAGATTTTTCCTACCCTTGAATCGGATACATACAAAGAACCGTCTGGTCCTTGAGCCAAACCCATGGGCCTGAATTCCGCATCATTTGTATTGATAATAAGTTCTTTGCCGGCAAAGCCATTGGCAAATACTTCCCAATCACCACTGACATGGCCATTTTCAAAAGGAACAAAAGCCACAAAATACCCTGATTGTTGGTAGGGTGAACGATTGGTAGAGCCGTGGAAAGCGATAAAGGCACCATTTTTATAGCGGTCCGGGAATTGATCTCCGGTATAAAACAGCAAGTCGTTGGGTGCCCAGTGACCCGGGAATCCCATTACAGGCTGATCCATGTCTGCACAGCGACCAATAATTTCTCCATCTCCACCATATTCCGGGGCAAGCACTTTCTTTTTATTGATTTGGTCGTAGAAGCAATAGGGCCAGCCATAATCTCCACCTTCTTCTACTCGTATAAATTCCTCAGAAGGCAAAACTGCACTTTCCCATTGAGTAAAAGTTTCAGGATATAGCAGGTGGAGGTTGTCTCGGCCATGCATGACCAGGTAAAGGTTTTTGTCTTCCCGGTTATAATCCATAGCCACTACACTCCTAATGCCGGTAGCATACAATTCCCCGTCTTTTTGAGTCATATTCAATTGATCCATTTTGAACCGCCAAACCCCTCCATGCTCATTTAATTCAGGGCAAGGGTCTAAGCCGGTGGATCCCGGGATTCCGCCAGGTTTATTGGCCATGTCCTGGCAAGCATTAGATGGACTTCCAAAAGGCACATACATGTATCCTTCTTCATCAAAGGCAACCGGTTTGGTAATGTGCCAATGAATTCCATGTTCGTGATCATCAGTTAGCACCACTTCCATTGGGGTATCAGGGATGAGTAGACCGGGTACCAGTTTGTTTCTGTATACTACTCTGGCAGCGCTATAATATAGATAGCCGTTGTGAATGCGCATACCATTGGCCAGGCTACCCTCATCTTTATATTCACCGAAATAAGTGATGATGTCTGCCTTACCATCTCCGGTTGTATCTCGCAAGGCCACATTAGATCCAGTTTCTTTGGCATACCTTAATTTAACATAGATGTCTCCATTATCATTTACTGCAAGGTGTCGGGCTTTGCCGATGCTATCTGCTACAACCAGAGCGCCGAAACCATCCGGAAGGAATAGGCCACCATTACTAGGCGTTGTGGCAGGAAAAGTTGAAGAATGGTGGCAAGAATAAAGCATGTAACAAAAAGGTGAGAAAAAAATTAAAAATTTTATGAGTGGTAGATTGTAGAATTTCATGGTGAAGCGTGATAATTTGATGTTAATTAATGAAAATCTAAGGACAAAACTAGAAAATTTCAAGAAGTATATGACTTGATAGAAATTATTGCAATTTTCATAAAATAATACAAACAGTTTGAAAATTTTGTCAAGCAGAATAAGTAGGAGGGGAAAATATATACTATATGTATTTAATTTTGGTAATTGCTCAAATTAATTATTAAAATATTTAGCTTAATCTTGGCCCCTTGCTAAAATTTTTACTTTTTAAGCCGTATTAATTTTAAATTAAATTATTTCAAAGGTAAGAGATTTGTCAGGGAAATGATTTTTTCCTTATATTAGCATCAAAACCACCCAACATTAGTAATAACCTCATAAATTTCTTGATCTTTTGGTAAGATTATGGTCAGCAGGATTATAATTTAATCAATTATTCCTGATAAAATGTGTTTTACTTAGTATTGGGTTTTTTTATTAGTCTCGGAATGATTCGAGAGGTATTGCTGAGATCCAGCGATTTTCAAGTAAAAATTTAACTATTGGAAAAATTCCATTAGTCATTTAAATTAAATTTGTTCATTTACTTATGAAAAAAAGATTACTCGTGTTTTTTCTGGCCTTGTTTACGATACAAGCAATGGCACAGAATCGAACCATCACAGGAACTGTGACGGACGCAGACGCTGATGCCCCTTTACCGGGAGTCAGTATATTGGTAAAAGGAACCAATACAGGAACCATCACTGACATCGATGGTAATTATAGTGTAGATGTTACTGATGGATCTGCAGTTTTGGTATTTTCTTATTTAGGATATGGTAAAACTGAAAGAGCTGTTGGAAACAATAGTGAGATCAATGTAGCACTTGAGGCAGAAGAATCTGCTCTTTCCGAAGTAGTAGTTACTGCATTTGGTTTGGAAAGAGAAAAGAAAGCTTTGACTTACACTGTACAGGATGTGAGTACTGAAGAAATTACTCAAGCGAGAGAATTGAACGTTATGAATTCTCTTTCAGGTAAAGTGGCCGGTCTATCCATTAACCGTTCAGGTAGTGGTGTAGGTGGTTCTACTAGAGTTGTATTGAGAGGTAACCGTTCCATTAGTGGAGACAGCCAGCCATTATACATTGTGGATGGTGTTCCAGCCAAAGGAATTGAAACCCTTAACCCTGATGATATCGAGAGTATCAACGTATTGAAAGGTCCAAACGCAGCGGCCTTATATGGTAGTCGTGCAAACAATGGTGCCATTGTAGTTACAACCAAAAGGGGATCTGAAGGAGGATTTAAAGTAAGTTTAAATACTTCTTATATGTTTGATCAGCCTTTGATTTTAACCAATTATCAAAATGTTTATGGTCAGGGAAGTAATGGAAATTATTCTCCTACTTCTGAATTTTCTTGGGGTCCTGAAATGGACGGTTCTCAAGTTGCTTTTTGGTCTCCTGACCCTAATAGAGAGATGGAAACTTATAGTTTTTCTCCTCAGCCGGACAATATTAAAGACTTCTATCAAACTGGTCATAACTTAGCTACTACCCTAGCGATTAGTGGAGGAAATGAAAGAAACCAAACCTATTTTTCCTATACTTATACGGATGCAGCAGGTGTGGTACCTAACAATGAGTTGGGAAGACATAGTATAAACTTGAGGTTAACGAATAAATTGACTGATAGATTGACTTTAGACTCTAAAATCAATTATATCCGTCAAGATATCAACAACCAACTTGCCCAAGGTGAAAACTATGCTAACCCTACAAGGCATATTGTAAGGTTGCCAAGAAATATCAGAACTGAGGATATCTCTAATTTTGAATACATTGATGCCTCTGGTCAAGCACGTCAGAATTATTTCAATCCCGGTTCCAATGGTGGGGCAAACCCATACTGGCCGTTGAACAGAAATCTAAGCAAAGATACTTTTGATAGAATCATTGCATTTACATCTGCAAATTATGAAATCTCTGAAGGCTTTACCGTAATGGCTAGAGCATCTATGGACCGTACATTTGGTGTGAGTGAAGAGAGACTTTACAATGACACTTACATTATCGCACAAAACGGAAGGTTTTCCGTTGGTCAATCAGAAAGCATGGAGCTTAATACAGATTTCTTAATTTCTTACGAGAAAACATTAAGTGAGGATTGGTATTTCAATATCAATGCCGGTGGTAACTCTAGAATCAATAGAAATTCTAGCTTGAATTCAAATACCGGACAAAACATGGTTGTTCCAAACTTCTTTGCTTTGAGCAATACATCGCAAGTAGTTTCTTCTTATGGAGTAGGTAGCCCTAAAGATGTAAATTCATTGTATGGTTTTGGTCAACTGGCTTGGAAAAATGCGATCTTCCTAGACATTACTGCTAGAAATGACTGGTCATCTACCTTGCCTAAGGAAAACTGGTCTTTCTTCTATCCATCTGTGGGTATAAACGCTGTGATTTCTGATTTAATTGAATTTCCTTCTTGGTTTACTTTTGCCAAGGCTAGAGGGTCTTTTGCTGAAGTGGGTAATGATACCAATCCTTACCAATTGCAAAGAACAGCTGCTTTTGGTGCAGGTGGGCTTGGTGGTTATGTGTCTTTGAGCACGCAATTACCAAATACGAATTTGCTTCCTGAAAGCACAAGATCAATTGAATTAGGTACGGATTTGAGATTTTTAGACAATCGATTAGGTCTGGATTTCACTTATTATAAAACCAACTCATTCAATCAGCTGTTTACAGTAGCGTTGCCTGTAGGTTCCGGGGCATCTAGCTTCTTTACCAATGGTGGGGATGTTCAGAATGAAGGTATTGAGGTAGTGCTTAACATTACCCCGATGAGAAGAAATGATTTTAACTGGAATATCACTAGTAATTTTGCAAGGAATATTTCAAGAGTTAATGAAATCAATGACGAAAGACCAAGTATCGTTGTCGGAAGTGATTTCTTAAGAGAGTTCAGAGTTGAAGAAGGTGAGTTATTCGGTGAGGTTTACTCTAGAGGTTATTTGAGAAACGATGATGGTGCAGTAATTATCGGAGAGAATGGTGTTCCAAGAACTACTCCCGGTAAAACCGTAAGAGTTGCCAATTACAATCCAATTTGGACTGGTGGTATTCAAAACACTTTTAAATACAAAAATTTCACTGCCAATTTCACCATTGATTTCAGACAAGGTGGTAGCATTGCTTCTTTCACCAATGCGGTAACTTATGCAGATGGTGTGACAGAAGAAACACTTTATGGTAGAGATGGAGGTTTGATTTTCGGTGAAAACTTCATGGCTCATGAAACTGCTGTAATGGAACTTGAAGATGGAACTTATGCTCCAAATACAATTGAAACAACTGCTGAGTTGTTTTGGGTAAATATGGGAGGTAGAAATGCACCTATTGGAGAAGTATTTTCCGTATCTGCAACCAACATTAGAATGAGAGAAGCGGTAATTGGGTATGCTATTCCTTCAGAAAAATTAGAAGGATTGCCTTTGAACTCAGTTAGTATTTCGTTCGTTGCGAGGAATTTATTTTTCTTCCTTAACGAAGCTGGAAACATTGATCCGGATGTAACCGTTGGAACATCTGCTTCGGCTCAAGGATTTGATTCCTTCGCTCCGCCGACAGCCAGATCTTTTGGTTTTAATCTTAATTTAGGATTTTAAAAAATTTGAAGATGATAAAAATTTCTAAAATAGCAATGGGTTTATCCGTCGCTGCACTATCACTTGGTGCTTGTACGGAAAACTTTGAAGAGTTAAACACCCGACCAGATGCACTTGTTGCAGATAACTTAGATATTGGTCTATTGGGTAATGCATTTGCGAATGCGCAGGCTCGTGCGATGTATCTTGCTCCGGGAGGAGGAACATCAGGTTTCCAGATTGCCCAAAGTTTATTCGGTGATTTATACTCGCAGTATTTTGCCACCACTCAGGTAAACTTTGACTCTGATCGTCATACCCAAGTAGGTGGATGGTCAAATAGTGCCTGGAATTACTACTATGGACAAGCCGCTCCGGTGATTCAATTTGTAGAAGAATTTTCTGAAGCGAATGATCTTCCTGTAGAGAATGCCATTATTAAGGTTTGGAAAGTAGCAGGATACCATAGAATTACTGATTATTGGGGACCGATTATTTATTCCAACTTTGGTAATGGAGAAACCAGTGTTGCTTATGATACTCAGGAAGAGATTTATAAGGATTTCTTTGTAACCTTAGATGAAGCAGTAACTGTATTAAAACAAAATGCAGGAGGATCTGTATTTGTAGGTCATGATCAGATTTATGGTGGATCTGTCGATAAATGGTTGACTTTTGCCAACACATTGAGATTGAGATTGGCTATGAGGATTAGATTTGTAGAACCGGCTTTAGCAAAAGCTGAAGCAGAAAAAGCTGTTGCTGAAGGTGTAATGGAGTCTAATGCAGATGGTGCCCAAATTCAAACTACCATTAACTCCAGAAATCCTTACTGGATCATTACCAACTGGGGTGAGTACAGAATGAGTGCATTGATGGAAAGTGTAATGGTAGGTTATGATGATCCTCGTACTGGTGTTTTCTTTAGTGAAACTGTTGATTATCAAAATACTGGAGAAGGAGAGCCTTACCAAGGTCTAAGAAATGGTCTTTCTAGAGAAGAATTGGGTACGCCTAATTTGAACGATCTAAATTCAGATATGGGAGTGATCTTCCTTAATGAAGGAAGAGGAGGAAGTGCTGCCGGTGAACCATGGAGAGTTTTAAGTGCTGCTGAAGCACAATTTCTACTTGCTGAAGGTGCTGCCATTGGTTGGAATATGGGTGGTACAGCTCAAGAGTTTTACGAAAAAGGAATTACCCTTTCTTTAACCGAGCCAAGAGTTGGAGCTACTGCTGATGTGGTAGATGCATATATCAATAGTGAAAATACACCTAGTGATGTAACTTATCCTTACAAGCCTGAGTGGAATATCGCTGCAAATTCATCTATCCCTGTTAAATTTATGGCTGATGGTAGCCTAGAAGAACAATTGGAGCAGATTGGAACGCAAAAATGGATCGCTATTTATCCTGATGGCTGGGAAGCTTGGGCTGAGTTAAGAAGAACAAATTTCCCAACTCCTTATCCTCGTTTGAATTCTGATAATGAATTTGTACCTGCTGATATGGTAATGCCAAGGTTGATCTTCGTTCAAGGAGAATATTCCAATAACAGTGAAGCGGTATTAGCAGCTGAGGAATTCCCAGAACTAGTTAGCCGTGGTGGTAACTTGAATAGCACCAAGCTTTGGTGGGATGCCAAAGAAGATTAATTAAAAATAAATTGAATATAGATAATATAAAAAGTGCCGTTTTTAACGGCACTTTTTTTAGTTTTATATCAAAATGCTAATGCCATGAAAATCAATGCCAAACCACTGATAATTCTGCTTTTGCTTGGAAGCTTATTTGCTTGCCAAAAAGAAAATCCCAATGCTTTGTTTACCAAAGTTTCCTCTTCCTCATCAGGGATATCTTTTAAAAATTTGGTCAAAGAGTCCGACGCTTTCAATGTACTTACCTATGGTTATTTTTACCAAGGAGGTGGTGTTGCGGTTGGAGATATTAATAATGATGGTTTACCGGACATTTACTTTACAGGCAATATGATGGCCAGTAAACTCTATTTGAACAAAGGGAATTTTGAGTTTGAAGACATTACTACCAAAGCAGGGGTAGAAGCCGCTGGTTTGTGGAATACCGGGACAACCATGGCCGATGTTAATGGCGATGGATTTTTAGATATATATGTGTGTAGGTCAGCAGCCAATAATCCAAGTAATAGAAAAAATCAGTTGTATATCAATCAAGGGGACCTCACTTTCAAGGAAGCTTCAGCCAAATATGGTTTGGATGACCCAGGGTATTCAACTCAGGCCTCTTTTTTTGATTATGACAATGATGGAGATCTGGACATGTTCCTGCTTAACCATAGCACCCAAGAATATGCAGGTTTTAGCAGGATTGATGGTTCTTTTAAAAGCAGAACAGGAGATTTTTTAGGTGACCGTTTGTATAGAAATGACAATAGTAAATTTGTAGACGTGACCCAAGAGAGTGGCATTATTGATAATGTTTTGGGCTTTGGATTGGCCGTTACTGTGAGTGATTATAACAACGATGGTTGGCAGGATATTTATGTGAGCAATGATTATAATGAGGAAGATTACCTCTATTATAACCAACAAGACGGGACTTTTAAAGAGGAGCTTAGAGATCATATGGGCCACGTTTCCTTGTTTTCCATGGGAGCCGATGCAGCGGACATGAACAATGACCTTAAGCCTGACCTGCTTACCATGGACATGATGCCTGAGTTTAATTTTAATCAGAAGGCAATTTTAGGACCAGAGAATTATAACAAATATACCGAGTTATTGGACAAGGGATTTTATCCCCAAAGCATGCGTAATATGTTTCACCTAAACCAAGGAGATGGCAATTTTATTGAAATGGGTCAATACAGTGGGATAGCTCATACGGATTGGAGCTGGGCAGTATTGGCAGCAGATTTCGACAATGATGGCTGGAAGGATATTTTCATTAGCAATGGTTATGCCCGTAACTATCTGGATATGGATTTTATGAATTATGTAGTGAGTGAGCGAATTAAGTCCAACCAAACGGGTAAGGAAAAAGCTTTGATGGGACTCATAGATAAAATGCCACCTATATATGTTCAAAACTATCTTTACCATAATCAAGGAAATGCAAGTTTCAAAAATATGGCCGGAGAATGGGGTTTACAAGATGAAACGGTTTCAAATGCAGCTGCCTATGCCGACTTGGACGGAGATGGAGACCTTGACCTCATTGTTTGTCATACCAATGACCCTGTTTCAGTTTACAGGAACAATAGTGAAAAATTAACACAAAACGCTTTCCTAAAAGTTAAGCTTAAAGGCGATAACTTAAATACAAGAGGTATTGGAGCCAAGGTTTTGGTTTATTCAAATGGAGAAAAATTCCACCAAGAGTTGATGCCAACACGAGGTTACCAATCTGCTGTAGATCAAGAATTGGTATTTGGTTTGGGAGAAAAGAAGACAATTGACAGCTTAGAGGTTTACTGGCCTACAGGAGAGTATCAGGTACTTACCGATATTCCTGTCAATCAGGAGGTTGAATTGGTGCAAACAGAAGGTCTGCCTGTGGATGCTCCTGTTACTAAATCGGTAAAGTTATTTGAAGAAGTGTCCGGAGCATTGGGGATTGATTTTGTGCATAAAGAAACCAAATTTCTAGATTTTACCCAAGATCGATTAATGCCCAATTCCATGGGGGCACTCGGGCCGAAGCTGGCCATTGCGGATGTAAATGGAGATCAATTGGAAGATATTTATATTGGTGGGGGAAAGAACCAAGCGGCAAAACTGTATACTCAAAATCGTCAAGGAGATTTTTCTGTGAGAAATCAAGCTGCATTTGAAGCTGACAAAGGCTTTACAGACACGGATGCTATTTGGTTGGATGCCAATGGAGATGGAAGGCTTGACCTTTATGTAGTCAGTGGCGGAACTGATTATCCAAAAGATAGTGAAATGTATCAGGACAGGTTGTACATCAACGATGGGAAAGGAAACTTTAGTAGAAATAATGAGTCACTTCCTTTCATGCCTGCAAGTGGAGGCACTGTGGCAAGTACAGATTTTACAGGTGATGGCTTTCCGGATTTGTTTGTTGGAGGACGTTACCTGCCGGGTAACTACCCTGAGGCACCAAGAAGTTATCTGTTAGCCAACGATGGAAAAGGAAACTTTACGGATGTTACAGCAGATTACAATGCTGAATTGATGGCTCCCGGGATGGTGAGTGATGCCTGTTTTATTGATACAGATGGTGATGGCAAAATGGAATTGGTGATCGCAGGAGAGTGGATGGGAATTCAGCTGTATAAAATAGAGGGAGAATCATTTGTAGCTGTACAAAAAAAATTAACCGAAGCAACCAAAGGTTGGTGGTTGAGCTTGTTCCCAACTGATATTGATGCTGATGGAGATCTGGATCTGTTGGCAGGTAATTATGGGGAAAACATGGTTTATCAAGCAAGTACAAGCCAGCCAATCCAAATTGTTTTTAAAGATTTTGACAACAATGGTAGGACAGACCCGATCATGAGCTACTATAAATCGGATACAAGTTCATTTGCTTTCAGTAGAGATGAATTAATTGGTCAATTGCCAAAGATGAAAGCGAAATACACAGACTATAAGTCATTTGCCCAAGCAAGTCTAGAAGATATTTTCAGTCTTTTGGATCTTAGTGATGCGGATACTTTACAAGCAGATATGCTGGCCTCCACACTTCTGATAAATGATGGAAATGGTAATTTCACCTATGAAAAACTACCTGCTGAATTTCAGTTGTCTCCACTTTTTGCAATGAGCAAAACTTCTTTTTCTAGCAGTGATCAACCTGTTTTATTGACTGGAGGAAATGTTAGCAAAACCCGTGTGAGTACCGGTAAATTGGATGCGAATCCGGGATTTGTTTTTAATATTGATGAGCAAAGCATGGACTTAAGTCTTGTACCTGTGCAGCAAACAGGCTTATTCTTTCAGGGTGATGTCAGAGATATTCAAACTGTAGAAATCAAAGGAGAAACATTTGTCATTTATGCATTTAATGACTCAGCTCTTCAATTATTTAAACTTGATTAATATTTATTTTTGTCCACATGTGGATCTCAATAAGCTTGATAACCGGGGAAGCATTGGATAACTATGCTTTCTCGGTTTTTTTTAACTCAGGAAAAGTATTTATTAGTCGGTATCTGTTTTTATTTCGGTTCGTTTTTATGCCAATAGGAGGCAAGTATTGAGCCTGAGATATTCATTATGATGCTAAAGACTGCCGGCGCTAATCCCAGGGTGGCCAATTTACCCATTTCTTTGGCTAGAGCTCCTGCCATTCCACCATTTTGAAGCCCTACTTCTAGGGCAATGGTTCGGGAATCTCTTTCATCAAGCCCTAAAGTCTTACTTGCTGAATAACCTAATAGGTAGCCTGCGATATTATGGAGGAGTACCAAACCTAGCAAAATAAAACCAATGTCCAACAGGTTGTCACGACCGGATGCCGTGATAAGAACAATGACGATGGCCACTACTGCCATAGATAAGGTTGGCATAACTTTCTGAAGAAAGGCGATTTTATTTCTGAAAAGGTGATTTACCAATAAACCGGCTCCAATTGGGATAATGACCATTTTGACAATGCTCCACATCATTACACCTACATCTATTTCTATCATGGATCCTGCCAACCATTTCATTAAAAATGGTGTAGCAAAAGGGGCCAATAGAGTAGATAGGGCCGTAATGGTAATGGATAGGGCCAGATTTGCCTTGGCTAGATAGCTGATTACATTTGAAGCGACTCCACTGGGAGAGCAGCCTACCAAGATTATTCCTGCAGCAATTTCCAAAGGCAGGCCACTAAAATTAGCAATGGCCCATCCTGACAAGGGCATTAAGGTAAGTTGGCAGGCCAAACCAATAAATACTCCCTTTGGGTTTTTACCAATTTGTATAAAATCTTTCACAGACATGGCTGTACCCATGCCAAACATGATGAATTGAATCAGGGGAGTGATCAGTTGACTTAAGGCATACCCTTTATAAGAGATAAAAGGACTTGGGAAGTACAAGGCAATGGTGGCCGAGCAAAAAATCATTATGGTATAGGTATAGCCTTTCAATTGATTGTTGATTGAAAAGGCTATACCTAATAATGCCATGAATCCGATCAAGAATGGTCCTGCGGATGCATGAACTCCTGAAAAGATCAAGTAGAGATATATAGATAGAAGCAATATTGCCAATAGCAATAGTGATCGAAAAAGGACTTGCTTTTTCAAAGGCTTCTACTCTTTTGGTGGTTTTCTATGCCAATAAGAGGCCAGTACAGATCCTGTAATGTTCATCAATGGACCAAATACTGCAGGGGCCAAACCTATGGTGGCCAGTTTGCCCATTTCTTTGGCTAAACCTGAAGCTAAGCCTCCATTCTGCATGCCCACTTCCAGGGCTACTGTACGTGCATCTTTTTCATTAAGTCCCAACCCTTTGCTGATCCAAAAGCCAAGGTTGTATCCCATGACATTATGAACAAAAACAAGGATGATTAGCAAACCTCCGATATCCAATAAACTGTCTCTTCCTGCCGCAGTAATAACCACTATAATTATTCCTATGCCGGCCATAGAAACCACTGGCATGGCATCGTCTAGCCATTTGGCTTTACCGGAAAACAACTTATTGAAAACAAGGCCTGCGCCAATAGGGAGGATGACCATTTTGATTATACTCCACATCATATCCAAAACATTGATCTCCACAAACTGTCCGGCCAATAGTTTCATCAATAAAGGTGTAAGAAAGGGAGCCAAAAGCGTGGAAATTGCAGTAATGGTGATGGATAAGGCCAAATTGGCTTTGGCCAAATAACTCATTACATTGGAAGCAAGACCACTTGGAGAACATCCAATCAAAATAAGTCCGGCGGCAATTTCTGGTGGGAAATTACTTAGGCTAGCCAAAATAAATCCAGTAATCGGCATAATTGTAAATTGACTCAATAAGCCAATAAACACACCTTTTGGCATTTTTATTACCCCTGCAAAATCCTTAAAAGCCATTGAAGTTCCCATACCAAACATGATTATTTGAATTAGGGGAGTGATCAGGTTGCTGTAAGCATAACCTTTGTATTCAACAAAGTACTCCGGATAGTACATGGCTGCCGTAACTCCCGCAAATATCATGGTAGTGTAAGTAAAGCCTTTTAGTTTTTCGAAGCCCCGAAAACCTATGCCCAAAAACACAAAAAATGCTATCAGAGGAATGGCCGCGCTTTCAATATTGCCCGGGATTATAAATATTAAAGCTAAGAGCAGGCACAAAAGGCCTGCTCCTATAAAGTATTTGAAAATCATTTCTTTTTTCAAGGTAACATGGGTTAACAGGTTCTCAGTGAGTTAGCGATATTAAATGTACGCAATACAATCCATTTCCACTAGAGAGTCTCCAGGTACTCCACCGTAGGTTGCAACTGTGGTTCTAACCGGTGGCTTACTTCCAAACCTTCCTTTATATACTTCATTCATTCCTTTATAATCTGCAAGGTCGTGCAAGTAAACATTAACTTTGAGTACTTTCTCCATTGAGCTACCTGCCTTTACTAATTCTTTTTCTAGCTCTTTTAAAACATGGTCAGTATGGGCCTTGATATCTCCGTCAAAGTGAGCTCCTTTTCCTGCCACATAAACAGTATTTCCTTGTTTGGTGGAACCGGAAAACAATGGTACATTTTGATCTTCAACAATGTTGAAAGCTTCTTTTCCTGTGCTGGTAGATTCTGTTGTATTTGCTTTAGCTATTGTACTTATTCCGGCGACACCTGCCAAAGAGGCAAATAATTTTTTAATTGTATTTCTTCTTTTCATCGTTTTCATCTTTTTAGATATAGGTTTAGATTTCGCAATTTATCCAATGAAGGTAAATTAATAATACTTTTTCTCCAAAATTAATTGGATGAACAAGCCTCATCACTATTTTAATGGGCATATCTGATTTTAGTATGCATCTTGGTTTTGGTTCTTAAAGTTTAGGATTTCAAACAAGTTCTTAGTTCCCTTACAAAGGGGTTAATCTGTATCCTCGTTTTTATAAATCTGACCCCGGCCTTTTAAACCTAAAAACTCTGAATTTAAATTTTTGTAGTACCTTTTGATTGTAAATTTTGTCCCTTTTCTGAGAAAAACCGTCTTGAGTTTTGATAGTAGTGTTTTTTTAGGGTGGTTTTCGAATTTTTAGCTTTAACTTATTTAGAAAGTTTAACTGTCTTTCATCAAGCCTTTAATTTTGACTTTAGATTGTTTGATCATTAGGATTTTAGTAGTATTAAATTGGTTTATTATGTATAATGAATTAGAAAAAATTAATAAATTGATTGGTATACGATCTTATCTAATTTGTCTGAAAGCTTGTGATCATTAAAAATTACCCATATTTTTAGTACTTACCTTTATAATAAAAAATGATAAGAAGTATTGTTAATCACATGTTCCTTTTGGCATTATTGGTTGCTGTAGGAGCCTGCTCATCAAATTCATCCAAAACTGAAAGTAAGGAAATGAAAACAGAAGAAAACTTGTATGTAAGTCAACCATTTACAAGCAATAATGAATTTACCGGGGGGATTGAAGGTCCTGCGGTAGATAAAGATGGAAATCTCTATGTAGTAAATTTTGGCAATGAAGGAACCATAGGTAAAGTTACTCCTGATGGCAAAGCATCGCTGTTTGTTACCCTTCCTGAAGGGAGTACGGGAAATGGTATCCGGTTCAATAGCAAAGGAGAAATGTTGATTGCTGATTACACCGGGCACAATGTGTTGAAAGTAGACATGAAATCCTTAGAAATATCTGTTTATGCGCACCATGATGAGTTAAATCAGCCTAATGACATTGCCATTATGGACAACGATATCGTGTTTGCCAGCGATCCCAATTGGAAAGAAAGTACCGGTCAAATTTGGAGAGTTGGACTTGATGGCCAATTTGTATTGTTAGAGGCAGATATGGGTACAACCAATGGAATTGAAGTTAGCCCAGATAACAAGACCTTGTATGTCAATGAATCTGTACAACGAAATGTTTGGGCATATGACTTAAATGAAGCGGGGGAGATCTCAAACAAGAGATTGATCCACACCTTTGAGGATTTTGGAATGGATGGCATGCGCGTAGACGTAGATGGAGACCTTTATGTAACCAGACATGGCAAAGGTACTGTGGTGAAGCTATCACCAGAAGGTGAATTTCTCAAAGAGATAAAAATGTCCGGAGAAAAGCCTTCAAATATTGCGTTTGGGGGAGTGGACGGTAAGACAGCCTATGTGACATTGCAAGACAATGGTAATATTGATTCTTTTCTGGTAGAAAAGCCCGGGAGAGCATTTAGGAAATAATTTTTTATTATCCCATTTAGGAGGAATAATGTGAAATGACAGCTCACGAGGAAGAAAATCTAAATTGGTCTGAAGTATTGGTATCCTGTGATGTTGGTGCTTGGGAACTTGATCCTACCAGTCTAATCTTGAGATTTTCGCCCGTGGGGCAAAAAATTCTGGGCCTTGATTTTGCTAAATCGGGGCCCATTTCTCATTTTGCTGAACATTTTTCTGAACCTGAAAAAGCCTTAATTCAAAAACTCTTTCATAGGCTAATTAGCCAAAATATTGGTTTTGATGAAATTTTTAATTTTAATAATCAGGGCAGCATACGGCTTAAAGGCAAGGTTTTAAATACTAAGGATGACAGGCTGAGGTGCGTAGGAACGGTGGAACGCGTTGGTACAATCGACAAGAAGCCGGTAGTTGAATCCTCTTTAGCCAATATTTATAAGGACCTATTTGAGTCTAATCCCATGCCCATAATTATTTGGGATTGTGGTAGCCAGAAAATAATTGATTGCAATCAGGAGGCTATTTTAAAATACGGTTATACCAAAGAAGTTTTTTTAAGTTTATTAATAAGTGATATTGTTCAAAATAAAGAATACGTTACCAATCATTGTAATACTGGTCCAGGGATAAATGATGAAGAAGTTCAACATAGGGTATGCAAGCATTTCATTAAATCCGGGCAAAGCTTTTTTGCAAAAATGCAAAGCAAACCTCTGGTAATTAATGGTAGGCCATGCATGATTGAGCAGGTAGCCGATTTTACCAGTCAAATGGAAGCTGAGGACCAGCTAGTAAATAGTATAAAGGAGCTTTCCGATTACAGGTTTGCCTTGGATGAATCATGTATGGTGCTTATTCTAAATGAAAGTAAGAAGATAGATTACCTTAACCGGAAATTTTTAGAGGTTTCGGGATATGAAGCGAAAGAACTTTCCAAGGCATCTCCTACAGCTATTTACGAGGAAAATCAGGCCTTAAAAGAATGCCTGTTAGCAGTTTCTAATGGGGAAATGTGGCGCGGAGAGCTCAAAGGAATTAAAAAACAAAGGGGTGTTTTTTGGATTGATACTGTAATTACTCCCTTTAAGGACAATAGAGATAAAACCTACCAATACATTTGGGTAGGCTATGATATAACGGAAAAACATAAAGCAGAGGAATCCTTATTTAAAGAGCGATTTCTATTGAGGTCTATCATAGACAATTTGCCGATTCGGATATATGTCAAAGACCTTATGGGCAGGCATATTATTAACAATAAAAGCCAATATCAAGATTTTCTTGGGGCAGAAACTGAAGAAGAAACCTTAGGAAAGACAGTTTTTGATTACTTTTCCTATGAAGTAGCCAAAAAGATGACCGTAATTGACCGTCATGTTATGTTAGAAGGACAGGCAGTTAAAAATATTGAGGAATCCTTTATTGACAGAAAGGGGCAATTGCGGTGGATTCTTACCAGCAAAGTTGCACTTAAAAATGCATCCAATAAAATTGTTGGCTTAGTAGGAATGACCAGAGACGTTACGGAAAGAAAGAAAGAGGAGGCTATCTTAATGAACCTAAACACTGAACTTACCGAAAAGGCAAAAGCGCTTGAACAATCCAATCAAGAGTTGGAACAGTTTGCTTATATCGCTTCCCATGATTTGCAAGAACCATTAAGAATGATCACCGGATTTGTAAATTTATTGGAGAAGAAATATTCTCCTATATTGGACAAAAAAGGATTACAGTACATGCACTTTGTGGTGGATGGTGCATCTCGAATGAGAAATATAATCATGGACTTACTTACCTATTCCAGGGTGGGGAGAGAAGGAGAAATATTGAAAGAAACAGATATTGGAGAAATCATTTCTAATGTATTGAACCTGCAGAAAACCTTAATAGAACAAAAAGAAGCTAAAATTTCCATTGGATCCATGCCCAAATTGAAGGTTCCGGCCTCTCCGATTAATCAGGTTTTCCTTAATTTGATAAACAATTCTTTAAAATACCAATCCAAAGGCGCTAAACCTAGGATTAAGATTTCTGCAAAGGAGAAGGAGGAATTATGGGAATTTTCTGTACAAGACAATGGTATAGGAATTCCTTTAACATCTCAAGACAAGGTATTTATCCTTTTTTCTAGGCTACATGGCAAAAGTGAATATTCGGGTTCCGGCATAGGTTTGGCAATGTGCAAGAAAATTATTGAAAACTTAGGGGGTAAGATTAGTTTTGATTCCAAGGAAGGTGTAGGGTCTACTTTTTACTTTACTGTTCCGAAAAAGATTATCTAACTCAGACAAGGGTTGTAGTTGGATCATATTTATTCCAATTACAGATTTATTGGTAGATACCAAGTACATTGATTGTATTTATTGCAAGAATTGGCGTTATTAATAACACAATTGATTTCAATCTGTATAAGGAGTTGGGAGCCTAGGATTAATTATATTTTTAGAAAATTTTGAAATGGATCAAGAAGGGTATCATTTATTGTTAGTTGAGGATAATTTGGGAGATATTTTATTGATAGAAGAATACCTCCATGAAAAAATCCTTAACCTCAAACTTACTGTTGCAAATACCTTTGAAGAGGCTCAAAAAAAATTAATTAATGAGAATCATCATTATGATGCAATCATCTTAGATTTGACTTTACCGGATTTACAAGGTGAGGAATTGATTTTAAAGGTTAAAGAGCTTGCGGAAGATGTTAGTATTGTAGTTTTAACCGGCTATTCCAATATAGAATTTGGCATGAAATCACTTTCCTTAGGTGTTTCGGATTACCTATTGAAGGATGAGTTGACTCCTACCTCTCTTTACAAGAGTATAATTTATAGCATTGGTAGATATAGGATTTCCAGACAGCTTAAGCATTCTGAGTTAAGATATAAGGAATTGTTTCACCTTAGCCCTCAGCCCATGTACCTTTATAACCTAAATACATTGGCGTTTATTGATGTCAATAAGGCGGCTGTTGATCATTATGGGTATTCAAAGGAAGAGTTTTTGAAAATGGATCTCAAACAGATCCGTCCCGAGTCCGAAGTCCCCAGATTGGTGAAAATGATTTCCAGTATCAGGGAAGGCAGATTTAAAGGAGAGCCTAAAATTTTTAACCACCTAAAAAAGAATGGGGAAATCATTACAGTTGAAATAAAAAGTAATTTAATCGTTCATGAAGGGGTCAGAGCAGAAGTGGTACTGGCCAATGACATTACCGAGCGTATGCGGTATATCAAGGCCATTGAAGATCAAAACAAACGGCTACAAGAGATTGCATGGATGCAATCACATGTGGTGAGGGCTCCTCTTGCCAGATTGATGAGTTTGGTAATGGCAGCAGATACCTTGGAAGAAGATGTCGGTAAAGAAAATTATAATCAGATGATTATGGACTCGGCCGTTGAGCTGGATGATATTATCAGAGATATCGTTAAGAAAACGGATAAGGTAAGTTTAGAGGCCAAAATGAAAGAGAAATACAATACCAGTCCTGAAAAGTAAAAAGTTGTTGAGGTTAATTTAAAAGCAATATCTTTAGCTTGTTGGTATCAAGATTATTGAATAGAGGAAACCTTATCAACTGCTCACTGTATTTTTTGGCTTGCAGCAAATCAAGCTTTTTGGAATTTTGGGTTAAATAGTACGGGCTGGAATGCAAACTTTGGTAGTGAAATACAGCCAATATTTTTTTTTGTTTCAAGAAGTTAAGTACTTGCTCTCTGTGTTTTAGGTTTTTCGCTAGTCCATAGTACAAATGAAAATTATTTCCTGCATGCTTTGGGACTGTCATCCATTCTAAATCAAATTTTTCCAGTAATATTGGCAAATTGGCTTTGTGCCAGTGCCAAATTTTTTCTCGTGAGGCTTGAATAGCTTCAATTTGCTCCAATTGTGCCCATAACCATGCAGCGTTAATCTCTGAAGGGGCAAAAGCACTGCCAATGCTCACCCATTCGTATTTATTTGCTTTGCCTAAAGCAAAGTCTTTTTTATTTGTCCCTCTGTTCCAAACCAAATTGGCTTTTTCAATAAATTTGGTATCATTAATCACCAACATGCCTCCTTCACCACAGCTGATATTTTTGGTTTCATGAAATGAAAAGGTGGCGAAATGGCCAAAAGTACCTATAGGCCTTTTTGCTTGATTTTTATAAACATAATAGCCATCAATGCCTGCTGCCGCATCTTCCAGTAGGTATAAATGATGATTTTGGCTGATAGCCAATAGTCGCTCCATGTCACAGGCCATTCCGCCATAATGAACGGCAACAATGACCTTGGTTTTGTCGGTAATCAAGTCCGCCAAGTTTCCTGCATCGATCCCGGGATAATCGCTTCTACTGTCTGCAAAAACAAGTTTACAACCCCTGAGTACAAAAGCATTTGCTGTGCTTACATAGGTATAACTGGGAAGGATCACTTCATCTCCCGGATGCAAGTCCATTAAGAGTGCAGCCATTTCTAAGGCATGGGTACAGGAATGCGTTAGGAACGTCTTTTTAAAGCCATACCTTTTTTCTAAAAATAACTGGCATTTCCGAGTGTATTTCCCATCAGCTGCCAACCTTCCTTCTTTACTCGCATCTTGTATATAGGCCCATTCTTTTCCTGTAATAGAGGGTTTATTGAAAGGAATCAAAAACATATTAAATGGTGTCTCCCTGTTTATTGGGAGTCTTGCTAAGCTTTGGGTTTTTAATGTAGTGCAGGTCTGATACGCCTCCGGAAACGATAAATTTCATGATCTCTGTGCTATTGACATTGTAAAGTCTTTCCACATTTTTTCTTGGCACCAAATACAGGTTGCCACTGAAATTGTAAGAATGGGGAAAGTAAACAGCCACCAATTCCTCCTGTCCTATAACTTTCAGGTCATCCTGAGTCATAAAACCCAGCCTTGACATATTGTCTGAAAGCTTTACAATTATGGGAGTGTTGAATTTCTTTTTATCGCCTACAAAGGCAGACATAAGGTCCTTGATACTGGTGTAAAGAATATTTACCAATGGAATTTTAAATACAAGTTTTTCAAGTTCTTCGAAGATGGACTTTGTAATGAAAATACTCGTCAAATAACCAACCAGAGTAACAAATACCAGCATGACCAATATTCCTAGTCCGGGAATATTAACCGGAATAATATTGTCTAAAAACTGGACAGTCAGGATGATAATATATCCCGTCAAAAAGAATGGTACAACGAATAATAGTCCTCTAAGAAAGTATCCTAGAATTCGTTTAGAAGTAAAATCTGACATCTCGAGCAGGCTTAATGTTAATTATCTCTAAAAATAAAAAAAAACCCTGTTCTCTATTGAGTGAACAGGGTTTCTTTGATGTAATATTCTATTTGGATAGAATCCGTATATTATAAATCAATTCCCATAAATGACATAAATGCAATCCCCATGAGACCTGTTATCAGCATGGTGATCCCTAGCCCTTTAAGACCATTTGGAACGTTGGAGTATTTTAATTTTTCACGGATAGCAGCCAAAGCTACTATGGCAAGGAAAAACCCTGTTCCTGATCCAAATCCATACACAGTTGCTTCAGCAAGTGTATAATCTCTTTGCGCCATGAAAAGTGATCCACCTAAGATGGCACAGTTTACAGCGATTAATGGAAGGAATATACCCAAAGCACCATACAATGCAGGGGCAAATTTTTCCACAACCATTTCCACCAATTGTACCATGGCAGCAATGATCGCAATAAACATGATGAATCGGAGGAAGGTAAGGTCTATATTGGCAAAAGATTCACCAAGAAAAGCCAAAGCACCTTCTTTCAAAACAAACTCATTCAATAACCAGTTGAGCGGGACAGTAATTGTCAATACGAATATAACGGCAGCACCCAAACCTAAGGCTGTACTTACTTTTTTGGATACAGCCAAAAAAGAACACATACCCAGGAAGTAGGCAAAAACCATGTTGTCAATAAAAATTGACCTAATTGCTAAACTAAATAATTCCATTGTTCCTGTTTAATTAATGTTCTACATATCCTGTTTTGGATCTTTGGACCCAAATCAACAATCCCAATATAATGAATGCACCTACAGGAGATACCATTAGACCGTTGGTGGCAAGCTGGAAGTCATCGCCAAACAATCCGGAGACATAATCGAAAACAGGTACGCCAAAAACAGCTCCTGATCCCCATAATTCTCTGAAGAAAGCGACGGTAAGAATGATCCATGAATAACCCAAAGCACTTCCAAATCCATCCAAAATAGAGTCATATGGTTTGTTACCAAGGGCAAATGCTTCTAAACGACCCATTACAATACAGTTGGTAATGATGAGACCAACAAAAACTGATAGTTCCTTGTACATATCGTAAGCAAAGGCTTTCAATACCTCATTTACAAGAGTTACCAAAGTTGCTACTACTGCCAATTGGACAATGATTCTTACCCTTCCTGGTATTTTGTTTCTTAAAAGGGAGATGGTCAGGTTTGACATGACTATTACAAACACAACTGACAAGGCCATTACCAAGGTGGGTTGCATCTGCGTGGTTACCGCCAAGGCAGAACATATTCCTAAAACCTGAATGGTGATAGGGTTATCGTCCACCAAGGGGTCAGTAATTAGCTTTTTTCTCCTTTTGGAAAGAAAAGCTTCTGAATCCTTTACTTTTATTGCTTTTTCAGCGGTTTCTGTACTCATAATTTCTTTGTATTGAAATTTTTACAATTAATTCATAGCCACTTTAGAACCACCTTCTTTTATTTTTTCCATATAGGACTGGTAATGCTGAAGGTAGTTTTTTAGCATATTATTGACACCATCAGCTGTAATGGTTGCCCCGGACATGCCGTCCACCTTATGTGGTTCTCCTGAGTAATCTTTTCCTTCACCTTTTTGCATGTATACGGAAACAAGTTCACCCCCTTCATTATAGATGGTTTTGTCTTTGTAGCGTTGCTGCACTTCTACTGAAGTGATTCTGGCACCCAACCCAGGGGTTTCACCTGCATGTGACAGTGTTACCCCTTCAATGGTGTCCATATCGGTTTTTAAGGCCACATAGCCCCAGATACTGTCCCATAACCCACTACCATAAACAGGCAATATATAGGCAAGAGCAGTATCTTCACTTCCTTCATCTAAGAAGATAAACACAGGATACAATCTATCTTCAGGAGCTTTTTTATAATTTTTACCAACATCTACTGTTTCGGCAGATACGGCAACTCCGTCTTGTTCCTCAACTTCCTCTCCATTAAGGTTGACTACCTTTGAAGAAATTCTGCTGGCGTAAAACTCATTTACTTCCTCCGGCTTCATTTCTGCTATTTGTTCAGCAGGTATTACTGCGCCCAGAATTTGTTTTTTAGTATCAAGTTCTTCAGCTTTCTTTTGAATTGGCTTTAATAGTTCGGACGTACCTGACAATAATAAACCCAATACGACGGTCAAAATGACCGAAAATGTAATGATATATGCGTTAGACTGTTGCACGTTGTAACCTCCTTTTCTTGTTAGCTTTAACTACATAATAATCAATAAGCGGCGCAAATACATTCATAAATAATACCGCTAGCATGATACCCTCAGGGTAAGCGGGGTTGGTAACCCGGATAATAATAGTGAGAGCACCGATAAGTAAACCATAAATCCATTTTCCGGATTCCGTCTGAGCGGCTGAAACAGGATCTGTAGCCATGAATACTATACCAAAAGCTATGCCTCCCATTACCAAATGGTAATGTGCCGGCATGGCCATGAATTCATTTACCGCCAAGACCTGCATTAGTGCTGCCATAAGGTAAGCACCTACAAACCCACTAAAGATTATTTTCCAACTACCTACACCTGTAAATATTAAAATTGCAGCACCGATTAGCACCATCAATGTAGATGTTTCCCCAATTGATCCGGGGATAAATCCCATGAACAAATTTTGAAAGCTAAACATATTGTCCATCAATACTGAGTTATGACTGGCCAAATTGGTTACTGCATTTACTCCTTCTTGTCCGGATTGATAAGCAACTGCTAAGGCCGTGGCACCGGAAAAGCCATCAACAGGCATCTTGTCTCCTAAATAAGTCCATACCTGATCACCTGAAATTTGTGCTGGGTAAGCAAAGTATAAAAATGCCCTGGCAGTCATCGCCACATTTAAGATATTCATTCCTGTTCCACCAAAAACTTCCTTGGCGATAACTACTGCAAATACTGTTGCTAAAGCAACTTGCCATAGTGGGGTTGTTGCTGGAACTACCAGTGGAATCAACATCCCTGTTACCAAGAAACCTTCATTGATTGGGTGCTTCCTAACTACAGCAAAAACCGCCTCAACTATACCCCCGGCAGTATAGGCTACCAATACAATAGGCAATACCAAGGTTAACCCTAATACAAACTTGTCACCAAAGGTGGCAGCTTCACCCACTGCCAAATAGTGCAAGTGGCCGGTATTATAAATACCAAACAACAAGCAGGGTATCATGGCAATAACCACTGTAATCATCATCCTTTTCAGGTCGATGGCATCTTTTACCTGAGCGCCTTTTGTGGCAGCAGTATGGTTGGGTGAAAACATAAATGTTTCGCCTGCCTCATACAGGTAATAAAGATTTTCCAATTTTCCTCCCTTTTGGAATAAGGGTTTCTGTTTGTCCAACAGATCTCGTAAAAACTTCATATTTCTTAACTGTATTGAATGAGTTCTATACCTTTTCTAATTAATTGCTGAACTGGGTGTTTGGAAACATCTACAAATTCACACAAAGCAAGATCTTCTTCTATTACCTCGTAAATTCCCAACTCCTCCATTTCATCAAAATCTTCTGCCATGATGGCTTTGAGCAAATACACTGGATAAATATCCATAGGGGTAACCTTTTCAAAAACCCCGGTCTGTACAAATGCTCTAGGTTCCCCTCTCACATTCGAGTCCAAAGCATATTCCTTTTTCGGGAATAGAAAAGAGAGTAGTCCTAGTGCTTTATGGAAGCTTAATTTATCTGTTGTAGGTTTCATCCAGCCCATGAATTCATAATAATCACCCTCAGGGATGACGGTGATTTGGTGCTGGTAATAGCCCAGATAACCTTCCTGGCTTATTTTTTCTCCAGTTAAGACATTTCCTGAAATGACCCTGAAATGATTGGATTTGGTATTTCCCGCTACATAGCTATCAACACAGCTACCTATATAGGTCTGGGCATATGAAGGGGCTTTGACTTCAGAACCAGTGATGGCCACCAATTTGGAGGCGTCATAAATCCCGTTGATTAACAATTTACCAATTTGAACCACCCCATAAGGGTTGACTGTCCATAAAGTCTCTCCTTTATTAATTGGAGCGGTATTGTGGATTTGCACACCTACATTTCCTGCCGGATGAGGGCCTGAAAATGCGGTGGTTTCAACACCTTGTATGGCACCTAATTCAGTTGATTTACTGTCAGCAGACAAACCTAAATAAACCTTACCATCAGTAAGTTTTTTTAGGGCATCAATTCCTGCCTGAAAATAATTGCTTTGACCTTTCAGTATATAATCATAATCCGGCGCCAAAGGGTGAGAATCAAACCCAGAAATAAATATGGCGCGTGGGTTGTCGTCAGGGTTTGCTACTATTCCGTAGGGTCTCTGAATAATTTGAGGCCATACACCGGAAGAAGTAAGTTTGTCAATGATGGTATCTCTGCCTGCCGATTTAATTTCTGAAGAGGTTAATTTCTCAAAGTTTTCAAAATTAATTTCGCCGTCAGCAAGGATTTTTATTTCCAATAACTTTCTTTTCTCTCCTCGTTTTATTTCAATGATTTCTCCTGATACAGGTGCAACATACTTTACCTTTTCCAGTTTTTTATCAAATAAAATAGGAGTGCCTGCCTTTACCGTATCACCTTCTTTTACAAGGACCTTTGGTCTTTGCATTCCGATGAAATCTGTGGGCTTGATGGCAAAGGTTTTGACAGGTTGATAATCACCGACTTTTTTTTCGGCTTTACCTACCAGGCGTATATCAAACCCTCTTTTAAGCTTGACTTGTTTTGACATATTTAATTTTTGAAACTTTTTGATCCTATGAAAAACGCCTCAAATCTAATAAATTACATTAGTTATTAGAAGATAATTCGGCGATTATTTAGCTATTTTTTATCGATAAAACCCAATTAACTTAACGGTTTCTCAATTGTTTGCATTGATACTGATTTTATTATAAGATAAAATGTGCTCTTTTACCTGGTCCATTAACCACATTGGTGTGGATGTGGCCCCGCATATGCCAATTTTATCTTCAGAATTGAGCCAATCGAGGTTTATCTCTGTTTCATTCTCAACAAAATAACTCCTTGGATTGATGTGCTTACACACCTGATACAAGGCTTTGCCATTTGAACTCTTTTTTCCTGCAACAAAAATGATTACGTCGTTTTCTTTTGAAAATTTTTGAAGTTGTGGTTCACGGTTAGACACTTGTCTGCAAATAGAGTCATTGGCATTGAAATCCATTTCCTCCATGCTGCCCCTTGCTTCTTTTATCCTTGCTTCAATTTTCTCTTTCAACTCGTAGAAGCCTTTGGTGCTTTTGGTTGTTTGACTAAACAGGGTTACAGGTCTGGAAAAGTCAATTTGATCCAAATCTTCATCATCCATTACCACAATGGCTTTTTCAAGGGTTTGGCCGGTAAGACCGATCACTTCTGCATGCCCCTTTTTACCATAAATTACAATTTGGCCATCTTGACTTTCCATCTTGTCAAAGGCACTTTTTACCCGGTGCTGTAATTTTAAAACCACTGGACAAGAAGCATCAATAAGCTCAATATTGTTTTTTATGGCTGTACGATAGGTCTCCGGTGGTTCACCATGGGCCCGTATCAAGACTTTGCAGTCATGTAATTCTTCTAAATTCTCTCTGTCAATTACAACTAAACCCTTATCACTTAATCGGTTCACCTCCATGGCATTGTGTACAATATCTCCAAGACAATAGAGCTTAGAACTGCTTTCCATCTCATCTTCTGCCATTTGGATTGCGTATTCAACACCAAAACAATATCCGGAATTTTTATCTATTGTGACTTCCATAAAGTTAGTTCATTCTTTCCTTGGCCAATTCAATTATTCTTGAGACCTGCTCCTTGAACTCAAGATAACTGGTATCAATCTCTACGGCATCTATTGCTTTTTTTAATGGGCTTACTGATCTTCCTGAATCTATCTTATCTCTTGATTCAAGGTTTTGCTTGACAATATCAAGACTAATTTTTTCACCTTTTTCTAAGAGCTCTTTTTGCCTTCTTTCTGCCCGTATAGTAGTGTCGGCAGTCATGAAAACCTTTAGTTCCGCTTCTGGGAAAACAACGGTGCCAATATCACGGCCATCCATTACAATTCCTTTTTTACTACCCATGCGTCTTTGTATGTTTACCATGGCAAAGCGTACATTGGATAATTTGCTTACTTGACTTACATAGGTGGAAACTTCCATGCCCCTGATTTCACTTTCCACATTTTCTTCGTTCATAAAAATTTCCTGAACGCCCTTAGCTTCATTAAATTGGAAAGTAATTTTTATGGCTTGAAGGGCTTTATTCACTTCTTCCGTATTGGAAAGATCCGTGTTATTTCTTAAAAAATATAGGGTAACAGCCCTATACATGGCACCTGAATCCAAATAGGTATATTGCAGAATCTTAGCTACAGCTTTGGCTGTAGTGCTTTTCCCACATCCTGAATATCCGTCGATGGCAACGATAATTTTTTTCATTAAAGAAAAATGAAATTGCTTACTGCTTTCCTTTTCAATGGCAAATATAGTATATTTATAGGTATTCTTGGCAGTAAGCTTTATTTGAATTGATTTTTATTATCATTTAAGGAGCTGCAGCAAGAAAATGGAATATTTTATTTTAATTTTTAGGTTAGAATGTCTAAAGTTTTTACGCTTCAAGGTAAACTTGTTGATATTGAAAATCGGGAAATTTATTCTGTAGAAGTTCAGGTGTCTGAGGGTAAGATCAATAGGATAGATCGAATCGATTCTTCTCCTGATCAATACATACTTCCGGGATTCATAGATGCACATGTTCATATTGAATCTTCACTATTAATACCTACAGAATTTGCGCGTCTGTCAAGTACTCATGGAACGGTAGCCACTGTATCTGATCCCCATGAAATTGCCAATGTTTGTGGGATTGAAGGAGTGGAATTCATGATTGAAAATGGTGATCATTCCCCATTCAAGTTCTTTTTTGGCGCACCATCCTGTGTGCCGGCAACCCCGTTTGAAACAGCTGGTGCCTCAATCAATAGCGTCGACATTGCCAAACTTTTAAAACGAAAAGATATTCATTATTTGGCTGAGATGATGAATTGGCCCGGAGTGCTTTCGGGAGACGATGAGGTACTCCGGAAAATTGAATTGGCAAAAAAAATTGGTAAACCTGTAGATGGACATGCGCCGGCACTAGTAGGTGAAGAGGCAGCAAATTATATTAAAGCAGGTATTTCTACAGATCATGAATGTGTAACTTTGGAAGAGGCTCGCTTTAAAGCCAAAAAAGGCATGAAAATAGCCATTAGGGAGGGAAGTGCTGCGAAAAACTTTGATGCTTTGATAGATTTGATCGATGAATTTCCGGATCAAATAATGTTCTGTTCAGATGATAAACATCCCGATAGCCTGTTGTTAGGACATATCAATCAGTTGGCGGCTAGAGCTATTGATAAAGGGAAAGATCTTTTTAATGTGCTAAGGGCTTGCTGTATTACTCCTGTTCAGCATTATAATATTGGAGTAGGTAGATTAAGACCCCATGACCCTGCTGATTTTATAGTGGTGAAAGATTTGATTAATTTCAATGTTTTAGAAACTTATATCTCAGGAATTTTGGTAGCCAAAGAAGGGAAAAGTAAAATAATGTCTACCAAAACGGAGCCGATCAATAATTTTAAAGCCTGTCCGGTTGCTGCCAATGATTTTGAAATGGATCATCAGGGGGGAAAGGCTAAAGTGATAGTGGTGGAGGATTCTCAATTGATCACCGGAACGATTGACTGTGTAGTGCCTGAAAAAGATGGAAAAGTTAGGGTGGATATTAATAATGATATCCTAAAAATTGCCATCATCAATAGGTACCTGCCTGATGTCAAACCGGCGGTAGCTTTGGTTAAAAATTTTGGGTTAAAAGATGGAGCCATTGGATCATCTGTAGCCCATGACTCACATAATATCATAGTAGTGGGCACAAGCGATAGTCTGATGGCTGAAGCTGCCAACTTAATTATCAAGGAAAAAGGAGGGTTATCAGCTGTAGGCCCCAAAGGAAGCAAGGTTTTGAACTTGCCTGTAGCAGGATTGATGAGTAATTCAGATGGATTTTCGGTTGCAAGTAGTTACATTGAGGTAGATAGATTGGCAAAAGAATTTGGCAGTGGTTTACAGTCACCTTTTATGACCTTGAGTTTTATGGGCTTATTGGTAATCCCCCATTTAAAATTGAGTGACAAAGGATTGTTTGATAGTGACCTATTTAAGTTTGTAAAGGTTTTTGGATAAAGGGAAATATTTTAATTAATCAATTTTGAAAAAAGGATTTTTGTCAAAGTTAAAAAAGCAGGGTAAGAATTTGTTTTTCTGGGATAAGAGTCCATCCCTGGAAATACAAGTTTTTAATGTTGCCTTGGTTATTTTAATAGGTTTTGCTCTTTTTCTGGCGATCATCAACTTATGGTTACAAAACTATAGTTTGGTCAAACTTTGTTTAATAGTTGTGGTCAGCCTTTCTGTATTTATTTATCTTTTGAGGGTAAAGCATGCCTTTAAAACAGCATTTTATTTGGCGAGTTTTAGTACCTATCCAATTTTACTCTTCAATTTCTTTCACAATGATGGTATAATTGGCCCTACTTTTTATATCCTTTCTTTGATTCATTTGTTGATTCTTACTATAGTGAATACAAAGCATTATACGTTCTGGAGTACCTTGAATGTACTGTTTTATTTTTTACTTTATTGCTTTGGGTTATACTATGGGGAACTGATCCCTGAAAATTATAATAGCCGGTTTGAAATTTTAACGGATCATTTGCTTACCTATAGTGCTTCTATTCTTGGAGTTACCATGATAATGTTTGCTTTAAAACGTTTTATTTTGAACCAGAAACGAAAAGTGAAAGAAAAAACAGTGGCATTATTGAAAATAAACAAAGACCTAAAACAAACCAATAACCAAAAAGACAGAATCATAGCCATTATTTCCCATGATTTAAAAAATCCTCTTCAATCCATCATCCAAACCTTAGAGTTAATTAATTCAGGAGACCTTACTGAGGAAGAGATTAAATTCTTACGAAAAGAATTACTGAAATCGACTAAAAACACCTATAAAATGATGGAAGATATATTGGAATGGTCTTCTTTTGAAATAAAAAATGCCTCTAGAAAGGAAAAGAAAATAAAAATTAAAGACCTGATCGAAGATACAGTAGAGATCTTAAGGGTGATAGCCAAACAAAAAAGTATAGAATTAGAGGTCAATTATCATGAAAATCCCTTATTGAATTTAGAGACAGATAGACTGCTCCTGATTGTTAGGAATTTGGTTCAAAATGCCATAAAGTTCACCCCTTCAGGAGGACATGTTATTGTTGATATTTATTCTCAAGAAGAACAATTGACCCTTCAGATAACGGACAATGGAGTTGGGATTTCTCCCAAACGTTTAAAAAATATCTTCGAACAAG
This sequence comes from Cyclobacterium sediminis, assembly GCF_054781075.1. Lineage (NCBI taxonomy): Bacteria > Pseudomonadati > Bacteroidota > Cytophagia > Cytophagales > Cyclobacteriaceae > Cyclobacterium > Cyclobacterium sediminis. The sequence goes on along the minus strand of NZ_BAAGVC010000018.1, from coordinate 208,358 downwards.
ATATAAAATCTACTTACGGTACCGAGCAGGAGAAAGGAACGGGAATGGGGCTTCACATGTGTTTCCAAAGTGCCCACAAGCTTAGTGGGAAATTGGAAGTGCAAAGCACTGAAGGGGTTGGTTCAACCTTCAAACTAGTGATACCTACAGGGATCAATTAGTCCTTTTATTTCAATGAAGGATAAACTGATAACTTAATTACGCATAAAAACTAAATATTTGTATACTTTCAATCACCTGCTTATCATGCATTTCCTGCAACTTTAAGCTTTGCCTATAATATATAAATGAGGTTTTATTTCGTGAGATTCCATGAATAGACGAGCATGGGAAGTTGTGCATAACTTTTTACTCCTGCCTTTACTCCCTGAGATTTTAAATACAAATCGTTGGATCTTCTACTAAAATCCGAAGAAAAGGGAACTATTTTCCGGTTGCTTGCTTGAATTCCTCTTATATCTTTTTTAATAGACTCAGGTATTTGGGCCAAAAATTCCTTATAACGCTCCTTATCCATTCTGTATAGATCGTTGAGCTGATACCTAAATAGCTTCATGGCTGCAGCATATTGAAAAAAGGGCAGGGAGCTATTTGAGCAAACCAACCAAGCCATAAAATTAGCCTCTCCTTCATCTGTTATTCCAAATCCGTGGGCCAATTCATGTGCCATGGTAAAACTTTTTTCTAATGGGTGAAGACTAGGGTCCAAGTAAGCCTCTCCTGTGAAAGGGAAATAAATACCGAAAATCCCAAGCCTTCTCAAGGTGCCCTCGGGGTAAAACTGTTTGACTACCGGAGAACCTTTCCCCCCATGCTCCCATTCTCTAAGCATGGACTTCATTTCATCTCTGATCAAAGCACTTTGGATAGTAAAATCAGGAATATCAGCCCATTTTTTCGAATTGGGTTGCACCTTGTCTCTTAAACTTTGGAGAGACTGTTGCGTGGTCTCCATTTCTTCAATTAATAAGCCGATAGATAAAGGACTTGGACTTAACTTAAGTTTTTGGTAAAGCGGTACGCGGTAGTAATTGTAGGCCCAAAGGGTCAGAAAGGAAAAAATTAAGAGGCCCAAGAAATTTAAAATAACCCTGGGAAGCAAGAAAAGGCCTTGCTTTCGGCTTTCCCTCTTGAAAAGCTTCCGAACAAAGCGATATCCTAAATAGATAAGGAGAATAAACAAAAGGTAAAGCGCAGGAAAAGGTAAAAGTAGAAGGGTGTGATCAAGCAGAGCCCTTACCAAAGGGTAAAGGCCGGTTGTATACCATTTTTCTGTAAGAAAGGGGGATGATGCCGCCAAGTACCTAAACAAAAGCGCAATTATCCCTAGGTATACACCTGTCCATTTGCCAATCTTCATCCTCCTAATTAAGGGTATAAATAGCAGCGATGTACCTAAGATTAAACGCCCTCAGCTTCCACACTTTTTACCTCAGGTAACATTCTTGTCAAAAGGTTTTCAATACCTGCTTTTAAGGTAACGGTACTCGAAGGACAACCTGAGCAGGCACCCTGCAATAGCACTTTGACAACTCCGTCTTGAAAACTATGGAAGACAATTGCTCCTCCATCTTGTTCTACAGCCGGACGAATGTATTCATCAAGTATGCCTTTAATTTTTTTAACAACCTCACTGTCATTCTCGTCGAAAAGAGGGTCAGCATCGAATTGGGTGGAGATGGGTTGTTTGCCACTTTCAAGAAAATTTTTGATTTGATCTCGAATATGTTGCTGAATGTCTTCCCAAGGAATGTCACCCTTCTTGGTAACAGTTACAAAGTTGGAGGCAATGAATACCCTTTCAATGGCAGCAAAATTAAACAATTCCAAAGCTAGGGGAGAATTTGACGCACTTTCCTCATCTGGAAAATCAAAACTTACCCCATCATCTGTCAACATAAAATTGGCGACAAATTTTAATGAATTTGGATTTGGGTTTGCCTCCATGTACAGGTGTACAGGTCTTTTTTGTGCTTCTAACATTATATCCTTTTTATTATTTCCTAATTTTTTCCTTTGTAGTCTTAGAACGAAAGTGGGCACATCTTGGTTCGGATGCTACACAATTCCCCAAATTTTGCTTTAAGAATTGGTAAGTGGATTGGATTTTCTTATCAACCCATCAGGCAACTCACCCTCTGTGGATGCCACCACTGTGCAGACCATGGCATCCCCTGTCACATTTACAATGGTCCTAAACATATCCAAAATTCTGTCCGGTGCGAGAATCAATGCAATTCCTGCCGAAGGTACGCCAATAGACTCCAGAACAATGATTAGCATAATGATACCGGCCCCGGGAACGCCGGCTGTACCTATGGAGGCCAATGTAGCTGTCATCACAATCATCAATTGTTGGCTAAGACTAAGGTCAAAACCCATGGCTTGCGCGATAAATACCGCAGCTACGCCTTGATATAAGCTGGTGCCATCCATATTGATGGTGGCCCCAAGGGGCAAGACAAAGCTACTTATTTCTTCGGATACACCGATTTCCTCTTCCACTTGCTTCATGGTCACCGGTAAAGTCGCAGAACTGGAGCTGGTAGAAAATGCCAGTAATTGGGCCGGTTGCAGCGCCTTAAAGAAATCCAGGTATTTTACCTTGGTGAAGATTTTGAGAATCATGGGGTAAAAGAAAACAACCATCAATAGTAAGCCACCGATCACCACTACACTGTATTTCAATAAGGATAAGAGTAATTCTACCGCGGAATCGGGGTTGTCCCCGGTAATCTCTACTATTAATGAGGCCATCAAAGCAAATACGCCATAGGGCGCTAAAATCATGATAAAGCCTACAATTTCGATAATGACATCATTGATGCCTTCAAAAAAAGCAATTACAGGAGCAGATTTTGCCTTAGGGATTCGAATCAATGCGATCCCCATAATGATTGCAAAGAACACCACCTGCAACATCATCTCATTGGCTGCAGCCGCTTGAAAAACATTTTCAGGTACCATTTCCACCAGTGGTTGTAAAGGGCTTTGTTCTTTGAGCTGCTCAGCTTCCTGGGATTTACTCCCTGCAGTTTCATCATACAGTTCCATTAGCTTCTCTCTGGTTTCTGAGGGAAGACTTTTGCCGGGGTTGAATAGGTTTACCAAAAGCAGACCTACCGACACAGATAAAGCTGTGGTAAATATATAAGTCAGTATGGTTTTGCCTCCAATTCTGCTGAGTTTGGTAATGTCACCAAGATTGGATACCCCCACAATTAAGGAAGCCAGAACCAATGGTACGGCAATCATTTTAAGTGCTGTAATGAAAATGGTACCTATTGGCTTGATATAATCATTAATGAAATCCGGAGAGATTCCAAATTTCACAACACCCAAGCCAACCAACAATCCCAAAATCAGCCCGATAATTATTTTGGTGTGCAGTGGTATTTTTCTTTTCATACCCATTGATTTGTACAAATTAAATTTTGCTTGACCTATTTAATAAAAGGTTGTCCGCCAAAACCAAGGCACACATGGCTTCAACTATAGGTACGGCACGTGGTACCACGCAGGGATCGTGACGCCCTTTGCCTGAAACAGTGGCGGTTTCACCCCGCGCATTGACACTCTCCTGGTCCTGCATGATGGTGGCCACCGGTTTGAAAGCTACTTTAAAATAAATGTCTTCACCATTGGAGATTCCTCCTTGGATGCCTCCTGAGTGGTTGGTCCTTGTTCTTACCTTATCTCCTTCAGTATAAAAGGCATCATTGTGTTGGGAGCCTTTCATGGTAACACCTTCGAAACCACTTCCAAACTCAAAACCTTTCACTGCATTGATACTTAGCATGGCATGGCCCAAAACGGCATGTAACCTATCAAACACAGGTTCTCCCAAGCCCACAGGGACGCCTTTTGCCACACAGCTTACAACTCCTCCTATGGTGTCTCTTTCTTTTCTGACCTGATCGATCAGTTCAATCATTTGATCAGCTGTGTCTGTATCAGGACACCTTACTATATTTGACTCGGTTTGACTAAAATCTAATTCTTGGTAGGGTTTTTCTAATTTAACTGCCCCGGCCTGGCTTACATAAGCATTGATTGATACACCGTAGCTAGCCAGCAAAAGTTTGGCCACAGCTCCTGCAGCCACCCTGGCAGCAGTTTCTCTGGCGCTACTTCTTCCTCCTCCTCGGTAATCTCTTACTCCGAATTTCTCGTGGTAAGTATAATCTGCATGGGAAGGCCTGAATTTATCTGCAATATGCGAATAGTCTTTACTTTTCTGGTCGGTATTGTAGATGACCATGGCAATGGGTGTGCCTGTACTCTGTCCCTCAAATACTCCGGAAAGGATCTCAAAATTGTCCTCTTCTTTTCTTTGGGTCGTTATTTTAGATTGACCTGGTTTCCTTCGCTGCAATTCCGTCCTGATAAAATCCTCATCTATCTTAACGCCTGCCGGACAGCCATCTATAATCACTCCGAGTCCTCTACCATGTGATTCTCCGAAGGTGGTAATTGTGAATATATTTCCAAATGTATTACGCATGAATTACTTTTTCTTTACAATCAAATAGGCCAATAATCCCAGGGCCAGCAATAGCAAAATATTAATTAGGCTGGAAAAATAAGACTTATATCCTTGGTTTAAAAGCTTATTGTCTTCTACTTCTATTAGGTCATATAATCCTCCCAGCCTGGAAGAAGAAATGGCCTGGTTGATTCGGCTCTCTCCGGTCACCTGTACCACAGCTTGAGGAACAAGGGTATCGTATTTGGCCAATTCCGGATTAAAATAAATCCATTCAAAATGATCTTTCAAAGGTACTACCTCTGCTTCATTTAATGTCATGAAATAGCTAAATTCCTTCATTCCGGTCACTTTTCCTCGACCTCTGTTGATTTGCACCTGCTCATTGGGATCAAAAGTATTTAGCTTTTGGCCCTTTTTGATTTTGGGAGGGCGAATGGAGCTTATATTGCCTTCGCCTGTGATAATAAAATCGTAGGTAAAACCTTCTCCGGTTTTTACCTCCAAATCGCTGATGTTTTCCCTTAGTCTGTAATTCCCTACACTGACTTCATTTTTGAGGGGGTGTGGAGGAAGTTCTTTTACCTGTATGGACTTGGGCTGGGAATAGAATGTTTTAAAATCTTGCAACCTATTGCTACCAAAAAAACTAGGGTTTTTTGCAACCTTGTATTTTATCATTTCCCATCCTACAGAGGGAAAATCCACAGTGCCGGCATTGAAAGGGTAAAAGTTGGCTTCATATACCTTGTATTTGGTCCACTTCTTGCCGCCAAATTCCACACGTTCAGGCTGGATGCTGCTAATGTTAAAGTTTTCTTCCCATGCATTTCCAGGTTTAATTTCATTGATGATTCGTTCAAGTTGCTTGCCGGGTTCATGAAAGTTAAAAGGGGCCTGATTGCTCTCAGACATATAAAATGCGAAGCTGACACTGAATCCTTCCCCTACATACACCTCGTCCTTACTGACAGAAAGTGAGAAAAAAGCATCGTCCTCTACTTCCACATATTCTGGTTGTTCTGTGTTGTTTCTCCCAAAAAGATCATCAAAAGGATCCAATGCACGATTACTTTGGGCATTGGAGCGGGCATCTACTACCGTGATGGTGGTGCCTGAGGAAGAAGCCGAGATCCCATTCACATCTATATCAAAGGCAGGTACGGTAAACTGCCCTTTTCTTAATGGTTTGTAATATTGAATAACACTGTTGGTACTACTCATTTGTCCATTGACGATATTCATCGATGAGCTTTGGGAAATACCTTGCTTTTGGAAGCCTTGAATGTCAGGTAATTGGTCATAGGATCTTATTTTGTCTCCTGACACAATTACCTTTATTGTAAAAGTTTCGTTGAGAGCAACTTCATTTTGGCCCAATTCGATTTTGACATCCTGCGCATGAGCCGTTAGTGAAAAAAGACCCAGCAGGCATACAAAAAGAAAATGGTTTTTCGTTGAATACATATAATACGATTGTGTTTTCGTAATTTAATAACTGCAAATTAACAAGTATATTTTATACGTAACAAATCTAGACGAAAACCGTTAATAGTATTTAAATCAATCTTTTTAATTAAACCTAAATTAAAATATCGTGAACCATGATGGAATATGTTAAGACTATTTTATTAAAAGTAAGTTTTGACGGCAAGCTCTTCGAGAAAGAGTTGAGAAAGGGTCTGAATATGCTGGTTCCTGGAGAACTGGAAGAATTCAGAAAGTGGTGTTACGGCACTTTTTCAAAAGCATACGAGCCAATATTGAATAAATATTTTATCTTATTGGCAGGTTAAACCAACAGTATATTAGCCCCAAAATTATGGGGCTTTTTTTATGGGTTAATCGGTAAACATAAAATGGGGAGCGTTTTTTTGGGTGTTTTATACATTTTTTTACTTACTTTTAAAAAAGTTAAACTTTGTTAAGCAATGGAAAAAAAGAACACCGGATTTGATGATATTGAAAAAATGCTTCAGGAAGTTGGAAGCAAAATTGAGACCTTGATCGAAAAAGGAACCAAGGTTACAGGAGAGGCTAGTGAGGAAATTGAGAAAAAAATCAAAGACCTACACAAAAACAAAGAAAAGCTAGAAAAGGAATTTCAAGAAAAGAAGGCCAAGTTTGAGGAAAAGTACCAAAGCAATTCAAGTACAGCCAAACCATTTTTGGAAGATTCTATGACTCACTTTAAGCAAGGGGTTAAGTCATTGGTACATGCTATCAATGAAATGCTGAAATAAAACCAAATTTCACATCGTAATCCGTACAACCTTTTGTTTGACCATCCCTGAGAATTTGTCTCATCATTTGGTAATTTTGGTCTGTTCTTACTTTAGGAGTTTCCTAGTAAATAATTATTCCCAATTTGGTTGAAGGGAAATTTATAAAATGGCCTAAAAATAGTCGGATGTTAAAATCAAATAATAATCGGTGGCTGACCTATTTGCTTTCGCCTAATTTTATCTCATTTTAGCTGATAAAAAGTCAAGATAATGGAGTTATCATAGTTCATTTTTTCCAATGCACTGTATAAGTCCAGATTAAATTTTTTTAAACCCTTCATAAACTCGGAAGAATCATTCCTCTTAAAAGATAAAAACGTTTCAAACTCGATGGAATTTATGAATCTATTATTGCTATCCACACCGATGGGAACGGGTAGTAAAAAACGAATTAAACGTTGAGATTTTTTGATGGTATTTGAAGTATAAACCTGTTGGTTATTTATGTTATAGTAACCGTATAAAATCCTGTTTTTATCTGTATAACTAAATATAAACCAGTCTGATGTAATCTTATAACTATGATTTAGATAGGATACATTGAGACCCATTATTTCTTTATCAAACTCCTGGTGATTATATTTTTTATTCTCAGGCCAAGTATTTGCTCCAAAATTTAATTGGTAAAGTGGTGAAAGATCTGCAGGGGGAATTATTTTATAAACTAAAGACGAGGTAGGCGCATTATAATAGGTGTCTAATCCGTCTCCATTCATCCCCCCAGTGAATGCGAAATTTAAATATTTTCCTGACTCAGGAAATTTTGCTTCTCTTCCTTTGATATTCCCGTGTATGTCAGTTATCAATATCTTATAATTTTCATTACCATTTACGCTTACATTAAATGCGATATGATTATCGTCTAAAATTGAAAATGAGTTAGGGTATAGGTTACTCCCTAAATAAACTTTCTTTTTGAAATTTCCATTTAAATCATAGAAAAGCATGCTTTCATAGTCGAGGATAATGATTTCATTTCTATTTTTATGTACAGAAAAATCATTAATTGACTTATATTCTTCTGGTCCATCTCCTTTTACACCAATTATTTTTATAAAATCACCATTTAAGGTAAATACAAGCAAATTTGAGCTCTTTTTATCAAGCAGTAGGAGCTTTTCATCGTATTCTATAATCTTATTTACTTTAAGAATTGATTTATCTGAAGGGATGCCTTTTAAAGGCAAAAATTCAAAGCCCTTACTTGATCAAGAATATTTCTTTTAATGGTATTTTGATTAATGACTTTAACATCAATAGGGGCTTTTATGGTTTTTTCCAGTTTATTTAGAGATTCGTTTTTCTCCTTACAGGAAAAAGTGAGCAAACTAAGTAATAAAAATACATGGATGATTTTCATGAATAGGCTCATTTAATAGCTGTTCTAGGTTTATTTGATATAGTAATTTTAATTGTTGCACCAAACCTGTACCGAGCTTTACAGTAAAATTGGTTATGTATCCGACTATGTAACAAGATTTATCAGAATAAAAACCTTCGGAAATATACTGACAATCAGTTAATATCACTATTAATATTTACCTTTTAGTTGATTCTAAGATTTGGGAATTAGCTTATAAATTCAGCTTTAAATCTTTTTGGTAGAGATAATATTGACCTTTGCAAAGATCTAGTTATTGTTCACAACTGCTGTACAAGATTTTTTAGCGTATTTGTTTTTTAAGTGTAAGCTTTAATTAGCAACCCTTTTTTCCGGATGTCTGATGTCAATTTTGGTCATCAGAATAATTTCTATGTTATCTCCATTAAAAAAATTATAAGTTAGGGAGGAGCTATTTATTTTTAAAATTCAAAATGAATTACGAAACCCAGCCCATAATTCGGGAATATCCGAAATACCGTTGTAATTTTGTGGCATGAATTACCTTTCAGTTGATACACTTAGCAAGTCCTTTGGAGAAAGAGTCTTGTTCTCAGAAATTTCCTTCGGAATAGCCCAAGGACAAAAAACCGCTCTTGTTGGAATAAATGGAGCAGGCAAGTCCACCTTAATGAAAATCATAATGGGGGAGGAAATTGCTGATGCAGGGCAAGTGGTCATCAACCAGGAAATCAAAATGGCCTATGTGCATCAAAACCCGGTTTTTGCCGGAGAGAAGAGCATCTACCAAACCATATTTGATGATCCCGACAATGAGATCATTCAAGTAATTCATGAGTACCAGGCCCTGATGCTTAAAGCAGAAGGAGGAGAAGACAATAGTGAAGCGTTACAACCTGTTTTTGAAAAAATGGATCGGCTGCAAGCCTGGGATTTTGAATACCAGATCAATGAAGTCTTGGGAAAACTTGGACTCCATGATACCGGGCTTCAAGTGTCTGCACTCAGTGGAGGGCAGCGAAAAAGAGTAGCCATAGCCAGAGCTATTCTTCACTTCCCGGACCTATTGATACTCGATGAACCAACCAACCACCTGGATCTGGAAACCATCGAATGGCTGGAAGAATACCTTTCGAAGTCCAATCTCTCACTTTTAATGGTGACACACGATAGGTATTTTTTGGATAAGGTGACCAACAATATCCTAGAACTTGAAAATGGTGAATTGTATCGGTATGCAGGCAATTACAGTTATTTTCTAGAAAAGAAGGCAGAAAGAAAAGCCAATCAGGCCACAGAACAGGAAAAAGCCAAAAGCCTTTATAAAAAGGAACTGGATTGGATAAGAAGGCAACCGAAAGCAAGAGGAACCAAAGCCAAATACAGGGTGGAGGCCTTCAATGATACCAAGGAGAAAGCCTTCAAAAAACAAGAGGAAAGAGACATTAGCCTAGAGGTGACTGCTCAAAGACTTGGGAAGAAAATTGTGGAGATAGAGAAAATCCATAAATCCTATGGAGACCTTAAACTGATTGAGGATTTTAGTTATACTTTCAAAAAAGGAGACAAGGTAGGCATAGTAGGACCAAATGGAGCTGGAAAAACCACCTTTTTGAATATGCTTATTGGGAAAAATGATCCGGACAAGGGCTCCGTCACCATAGGGCAAACCACTGCTTTTGGTTATTATAAACAAGAGGAGGATAGCTTTGATGAAACCTTGAGATTGATTGATATTGTTAAGGAAGTAGCCGAGGTGGTTACTGTGGCCGGAGGAGCTACCATCACAGTCAGCCAATTTCTGACACAATTTGGTTTTCCACCCAAGCAGCAACATACACATATTGCCAAGCTGAGCGGAGGAGAGAGAAGAAGGCTTCAATTGCTACTAATTCTAGTAAAGAGCCCCAACTTCCTCATTCTGGATGAACCCACCAATGATTTGGATATCGTAACCCTCAATACGCTTGAGGAATTTTTGGATGTATTTCCGGGATGTTTGGTGATTGTTTCACACGATAGGTATTTTATGGATAGGCTGGTAGACCACCTGTTTGTCTTTGAAGGAGATGGGCAGATCAGCGATTTTCCAGGGAATTACACAGACCTAAGAGAAAAACAAAAAACGGCTAAAACTGAGGCGCCCAAGCAGGTGGCAGAAAAGAAGCCTGTGGCATCAAAAACCACAGAAAAGGAAAGTACCAAGGCTACCTTTAAGGACAAGAAAGAGTTTGAAGAGATTTCAGCATCGCTTGAGAAATTGACGGCAAAAAAGGACACCTATATTCAAAAGATCAATCAAGGGACTGAGAATCACGAGGAACTGATGGAATGGTCACTTGAAATAGAAAGTTTGGACGAAAAGATAGAAGCCTTGGAAATGAGGTGGTTGGAATTAAGCGAACTTGATGGGATTTCCTGATTTATAGGCTAAGATTAAGCGGACTTGGTCAGTGGCGAATTTTAGATTTTTTCCAAAACTGAAGCAATCAACTTGTCAACAACTCCACTCGGATCTGCAGAGAATTTTCCGGAAATGCGATTGGCAACAATGGCATTCATGCTAAGGACCTCGTGCCCTAACATTTTCCCCATGGCATAATAACCTGCAGTTTCCATTTCAAAATTGGTAAAAGATTCATTTTGAAATGGTTGGGCACCTAATAAATCGAAGAGATTAGGGATTAGGGGCTTTAATCTAACTTCTCTGCCTTGTGGACCAAAAAATCCCGGGCAAGTAACAGTGATTCCTGATGGTAGGTCTTTTCCTATCTTCTTTAGAAGCATTTCTGAACCACTTACACAATAAGGCCTAAAGGGTAAGTCTAGGCGAATTTGAACTTGCTCGGCAATTTGTCGCTCCCAATCTGTTTGAGGGATGGAGTAAAAAGCCATCAAGGTATCCAAGCCCACTGCCTTTGAACTGGCTAGAATACTACCTTCAGGTAATGTGCTTTGCATGCTGCCGGAAGTACCAATTCTTACAATATTTAAACTTTTGTGTGTAGGCTTAGGTAGGCGGGAATTAAAATCCACATTAAACAAGGCATCCAGCTCTGTCATAAAGATTTCAACATTATCCGTACCCATTCCGGTGCTGATTACGCTGATTCTTTTGTCTTTGTACCAGCCTGTATGGGTGACAAATTCTCTGTGAGTGACTTGAAGCTCCATGCGGTCAAAGTGGGAGGAAACCTTAGCGACACGGTTTGGGTCTCCTACAGTGATGATGGTATCTGCCACCTGCCTCGGTTTGAGGCGGAGGTGGTAAATACTTCCATCAGGATTGATGATAAGCTCCGACTCAGGTATCGGACTTAGCATGGAGGGTGGTTTTTATATTATTCGCATTTGGCTTTTGGTACAATCCCTTGTATGGATTATAGCCATTGGTGTTTTTCTGGTAATACCCGGTACCATTATAAGGTCTTTTCTGCGGGGCAGTTTTGCAGCTTTCAGAGCAGGCACCTTCCATTTCCCATCCGCAGGACTCACAAATGGGGACATGAACATTGCATTCAGGGTTGGCGCAGTTGACCATCCGGTCAGACAGGGTGCCACAAACAAAACACTTGGAAACTGTTTTAGGGTTTACCTTGTTCACATCCACGGCTAGCCTGTTGTCAAATACATAGCATTTACCTTCGAAGTCTTCTCCGTCGGCTTCCATTCCATATTTGATGATTCCTCCATGGAGCTGGTATACATCTTCAAAACCTTGCTCCAGCAAGAAAGCAGATGCCTTTTCACATTTTATTCCTCCGGTGCAATAGGTAAGTACCTTTTTGTTTTTGAGGTGCTCAAGCTCCTTTACCTTTTCGGGGAAATCCCTAAAATTGTCTATGTCTAGTCGTACAGCATTTTTAAAATGCCCCAACTCATGCTCGTAATTGGAACGAACATCCAAAATCACTACATCCTCTTTGTCTTTTAGTGCCTTAAACTCTTCAGGTTCTAAATGCTTGCCTGTTTTTTCTCTGGGGTTAAGGTGGCGTAAGCCTGAGTGGACAATTTCTTCTTTGGCGCGAACATTGATTTTTGCGAAGGCATGTTCCTTGTGCTCATCAATTTTGAATTCTGTGTCTGCAAATCTACGATCGCCTTTCACATAGGCCATGTACTTTTCACAGTCTTCCTTTAATCCTGAAACCGTTCCGTTCAGACCTTCTGAAGAAATGATAATTCGACCCCTTATATTGTTTTCTACACAAAATAAGTGGTGTTCCTCGCGGTATGCCTCCAAATCCTCGATTTGGGCATAGCAGTAATACAATAAGATGTTATAATCCATAACTTAAGCCCTGTTTCCGACAGGGTGTTACTTGTTTAAAAAAAGAAATAAATTTATTTATCGATCACTTGTGCCGGGTTACCAAATACGGTTTGATTGGCTTCAATATCCGCTATGACTACAGATCCTGCGCCTATCCTGGCATTCTTTCCTATTTTAACACCGGAGACAATGGTGACACCTGAGCCTATAAACACTCCATTTTCGATGGTTACACCTGAGTTGACAACAGCTCCTGCGCCTACTTGTACAAAGTCTCCCAGTTTGGCCTGGTGCTCAATGGTTGCATTGGTATGTAAAATACAGTGGTTCCCAATTTCAGCTCCAGCTCCTATGGTAACTTTGGCATTGATAAAATTCCCATGACCAATGCCGGCATCTGTAGAGATATATGCCAACCTATGCAAAGCATTTACCGGTTGTGTTTTTCTCCTTTCATTCAGTAATTTTACTATGGTCTCTCGGTACTTTGGATCATCTACTGCAACAAACGCTTCACATTTTTTACCGATAAGCTTAAGAAAACCATCGTCTTCCAGCTTCCCCAGTATGGCCACATTGTTAATTTCTTTTTGGTGAAGGCTCGCATCATCATCCAAAAAACCATAGACTACAGCATCATGACTATTGAATATTTCTAATGCAGGATGTGCAATTCCTTTGGCACCGAAGATAATGATTGGTTTTTCCATAATATAGTTTTAGAAGTACAAAATTAATGGAAATTACCAACCTATGCAAAAGATCATTTTAAATTGGGTCTAAGGAGGTTTTGACCGATTTTACAATGCAAACACAGACGTTTGGAACAATACTGATGATAGAGCCCAAGCATTCCTTGGCTGTCGTAAGCATTGAGGGCCGGCCAGTCCACTGCCTGATAAATATCGATTAAGCTGTTCTTTTCAGCCTGAATTTCCTGCAATAGATTGAAGCATTTTTCTTGCCAGACCGAAAGATCTGCAAATCTGCCATAGGCATACCAAAGAGGTACCACATAATTGATTATTAAAAGTCCCAGAATGTTTTGGGTTAATTTTCCCTGGGTAGCATGGGGCTTTGGCTTACCAAAGTGATAATGCTTTTTCCAGTATTCACTCACAGACAAATCAAAGGTTCTTTCAATGGATTGACTGCTATCTAATTCATGAAGTACCAAGTCAAATAGATGGGGGCTTCGGCTGAGTAAGGCTGCAAGCTGTGACAATCTAACAGATGGAAAATTACTTGGCCTCACCTTCATAAATTTCCATTCTGAGGGAAAAAGGTTTCTCTTAAGGGAGTATTTGTTAAGCAAGTAGTCATATTCCGCCTGCAACCCTTTTTCATAGCTTTGGCTTAAATCCAATGAAGGCGTAAACAAACCGGCCTGTCCGAAGATTAGTGCTTCAATTTGCTCGATATTCCCTGCGTTTTTTTTAATTAGCTTATAGGGTAGGCTTTGCGCCAATTTTAACATAGGGATGCTGTTGGTTTTAAAACCAAAAGAAAAAAATAACCATTGGTAAGCCGTTTCTTCCCAATCATTCCCATTCTCTTTTAGTAAGTCCAAAACTTGATCACTTTTATTTTGGAGCCGCTCGACGAGCGCTTTTTCCAACATGGAAAATTTTAAAATTGAAGAGAGCTCAGGGAGGCTGTCCGTGCAAAGAAGCTTTTTAGTAGAACTTTGTAGTCTTTGGTAATTCCGAATTACATCCAACAATACCTTTCCTTCAAGAGCCAAAGTAGGTATCACAGTCCCATCCTTTCTTTTTACCTCTTGATCATGTTGCCAAACCACATGAAGAATGACTGCATTGTATGCACTATCCGAATGGTGATTGTGGTTTTTCCAATCGGAGGTGCGAAGGTGAATTTCTATGTGACCATAATGGCGAATGCCCCCGAGTGAAATTTCTGCTTCTTTAAAATCGGGGCCTTCGTGTTGGTTATGGAAACCTATCTTATGAATGATAATGGGGCTACCTCCTTCGGTTTCCAAGGTATTTTTATCAAAATACTGGTATTTCCAAATCAGCTGAAGAAAATCCTCTTGAAAACGAAACATAGGTTTATTTCATAACTTCTGTATGAAATTACCTAAAAATATAAAGAAAACGAAATAAATGGGTTGAATGTTTTATTTGCAGTAAATATTCAGTTGTTGGGCCATGGACTCCTGAAGAAGGACTGCTTCTTTTTTGGCTGCTGCCCCAAAATCTTCTCCGGAGGAGGCATAAATGATTCCTCTGGATGAATTTACCAAAAGCCCGCATTGACTGTTCATCCCATATTTGGCCACTTCTTCCAAACTACCACCCTGAGCGCCAACGCCGGGAACCAGTAGAAAATGATCGGGAACCAGCTTTCTCACTTCTGCAATAGACTCCCCCCTTGTGGCTCCTACCACATACATCATGTTTCCGGTATTTCCCCAGGCTTTGCTTTTTTCTAATACTGAAGCATAAAGGGGTTGATTGGATTGATTTTCTATGACTTGAAAATCATTACTGCCTTGGTTGGAAGTAAGGGCCAAAAGGATCACCCACTTCCCTTCAAATTCTAAAAATGGTCCCACACTGTCTTCTCCCATATAAGGAGCCACAGTGATGGCATCGAAATTCATCTGCTCAAAAAAAGCCTTGGCATACAGGCGTGAGGTATTGCCTATGTCTCCTCTTTTTGCATCAGCTATGGTAAACACTTCTTTAGGAAGGTATTCCAAGGTTTTGGCCAAGGTCTCCAAACCTGCCGGCCCCATTGCTTCATAGAATGCTAAATTGGGCTTGTAAGCCACTGCCTGATCTATGGTATGGTCAATAATAACTTTATTGAAGGTGAAAACAGGGTCATCTTCTTTTAATAAGTGTTTGGGGATTCGCTGTAGGTCGGGATCCAAGCCGACACATAGAAAGGAGGATTTTTTCTGTATTTGGGCAAAAATTTCTTGAGATGTCATGGGGCAAATTTATAAAAAAGAGATGGGAAATATTAAATTTTTGGGATTACCTCAAATCAATTACCTCTACATCTTGATTTTCACTTACTTTAAACACAAAGTAATCATCCACTATCTTCACATTGGGATTCAACTCTTTAAAAGTATATTTAAATGTTCCCCCAACATCATCTTTTATCTCCCATGCCAATATTTCATTTTTTGCTTTATCAATGTAAAGCTTGATTCTTTTGAACCTGGCATTGGGTTTATCTGAAGTTAGTAAAATTTCATGGGCGGGAACACCATTTATTTCACTGCTGCCAATCAATTGAGAGTTGTATCCTTTTTTATAAATGTTGTAGACATTGGATGGAGTAAGTTCGTCAGCATCATCTTCTACATTGTTTATGGTGACCTCTTTGTATTTGGTGGATTTAATTAGGGTCCAAACCGTTTTTCCATTATTGAATATTTCTTGGTCATCAAGCATCAACCTGTATTTATCGCCTTTTACAGTTACATTCCCGGTATTGGTTTGAATAAGTCCTTCATCTTCTGTGGAATAGCTGTATTCAAAAAGCCCTGTGAAGCCATTGAGGTTTTTATAATTTTCGCTGACCTTAGAAAGTATTTCTATTGCTTTGGCATCGCTTTGCGCAAATAAAGCAGTGGAGAAACAATTAAAAAGGAGCACTATGGTGATTATTTTTTTACTTAACATGTTACAAATCAATATATTTTAAAGGTTATTCAATAACTGTTCCAAAGTATTTTCATCTTGGACCAATACTTCCCTAGCCTTACTTCCTTCAAAAGCGCCAACAATTCCGGCAGCTTCCAATTGATCAATTATTCTTCCCGCACGATTATAACCCAACTTCAGTTTTCTTTGGATCAAGGAGGTACTTCCTTGTTGATGCATCACAATAAGCCTGGCGGCGTCATCAAATAAGGCGTCCCGTTCCGACAAGTCAACTTCTCCAATGCCACTGTCGCCGTCTTCACCAACAAATTCAGGCAAGAGGTAGGCATCGGAGTAACCTCTTTGATCACCTATCCAATCACAAACGGCATCCACTTCCGGGGTGTCAAGGAAGGCACACTGTAAACGAATTACATCAGAACCCATGGAAAGAAGCATGTCGCCCATGCCAATCAATTGTTCTGCCCCTCCGGCATCCAGAATGGTGCGGCTATCAATTTTACTGGTTACCCTGAAGGACAGCCTGGCAGGGAAGTTGGCTTTGATTATACCTGTAATCACATTTACAGATGGTCTTTGGGTGGCAAGCACAAGGTGGATACCAATGGCCCTGGCCAACTGGGCAAGTCTTGCAATGGGACCTTCTATTTCTTTTCCGGCCGTCATCATAAGGTCAGCAAGTTCATCAATTACCAGGACGATATAGGGCATAAACCTGTGTCCTTTGTCCGGATTAAGCTTCCTTGAAACAAACTTGGCATTGTATTCCTTGAGATTTCTACAACCCGCATCTTTCAAAAGATCATACCGGTTGTCCATTTCTATGCAGAGGGAATTCAAGGTATAAATTACCTTCTTGGTATCTGTAATAATGGCCTCTTCTGCGTTGGGAAGCTTGGCAAGAAAGTGCCTTTCAATTTTATTGAAAAGTGTTAGTTCCACTTTCTTAGGGTCTACCAAAATAAGCTTTAGCTGGGAAGGGTGCTTCTTGTATATCAGGGATGCAAGAATCATATTTAAGCCAACAGATTTACCTTGACCCGTAGCTCCGGCCATGAGTAAGTGGGGCATTTTAGCCAAATCAACGACAAATACCTCATTGGAGATGGTTTTACCCAGTGCTACAGGTAGGTCTTTGTCACTTTTCATGAACTTCTCGGTACCCAATACAGAACGCGCTGCCACCAATTCCCTATTTTTGTTTGGCACTTCTATACCTATTGTACCTTTACCGGGGATGGGGGCAATGATTCGAATTCCCAAGGCTGCAAGGCTAAGGGCGATGTCATCTTCCAGGTTTTTAATCTTACTGATTTTTACCCCTGGGTCAGGTATGATCTCATATAAAGTGACCGTTGGGCCAATGGTGGCTTTGATCTCTTGGATGCCTATCTTAAAATTGACCAGGGTTTCAACAATCTTATTTTTGTTTTCCTCGAGTTCTTGCCTGGTAACCGTTACTTTCTGCTGGTCGTATTCATTGAGTAGGGTAAGGGTAGGAAACTGATAGCTGGGCAGGTCGATTGTAGGATCATAAGGATCCATATTTTCAACCATCTCAGCTGTTTTTTCCTCATTTTCTTTATTTTTGACTACGAAGTTATTTCCTGCCAATGGATCTTCGGTTTCTACCGGGCCGTCTTTTGTGGTGTCTTCAACCTTAAAAGCCGGTGCAGCAGTGTCTTTTTTTGCTGATGGAGTAGATTTTTTGCTATTGGACACCTTCCAGCTATTGGTTTCAGCTTTCTCCTCCTCTTCCAAGGGAGCTGGATTTTCTAAGCCCTCTTCCTCCAATGATTCTGGATATTCTGTTTCCTCAATTTCCTCTTCCGGAATATAAGTTTGTTGCTCAAATTCTGCTTGCTCACTTTCCGGTTCATCGTCTATTAGCTCCTCCTGTTCAGCATGATTAAACCAAGTGATTTGGTCGACATTGAAAAATACGATAACAAAAATCAACAAGGACCCAAAAATTAGGATGAATGTGCCCCAGCCAAGAAAGGCATCCGAAAGGATGGCCAATTCATAACCAAAACCCCCACTAAGAAAAGCCAGGTAACTGTAGCCTTCAATTAGGTGGACCAAATAACCCATTAAAAGTCCCAACCATACCAAAAAGAAAAGTGAAAATCCCGCATATCGGGTAAGTGAAACCAAAGCATTTTTAAAAGATAATTTGTATCCCCAAAAGAACAAAAATGGAGGGAAAAATAAAGAAGCGATTCCAAACCAGCGGTAAATCATAAAATAACTCATCACAGCTCCGGTATAGCCCAGCAAGTTTTGGGTTTCACCTGCCTTGGTGCGAACAGGCATTCCAGTGGCATCAACCAAACTTTGATCTGCCTGCCCTACAAATAAATAACTCAAGAAAGCCAAAAACATAAATACCGAAAACATCATAAAGATGATGCCAAAAGATAAACTCCATCGCTTATCACTGAAAAAAGCCCAGTTGAATTTCTTTTTACTTTTAGGGGCTGATTTTCCAGAAGTCTCCTTCTTTTTGAATGTGTTTTTCTTATATGTATTTGCAGCCATGGTCCTTCCTTTCTCCACTGTAGGGATGTAATTTAATGCTTGCTTTGGTAATATAAAAGTTCTGCTACTGTACTGAAATATTTACCAGGCCTTTTTTCAATCGCTTCACTAGGCTGGGCCCCTCATAAATCATACCAGTATAAACCTGTATCAGACTAGCCCCTGCTTCTAATTTTGCCTTGGCGTCTTCCACTGTAAAAATACCCCCGACACCAATTACCGGAAAGGCATTTCCTGAATTTTGGGTCAGGTACCTTATGACCTCTGTGCTTCTATCATTCAATACTTTACCACTTATACCACCGGCTCCAATGGCCTCAACTTCTTTTGCCGGGGTCTTCAATACTTCCCGGTCAATGGTGGTATTGGTAGCAATTACGCCCGCAATCTTGGTTTCTTTTACGATAGATATAATATCGTCCAACTGTCCGTCTGTTAGGTCCGGAGCAATTTTGAGAAGTATAGGCCTTGGCTTGTCATAGGTGTAATTAGCCTCATTTACCACCGCCAGTAGTTTCTTTAAAGGTTCTTTCTCCTGCAGTTCTCTCAAATTTGGGGTATTGGGTGAGCTTACATTCACCACAAAATAATCCACATGGGCATGCAAAGCATGCAAGCAAAAAAGATAATCCAAAATGGCGTCCTTATTTGCAGTAACTTTATTTTTACCGATATTCCCTCCCACCAAAACATCGGAATTTCTGTTCTTAAGTCTTTCTACTGCTTCAGCCACCCCTCCATTATTGAAGCCCATCCTGTTGATCAAAGCTTGGTCTTGTGGCAGGCGAAACATTCGAGGCTTAGGGTTCCCTCCTTGGGGTTTTGGAGTCAAGGTTCCAATTTCAATAAAACCAAACCCCAATAGAGACATTTCATCAATAAGCTTGGCATCTTTGTCAAAACCTGCGGCCAAACCAATGGGGTTTTTAAATTTTAGGCCAAACACTTCTCTCTCCAACGTTTTGTGTTCGAAGGCAAAATTTCCACGAATTGCTTGTTTAAGCAATGGGAAATTGAACAGTGTCTTGATCCAGGAAAATGTAAAATGGTGTGCAGATTCCGGGTTTTTTAGGAAAAGAAGAGGCTTTATGATTTGTTTGTACACGACGTTGAATTTTTCTCAACCACAAAAATAACGCAATTCTTTGACAATCGACGGGAATTGGCCCAGCAATATAGAAGATATTAAATATCAGTATTAGAAATAGAAAAATGAAATTTTAATAGAGGAAAAGGGAAAGCGATTTACCAAAGTTGTTTCCCTAAAAGGTTTAATTTGAATAAGCATTCCAACACTTTTCCCTCTACTCAAGCTTTTGGCTGCCCTAGAATCCTCTAGCCGGTTTCCAGCCCTTTATATTGATGCTGAGGCAGTGGAGCCAAAAACTAATCCAAAGGTTTTTTTGACTTTGCGGAAAAAACTTTGATCAGGATTTTACATAGAGATTAGTAATGCGTGTTGCATGGGCAAGCAGAGAAGTGGTTGAAATCGAGGTGATTTCAACACCTAATTGAAGATTTATTGCATAGTTTGGGTTTAATTTATGTATTAATTTAAAACTTGATTTCAGAAAAAACCAAGTACATCTCTGTAGCTATCTGCAGGCTTCTTTCCATGTATTTTTCATCCTGTTCAGGGCTGTTGTCAAATGCTTTAGGATCCTCAAAGGTGATGGGAATGCGTTTCTCAGCTCCGGGAATAAATGGGCAGCCCGCATCTGCTTGTGAGCAAGTCATGATCGCAGCAAAATGGGATGTGGGATTGAATGCGTCCTCATACTTTTTTGAAAACCCTATGATAGGATGTTGGTTGGCTGCGTATTTTATCCCATACACTGGATTTTCTTGATGGGAAAGGCTTTGAATTAAAAGCCCAGATTTTTGAAGGGTTTCCACCACTTTGGGGAAAAGTGCAGTAGCTTCTGTTCCTCCGGAGTAGCAAAACAAATTATTTATTCCAAAATTAAAAGCCATCACCTGGGCCCAAACTTGAGATAGATGACTTCTCCTAGAATTGTGGGTACAGATAAAATTAAGTCGAATTTCTTGTTGGCTTTCAACTTTGGCCTGAATAAAATCTATGAGTGGCTTCAGAATCAATTTGCGCTCAGTGGTAATATTCTCCGGTTTTAAATTCCGGATGGTGTTAATAATTTCGGGATAAAGTTGTGGTTGGCTGGTTAACATAGTAGCTCAGAGTTAGAAATTTCTTATGATCGGACAATATTATTCGAATGTTATTTTACGCTGATTAGGTTAGCTGTGCCATTCGGCCTATTGAGTAATGGATAGTCTCAAATAGGCATTTATGGCCAACTTGGATCGCATTGTTTTCAGTTTAGCAGCAACTTGGATTGTTGGTTGAGTCTTGGTTTAGAAATTCGGACATGAGTGATTTCATGGCTGCCCATTTCTCTTCGTTAATGCAATAGCAAACGCTAGTTCCTTCCACATTTCCCTTAATCAAACCAAGCTGTTTCAATTCTTTTAAGTGTTGGGATATGGTAGGTTGGGCCAATCCTATTTCATCCACAATATCTCTACAAACGCAGGAGTCTATTTTAAACAAGTATTGTAAAATAGATACCCGTGCGGGATGCCCAAATGCTTTTGCAAACAAAGCAATTTCGTTTTGTTTGTCGGTAAATATCTCTGTTTTTGCTAAGCCCATCTTTGGCTATTGTTTGATTGCAATATTACGATAAATAATTAAATCCTCAAAATAGGATATGGTTCTTTAAAGTGAATGATTCATTAAATTTAAAGAGGTAATATATTTTGCTTGGTAAGGGCTTATGTAATTCCTAATCCATGGACTGATGGGCTCCACCCATCCCATTGAGATATCAGCCTTTCAGGCAAAGGTTTCACATTTTTCGGGAAAGAAAATGCGAAACCTTGGGGCTACCTCTGAATGTGTTAGGATTACTATTTTTCTCCTTCCAAGTTAATATTGTACCAATCAATCTTACGTGAGAAGTACATAATCAGCCCCAGAATAATGAATAAACCGATACTTCCAATAAGGAGCGCATAGTCCTGAAGTTGAATTATTACAAAGATGAAGCTGTAAAGCACCGTTAAAATTCCGGTGATCAGCATGGTTAATTTACCCGATTTTAAGATGGCCCTCACGTATCCTGCGATAAGGGACAAAGTTGCTATAGCGGAAACAATAAAGGCGAGATTAAATTTAAGGTGTTCGGATATGGAAAGTAAAAGCGTATAAAAAACAATCAATGAAACCCCAACCAGGATGTATTGGATTGGGTGAATAAAAATTTTATTTAGTACCTCAATAAAGAAAAATACAAGGAAGGTAAAGCCAATAAATAAGATTGCATATCGGATGGATCTGTAGGTTTTTTGGTAATTGTCGACTGGCAGGAGAAGGTCTATTCCAAAAGAAGAGGGATCAATGGAATGTCGGCTTCCGGCCCATATTTGAGGGTAGTTTCTATTTAAATGCAAGATGTTCCAATTCGCATTGAACCCTTTATCATTTACTTCTCTATGGTCGGGCAGAAATGCCCCATTAAAACTTGGGTTGGGCCATTCTGAAGATAAATCAATATCCGTTATTTTGCCAACTGGGGTAAAATACAGTTTTTGGCTTCCTTTTAAGTCTAGACTCAAATCAAAATCGTAAATTTTATCAACATTTGGGTCGATCGCTAAAGAAGCATTGATGCCACTACCTGCGATATCATTGGTAGGTACACCGGGATTGAAGGAGACCTTTTCCTTATTCCAATTCAAATTCACTTGTTCTTCGATTCCTCTGAGGTCATTTACCCCTATCACAAATTCTGCCTGATCAAATAAAATATCTTTAGTTTGGATATCAAGTGCTTTCAGGTCAAACTGGTTAAATGTTCCAGAAATATCCAGTTTAGAATTGTAAACGATGATTTCGTAGATGCCTCTATGGCGTTTCTCGGGGTTAATATTGCCGGAAATATTAAGCTTTGTTGGTAATATATGGAGATGCTCCTTTATCTGAACTATTTTTTCAATGGAATCTTTGGGTGAAAATTGCTTTACATAGCGATGGTAAGGTATGGAAATAAAAGGGCCGGAAATTGTCTGTTCCTCACCCCATTTGGCACTGACTTCCCTGATTGCTTCATCTTGGGTCCACTCCCTTTCACTAATTAAATTTTCAATCATAAAAGTTGGAATGAGTAATAACAAACCGATGATGGTGATTGTAGTTACTTTAAAGTAAATATTGGTTTTTAAGTTTTTCATGGGAAGGGAGGCTTACAATTGTTTATACGGAAAAGGGGACTGTATTTTTTCAGATTATCAAAGAGTGTGCCTTATTAGGTTAAATTTGGTTAAACCCGGAATCGAGAAATCCAATATTTTGCCTTGGCTTGAGGAATCACTAACCTATGTACTATTGGGCTTCATCGCTATGAGATGCCAGCCTTTCAGGCCTCTACTTTATAAAAATAACTTTATTCTAGCCCTAAAGGGGCGAAATATCATAGGACAGGGTGAAGTCCTGTATTAGAATCTTTTACCTTCTAAAAAAAGCGCACCCAACCTTACAAATCCAATTAATATAACTGGAACTATCTGACTCAGCTATATCTACCATTATAATTATTTGTAGCCTTGTGCTTTCATAATTCTTTCTTAATTTCATTCGATTTTAACCAAGTATACTATCGTTCACCTTATGAAAGCCTTTTCTACTCTTTTTACTGCCCTATTTCTTTTTGTTGGATTCAGCTCCTTTGGGCAGACAAGGTCCCAAGCAATTTCCAAAATCAACACCGAAGGCTTTCAACGATCACAGGTCATGCAGCTTATTGGAGATTTGTCCGATGTTTATGGGCCTAGATTGACCGGTACCGATAAGTACCTTACCGCAGCTCATTGGGCAAAGAAAACCATGGAAGCTTGGGGGTTGGACAAAGTGTATTTCGAAAATTATTGTGACGATTGTATGGGTTGGGAAGTGAAGTCATTTAATGTGGAAATGATTGAACCTGCCTTTATGAAAATACAAGCCTATCCATATGCCTGGACAGAAAGTTCCAAGGGGGGGCAAATAGGAGACATGGTTTGGATAGAAAATTATGGCGCCATAGAAGCCGTGAAAAAACAATGGGCAGGAAAACTGAAAGGGAAGACGGTATTGATAGGCTCGGTTCCCAAGAAAAACATGTTGTTCGATCCACTTTCGGAAAGATTTACCGAAGAGGAAATCGAGGGCGCTAAAAAAGATATACTACCAGCCTCTCCAAGTCCATTGGGCCCAACTTCCGGAAATGTGGACTTGGTGGCCAACAAGGATGTTGTTTTTGAAAAAGGAATGCGGAAGAACGATGCTTTTTATGCCTTTCTGAAAGAAGAAGGGGCATTAAGTATTTTAGGAACTACCCCTTTATTCCCAGGTATTGTTCATCCTAGTGGTACCTACAGTTTTAAAGAAAGTCACATCAAATCAGTGCCCTATTTTGCAATCTCTCCGGAAAGTTTCGGGAAATTAAAACGTCTTGTAGACAGAGAAATCCAGCCAAAAATCAAATTTCATTTGGATTCAGAGCTTTATTTGAAGCCGGAAAACAATGTGAACATCATCGGAGAGATTACAGGTTCAGATCCCGTATTAAAGGATGAGGTGGTGATGATAGGTGCCCATTTTGACACCTGGCATCCGGCTTCCGGAGCCACAGACAATGGAGCAGGCACCGGTGTGATGATGGAAGTGATGCGTATCCTCAAAGCCACAGGGTTGAAACCCAAGCGAACCATAAGAATTGCCCTTTGGGGAGGGGAGGAACAAGGCTTTTTAGGTTCTTTGGCCTATGCTGAGGAGCACTATGGTAAAGTGGGAGAAAGCAGCAGAAAAAAGGAAGTCGAAAAAATTTCCGCTTATTTAAACATGGACAATGGTGGAGGTAAAATGCGAGGCATTTACCTGCAGGGAAATGAAGGCGTACGGCCTGTTTTTGAGGAAATGCTGGCGCCCTACGATCATCTCGATGTGGGTAATCTAAGCATCCAAAACACCAATTACACAGACCACGATGTTTTCGATTATTACAAGATCCCCGGATTCCAGATCATTCAGGACATGCTAAACTATTTCACCGTCACCCACCATACCAATCTGGATGCCTTGGAATACGTGCCCGAACGAGATGTAATGATCAATGCCACTGTAATTGCTGCCCTTGTGTATCAAATTGCAGAGAGAGAGGAAATGATGCCTAGGGAGGAGTAGGGCTAAGAATGAGAGATACATGGATCAATGATTACATGTGAGCCAGTTAATTGATGGGAGTTGTGCATTTTATTTGAATTTGAATTTCCATCAAGTTGCAGTGATACAGACTAGGAAGAGAAGCTAGCTACGTATACTTTATTTAGAGCTTTTTTTGGTAAGAGGAGAAATGAACATGCTGAATTTGTGAACAAATGGAAAGAGAAATATTAATTATTGCTTTAAAGAGTTTACAAAAAGAATAAAAATAGAAAACCATGAACCTAAAATCACCATCGTTTAAATTTTTGTTGGTACTAATCGTACTGATACCTATTTCAATTTCAGCTTTTGCACAAAAGAACAAGGTTTTAATAGTGTCTGACACCTGGCCTGAAATGGATGTCCTGGCAGATGGCTTGGTGAAACAGGGGTACCTGGTAAGTAAGACGAGCGAAGAAGAACTTCAATCTGATTTATCCGATTTTGACTTTGTTTTTATGTATGTTCATGTAACCCATTCACCCAGAACGACACAGGTATTGATTGATTATACCAAAAACGGAGGTTCATTAATCGTGCTGCATCACGGTATTTCCTCTTCAAAAATGAAAAATCCCCAGTGGCTTGATTTTTTGGGCATCCAATTGTACCCAAGGGATCATCAGGAATATCCATGGAAGGTCTTGGCTAATTTGAACTATTTCATGGTAAATCTAAATCCCGGACATTTTATTACCAGTAATGGGATCAACTATGAAAAAGTCGTCCCATTTAAATCCGAATACGAAACAAATTACGATGGGGAGTATGATGCTTTCCAACTTATCAATACTGAATTGTTTTTAAACCAGCGTTTTACGGATGACCAAAAGACCGTTTTATTTGGTTTTAGGACAGAGGATGGAGTAAGAGCTCAACCCACTTCAGGCTGGTACAGTCAAAAAGGCAAGGGGATGGTGTTTTATTACCAGGCAGGGCATGCGGCATCAGATTTTAAAAACCCGAATTTTCTCCAGGTTATATTGAATACGCTGGAATGGGAGCCTAGTTAAAGTTTATCAGAACCGATTAAATTGTGCCACTCGACAGAAAAGCTTAGGGTACAAATTGATTTAGAACTAAGTATTCTGAGCCCTGGAAAGGCCAAGTATGAAGGTAATATTTGAATTTTTAAATTATTATTTACTTGTAGAATATACTTTTTGTATATACATTTAATATGTTTAATAAATCAAACGATGAAGACAATCTCCTTGAAAATTGATGAGGCTATATTCGGAGAAACTGAAAAGATTCTTTCTCGAATAAAGAAGCCCAGAAATCGGTATATAAATGAAGCTTTGGAGCATTATAATCAAATGCAGAAACGGCTGTTAATTGAAAAAAGACTTGCAAAAGAATCTGCATTGGTAAAGAAAGATTCAATGGCAGCACTAGAAGACTTTGAACAGATAGACCATGCTGATAAATCAATTTGAAATTTGGATAGCTGATCTAAATCCGAAGATTGGAACAGAACCAGGTAAAACCAGACCTGTATTGACTGTTCAAACCAATTTACTTAACAAAGTCCCGCATCCCTCAACAATTATTTGTCCGATTACAACCAATATTAAAAATGACACTCAAATTTTAAGGGTTCATTTGAAAAAAGGAATGGCAAATCTCCATCAAGATTGTGATGTAATGATTGACCAAATTAGAGCAATAGATAATAAGAGGCTTGTAAAAAGAGTGGGTATTTTACCAGTAGAATTGATTGAAACCTTAAAGGAAAATATCAAAATAGTCCTTGACCTTGAATGAAAAGAGAGAAAGATTCCTGAATTTGATTGTTTCTGGTCTCTAAAAAAAATGACTAAACGATTTTTCGCCTTATATGGCAGCCAATTAAATATGCACTAACGCCTCAAATTGATTTTATATCTATTATGCGAAGAATTTATATTCTTATAGCCGTTTTAACATTAACCAGTTTCTCCATAAGCTGTAAAAATCAGCAGGGCAGTGAATTACTTCTCGAAGTTGAAGCGCTTGACAAATCCTATGAAAACCTGTTCGTTTTTTATGCCAATTTATATGATTCTGGTACAGGAGGATTTTATGACAGTCCGGAAAAGAAGACCCCTCCAAGGATTGAATCTACTTGCAGGGTCATTAGCAGGATTGATGACAATGGGTTAATAAATACTGTACCGGAGCCAATTAAGAAAAAATGGGTGGAATTTCTTCATTCGTTTCAAGATTCTGTCACTGGGTTTTATGACGACCCAAACGAACATCGGAATATAGACATGAGAAGAGGCAGGGCGCTAAGTTATGTGAAGGGCGCATTTAAGCGGTTGGCCGCCAGTACAAAATACCCTTATCCAAAGATTAAGGGAAACAAAGATGTTGAAGAGGATGGCTTGATTCATTTGAAATCTGTCGAAAACTTTAATCATTGGATGGACACCTTGGGATGGGAAGACAACCCATGGAGGGCAGGAGGAACTTTGTCTACCCAAGGGAATGTGATTGCATCTCTAGATGGTACCTTACAAGAACAAATAGTAGAAGCAATGTTTGATTTTCTTGCTGAAAACCAAAACAAAAATGGTTTTTGGGGAGGAGGTTCATTGTATGTTCAACTTTCAGGTGCCTTTAAAGTCAGTAGCCTTTATAGGTTTTATGAGCGGGAAATGCCAAATGCCAACCAGATTCTAAAAAGCACCTTAAAATGCATTCGTGAAGAGGAATGTCGCAATTCAACCTGGGTAAGGAATCCGCTTAACTTACTTGCTGTTGTCAAACCCTATGTAATGATTAGTGAAAAAGAGAAGAAGGATATTATAAAAATTTCCATAGAAAATGTCCTGCGATTCTCACGTAATGATGGAGGCTTTTCGAATTCATTAAAGGATGAATTTGGCACAACGGACGGCTGTTCCCAAGCAATAATTACCAGAAATGCTTTGCGCGATTGGGTAGGACTGGAGCCATTGAATTTACCAAATACGGATTCGTTTTTACTGACCTTGCAATCGAATTAAAAGTTTTTATTTTCAATGTTCCTTTTTCCTTTAATTGAATGGATAAAAGCTCCAAGGAATAAGGCCAATTGGTTTTTCGTAGGTTGATCTGTTATTTCCCCTGCAGAATTTACCTTTCCCTTGATGCCTTGGACCAAAAGGGATGTTTCCTCTTTGCAAGTTGCCTGAATGGTTTTCATGATTAGTTTCAATTCTTCATGTCCTTTTATCCCGCTTGCTGAAGCCGTTATGAGACCAACAGGCTTTTCTGAAAAAACGGTCGTAGAAACACACCATTCCAATACATTTTTTAAACCGCTGGGTATACTAAAAACATATTCCGGGCTACAAATTATCACCCCATCTGCTTTGTCAATTTTCTTTCTTAAGGAGATGATTTTTTCCGGCACATTGTTTTCCGTTAATGTAGTTTGGAAGTGGGGCAGTTCCGTCAAATTATCAAGGATTTCCATGATAAGTTCAGCTTTCCCCAAATCCCCGAGGTATTTTAATAAGCTAAGGTTGGCGGAGTCTGGGCTAGCACTACCACATATACTTAGGATGTTTATTTTTGTTACCATATGGGATTTTGAAAAATAGAAATTTGATTGATAGGGTTATTTAGTTAGTTAAACAAAAATCCTCCAAAAGGGAATAGAGAGACTTTAATTTAACTATTTTTTTGGACATTGCCAGGTCTGGAAAAAGGCTTTTACCCTTTTGGGTTTTAGATTTAAGGAGAATTGTGATTCTATAATCCTGTCATCCCTTCGGGATTTGTTTTGAAGTACATATCCCATTTCCCAATTTGTCTAATTTGATAATTTTAAACCCCAAAGGGGTGTAAAGATTATAGAAAATAGGGCCAGGATAGGACTTAAACTCCGTAGGAGTGACACCTCAGTCTAGGTTTTCAAATAAAAAATCAGTTTAAATCGTTGATAAAAGTCAAGGGTAATTCATGATTTTTCACAGAAAACCCGGAATTGTGTCACCCCTTTGGGGTTTAGATTTGAGATAGATTTTGATATCTATAATCCTGTCATCCCTTTGGGATTTGGGTTAGGACATGGTGAATTTGGTTATTCAATATTTAAATTCAGGCAATTGTGAGCCTACCGAAGTGGAAGATGTAGGTCTTCAGGTATTTAAAAAGGGTATAATATTTTTCAAACCCCAAAGGGGTGTTAAGATTATAGAAAATGGGATCAGAATAGGGTTTAAACTCCGTAGGAGTGACACCTCAGTCTAGGTTTTCAAATAAAAAATCAGTTTAAATCGTTGATAAAAGTCAAGGGTAAGTCATGGTTTTTCACAGAAAACCCGGAATTGTGTCACCCCTTTGGGGTTTAGATTTGAGATGGATCTTGATATCTATAATCCTGTCATCCCTTCGGGATTTGTTTTGAAGTGCATATCCTATTTTCCAATTTGCCTAATTTGATAATTTTCAAACCCCAAAGGGGTGTAAAGATTATAGAAAATAGGGCTAGAATAGGATTTAAACTCCGTAGGAGTGGCATATTGATTTATTAGGCTGCTATCCCTTTAGGATTAGGCTTAGTTCTTAAAATGGTTTTGGGAATTATTGTCGTTTGCGATAAATTTCCCTAAATAAAAAAAATCCCAAAGAATTTCTCCTTTGGGACATCACTCGACCTACAGCTAAATGGCTATTGGTTTTATTTTTAGATGTTCTTTAGGTCAAATCAAGCTTCACTTTTTTACCCGTTTTAACGGCTTTATAAATAGCATCAATTATAATTAAATCTTTAAGCCCTTCTTCACCATCTACAGGTACCTTAGCGGTTTCACCATCTAAAATGATCCCTGCCATTCTATCCATTTGTACAGTTTGGTGTGTTACATGAGGGAAATTTAATGGGCCCTTATTCGTCCATGCTTTAATCGGACCATAGCCTGTGGAGGGCTGCATTTCTGCAAAGCCTTTGGTGCCATTTAAGAAAAACTTATCCAAATGGCTGGTACTGTAGGTTGACAGGCAAGAGGAGATCACCCCACTTGGAAATCCAAACTGGAAAGTAATGGTTTCGTCAACCCCTTCCTTAAATTTTACCGGGTCTGTTTTGGTTTCTTGGGCGGTTACCCATTCCGGTTCCTCACCCACCATATATCGGGCGCCATTGATAGAATAGATGCCGATGTCCATCATGGCACCACCACCTGCCAATTCCTTGTTCAGCCGCCATTGGGTCGGGTCACCAATTCTAAACCCACTCAAGCCCTGAAAGAATTTAATATCACCGAATGCTCCATTTTCGCGTAAGCGAATAATTTCCAATGTATTAGGTTCGAAATGCATGCGGTAACCTACAAGTAGTTTAACGCCGGCTTGGTCGCAAGCTTCCACCATTTCTTTACCTTCCTTGGCATTGATGGCCATCGGTTTCTCACAAATCACATGCTTACCGGCAGCAGCGACCCGTAAGGTCTGCGGGTGGTGTAGGGCATTTGGTGTGATAATATAAACAGCATCAATGTCCGGATTGTCCTTGATGGCATCGAAATTTTCATAATTGTAACAGTTTTTGTCTGGTATATTATAAGTGGCTTGCCAATCCTTAATTTTGGAAGGTGTGCCACTGATCAGGCCTACCAACTTGGCATTTTTGGAATCCAACATGGCCTTGGCCACACGGGTAGCATAACTACCCAAGCCCATTATGGCAACTCTTAAAGTGCTTGCTTTTTTGGTATTGTGATTCATGCTTGCTTGCGTGTTTTGCGTGAAGTTTGGAATAAGAGGGAGAGAAACTGCCGAGAGTGTCAGTTTTTGCAAAAAGTTTCTTCTGCTTGTC
Source organism: Cyclobacterium sediminis (assembly GCF_054781075.1). Lineage (NCBI taxonomy): Bacteria > Pseudomonadati > Bacteroidota > Cytophagia > Cytophagales > Cyclobacteriaceae > Cyclobacterium > Cyclobacterium sediminis. The sequence goes on along the minus strand of NZ_BAAGVC010000018.1, from coordinate 177,734 downwards.
ATGATTTAATTAGGTTTAAAGTTTTAAATTGGCGATGGTTGATTTTTTTGTGCTGTTGTTCTTAGACCCTTATATAAAGAATAAGGCTTTAATATTATTGCAAAATTCCAGTCAAATTCTTTAATTACAAGATATTGTTTTTTATCCGGAAACTGAAAATAAAATATTTTTGGCCATGAAACAAATGGTACATCAACCCAGCCCATATGTCGACTTCTATTGTTTATCAGGCCGAGCCTGAATTAAAAGTAGCTGACTTTCAAAAGCTGCTAATCTCTTCTACATTGGGCGAGCGAAGGCCGGTAGGAGACCTAAAGCGTTTGGAAAAGATGCTTTTGCATGCTGACCTGATTCTCACGGCAAGAATGGAAGGAGAATTAATCGGAATTGCCAGATCGATCTCTGATCAAAGTTATTGCACTTACTTGTCTGATCTGGCTGTACATGTTGATTTTCAAAAGCAAGGCATAGGGAAGAAGTTGGTAATGTTAACCAAGGAAGCCTTTCCCCAGTCCAACTTGATCCTGCTCTCTGCGCCCAAAGCCGTTGACTATTACCCAAAAATAGGAATGAAAAGGCACCCTCATTGCTTTCTCTCAGTGCCTAAAGATCCTATTTATTGATAAGTGCCAATACAAAAGGCTGCTTCCTATATGGAAACAGCCCTTAGGGTTTATTGTTAATTTTCTATTCGAAAATCTCTTTTGCTTTTTACTTATACTTTGTCCGGAGATGGGAGGTCAAATTCAGCCCTTCTTGGGTCAAAGAGTAATCGGTTGGCTTCCACTGATCGATCACCAACAAAGAATTCAGAATCTCCATCAAACTCCAACCAAGGACCGACGATATAATCCGCCTGATCTACAGGTACACCCATACCATCTCTTGCGATTTCATGGATTTTCATAAATTCTTCAAAGGCCAATTTATTGTCCCCGAACCTCCCTGCTTTTGCATTGAAAGGTACTTTTTCACCAAGTCTGTAAGAAATATTCATCAAGTGACCCAAGGTGCAACTGTAATGCGCGTCATACATATTGCCATTGGCCATCATTGGATCATTGGCGCGGCAGGCATTTACAAAGCTACCGAATGCTCCTCCAGGTGTCATGGGTACTTTCTTTACATCAACATTGCGTGCTTGGCTTCCATTGTGTGACTTATATTCTCCATCGATCAGCTTGCCTCCATCTTCAAAATAGAAGCGGTTGGTCACTTCCCTAACATAGCCTTCATGGTTGGCATTTCTAACGTTGAAAAATACTTGTTGGCCATTGGCAAATTCTGCTATAGCAAACATTGTATTTGGCGTTTCCCCTTGGTCATCCCAGTTGAATCTGCCACCCATAGCCATTACCCTTACAGGGTGCGTATTGGCCACTTCATCATCCAAGGCCCAATAGGCCACGTCCAGTTGATGAGTCCCTTGGTTGTTTAACTCACCATTACCAACTTGCCAATTCCAGTGCCAATTGTAATGAACCAGATTTTCATTGTACTGATCGATTACTGCAGGACCTTTCCATAAATTCCAATCCAAATGGCTTGGTGGGGCAGTATTGGGTTTGTAACCTATGCCTTCTCTTGGCTTACAAGCAAAGCCATGGGAAACCAGCATTTTACCGTATTTTCCGGATTTAATATCACTTACCTGATCGCGCCATTCGTCACTACTCCTTCTTTGAGCGCCATGTTGCACGACTATTCCATATTTTTCGGCGGCAGCCAGTGCAATTCGTCCTTCGTGGACATCATGACTTGCCGGCTTTTCAACGTAGCAATGTTTTCCATTTTGTGCGGCCCACACCACCATTAGGGAGTGCCAGCTATTTGGAGTTGCCACACTGATGGCATCGATGTCTTTCATTTCAAGCACTCGGCGAACATCTGCTTCACCTTTTACTCTATTGCTTTTGGTTTCTCCACTTCGAAGAGATTGTACACGTTCATTGAGTACATTTTTGTCAGGATCTACTAAATAGGCAATCTCAACGTTCTCTAATTTTGAGAAATTTCCGATATGGGATTTACCTCGGCCATTGACTCCACATACAGCCATCCTAAAACGATCGTTGGCACCAATTATGGAACCATAAGATTTTGCACTAAAGCTCATGGCTCCAATGGTTAATCCACTTGCTCCAAAAATAGATTTCTTGATAAATTCTCTTCTTTGTTTCATGATTTGGGTTTGATAATACTTTTAGAATGAATACATAAGTAAAAGAAAATTGAGATTTAATTCAAGTTTTGCCCAATTTATTATTTGATTGGTAGCAATGTGGGATCATTAATTTCGAATCCCTGTGAAATGATTGTTATTTGGCTTCCCAAGCTTTTATGTAGCTTTGGAAATAGGGTCTAACTAATACGGGCGAAGCTTTCGAAGGTGAAATTTATGGCTAAAAATCAGTTTTTCTACTGTCCTGATAAATTAGGATAGGAGCTTTTCATTCATAGAAAAACAAAGAATATTCATCATAAAAAAATATACTGATTCCATGTAAAAAAATCAGCAAAAAAATTGAGCTGGAAATTACATAGCTGGGAAAAAAAACTTTTGCAAGCAGTGCTTATGAGGCTTTCAAAAGGGTGTCAATCAATTCTGATGGGGTTTGAATACGGGCAATTTTGTCATCTTCCAGTTCTTTCTTCAACTCGTATTCTAATTCGAAGATCAACCCTGAGACAAAAATTTTGTCCATCCTCAAATCGTAGTAAAAGTTGGCAGCTTTTTTCTTTCCTGTTAAAGGAATTCCGTAAGATTGGAAAATTCCTATGGCCTTGCGCATTGCAGTAATATTGTTCATAGCATTAAGTTCAATCCAGAATCAATACGGAGATACCTTTTGTTTTGTTGTGTATTTCAACAAATCTTTTCATTAAAATTTGTTAAACAACCAAAATCAAGGGTCAATTTTTACTTTAAGTTTGGTTTTTGCTTAATTAGAGTTCACCAATCCTTTTGCCTTTTCGTCTTAAAAATTGTTGGTTTTTAGGTGAGCCGATAAGCTGTGAATTGTAGATACCGGAGTGACCACTGAACAGGTAAGCCAAGACACATGCCAAGCCAATGTACACGCCTGATTCAGCCCCAAAAAGTTCAATTCCCATTAAAGTGCAGGCCAAAGGAGTGTTGGTTGCTCCGGAAAAAACACTCACAAATCCCATGCCTGCCAATAAGGCAACGGGCAATGGAATTATTGCTGACAAGGCATTGCCCAAGGTGGCACCGGTATAGAACAAGGGTGTCACCTCTCCACCTTTAAATCCTGAGCCTAAGGTCAAGGAAGTTTTGGCTATTTTTACTAAGAAATCATACCAAGGGAGGTCCTGAGAAAAGGAATCTACGATGGTGGGAATTCCCAAACCAATGTATTTGGTGTCTCCTATTATAAAGACGGAGGCAGCTATGATCACACCGCCTACCACCGGTCTAAAAGGTGGGTATTTAATTTTTTTACTAAAGTAATTTGACCAAAAATGCGTGGATTTTGAAAAAAGCCTGGCTGCCAACCCAAAGCATATTCCTGCGGGGATCACCCAAAACACATTGATGAGGTCAAAGACCGGCACTGTCGGGATTAAGTATTCGGTATGGTGAACCAACCAAACCCCTTCGCAGGCATAATTGGCAATAATTGCAGCAAGAAAAGCCGGAAGAATAGATTCGTATCGAAGCCTGCCTATAATTAGCCATTCCAAGGCAAATACAGCACCGGCAAGTGGCGTTCCAAATACAGAAGCAAATCCAGCTGCCACTCCCACTGTTATGACCATCTTGCGATCATCCGTTTTAAGGTTAAACCACTTCGTAAATTGATCTGATATCGCTCCTCCCATTTGTATGGCAGTGCCCTCCCTTCCTGCCGAACCACCAAAAAGATGCGTTAGCAAGGTGCCTAGAAGTACCAAAGGAGCCATTTTCAACGGAATTATCTTTAAGGGATTATAAAATTCTTCTAAAAGTTGATTGTTTCCCTTGACTACAGAAGTGCCAAAACGATGGTATATCCAGCCAATAAAAAACCCTCCTATTGGTAAAAATAGAATGATCCAAAGGTTGGATTCCCTGTATTGAGTGACCCAGTAGAGGGAAGTTAAAAACAAGGCCGAAGCAGATCCTACCAAGCTCCCAATGATCAGCGCCAAAACCAGCCATTTAGCAGCGTAAGCCACATTGGGGATTAATTCTTTAAAAATAAATTTGTTAAACAAAAGGAGGTTTCGGTTCCTATTTGACATGTATTGAACAATTTAGATTCCGGAAAACGATAAACCGGAATGAATACAATTTTTGTTCAGCAGGAAACATTTCCCGGAACCTTTGTAAATGAGTCCAACTCATTTCTTGAAAAACTGCAAATTGGCTCCTTATAGCATACCCTGACTAATTGCCCACAAATATAGCCAAACATTTGATAAAAATTTTATTGCGCTTACGCACGGTTTCCACGCATGAATAAGTCGGGGATTTTAGGGGATTCACTCACTTATTGTGGCCAACTTTTCTTATAATTACCTGTAATTTCACCAAGTTACGCTTCACTAATTTATTGCTTACATGTGGACTTTAAAGACCCTCAAATCTTTTATAGCATTTTTTGCTATTGTTCGCATGGTGGAATAATTTTTGTGGCGTGTAATTTTCGTTTATTTAGATTTCAGGGTAGCAATTAATTATGCAAAATATACTAATCACTGGAGGATCAGGACTTGTAGGTACTTCTGTAACCAAAACACTGGAAGCCGAAGGCAAAAAAGTGGCTTGGTTAAGCAGAAGTCCAAAAAAATACGATCAAAAGGCTTTCTTTTGGGATCCGAAAAAGGGCGAATTGGATGAGAAAGGAATAGATTGGGCAGATGCTATAATCCATCTGGCAGGGGCCGGTGTGGCGGAGAAAAAATGGACTGACCAACGCAAAAAAGTAATTTTGAATAGTAGGCTTAAAAGCAGTAATCTGCTCTATGAAGCATTAAAGAAGTCCAAAAATAAGCCCAAAGCCATGGTTTGTTCCAGTGCCGTGGGTTATTATGGATTTGATACCGGGGAGACATTGGTTTTTGAAGGAGATCCTGCAGGGAATGATTTTTTGGCGGATGTTGTGAAGCAATGGGAGAATGCTACAGAAAAATTTCAGGATTTGGAGATCCGTACAGTGATTTTTCGGATTGGGATAGTGTTGGCCAAAGAAGGTGGAGCTTTGAAAGAAATGCTAAAGCCACCTGTTGCAGCACCACTGGGTTCAGGCCAACAATATTTGAGTTGGATTTTTATCGAAGATTTGTCCGCAATGTTTGCCTATGCCCTTGAAAATCATGGATTGTCCGGCATATATAATGCCGTAGGTCCTGTCCCTGTCACCAATAAAATTCTCACCCAAAGGGCTGCCGAATACAAAGGGAAACCTTTTGTAAATATAGGAGTTCCCTCATTTGCTCTTAAACTAGGACTAGGAGAGATGGCCAATATGATTTTAGGGGGAAACCGGGTGAGCAATGAAAAAATAGAAGGTACAGGTTTCAAATTTGAATATGGAGACCTTAACCTTGCTTTGAAAAAAATATTCTCCTAAAGTTTTGACGACTGGTCGTATTATTTATAAAAAACCTCATAATTTCATTCTTGAAAAGACTGGTCTGTATTCTTGCGTATTAAACCTAACTAAAAATGAAAAGAGGACTATTTAGCAGTGCATTATTATTTCTATTTTTTGTAGTTGGTGCTCAGGATATTAATCTTGATTATTACCTTCCGGATGATTATACCTATGATGAGAATATTGCAACACCTTCCTCCATTTTAGGTTTTGAAGTGGGTGAGTGGCATGCCAATCATACCCAAGTGGTCAACTATTACAGGGCGGTGGCCGAGCAATCCTCTAGGGCAACCTTAATCAACTATGGCAGTACTTACGAAAAAAGACCTTTGTTGATGTTGGCCGTTTCGTCTCCTAAAAATATCAAACAACTGGATAAGTTAAAAGAGCAGCGTGGAGGATTAAGGTATCCTGATTTTAAATCTGATCTTCAAGGTATGCCAGTGGTAATGTATATGGGGCATTCGGTTCATGGAAATGAATCTTCCGGGGTAAATGCCTCATTGCTTTCTGCCTATCACTTTACAGCAGCTAAAGAAATAGAAGAAGATTTAGACAATATTATCTTGTTAATAGACCCTGCCATAAATCCAGATGGAATCAACCGGTTTGCTTCTTGGGTCAATAGTCATAAAAGTTATTATCCCAATGGGGACCGAAACAATCGGGAGCTCAATGAAACCTGGCCTAGAGGGAGAACAAATCATTACTGGTTCGATTTAAACAGGGATTGGATACCCGTCCAGCATCCTGAATCTCAAGGGAGGATTGCTCAACTGCAGGCCTGGCTACCAAATATCGTTCTTGATTTTCACGAAATGGGTACGGACAATACCTACTTTTTTCAGCCAGGTATACCGAGTCGAAACAACCCGCTTACACCGGCTAAGAATTTTGAACTAACAGAAAAAATTGCTGGGTATCATGCCAAATACCTGGATAAAATAGGTTCACTCTATTATTCCAAAGAAAGTTTTGATGATTATTATTTCGGTAAAGGTTCTACCTATCCGGATATCCAGGGGGCCGTGGGAATTCTATTTGAGCAGGCCTCTTCCAGGGGGCACCTGCAAGAAAATGTTTTTGGAGAAATATCATTTCCATTTACCATCAGAAATCAATTTACTACGGCACTTTCTTCCTTCGATGCAGCCATAGACCTCAGGGTAGAATTGAATACTTATATGTCAGACTTTTATAAGGAGGCAAAGGAAGCCTATACTAATGATGACAACAAGGCGATAATTTTTGGTGCTTTAGAGGATTATGGCAGAACATTTCATTTTGCTGATGTTTTATTGCGCCACGATATACAGCTTTATAGTTTAGAAGAAGATGTCACTCTAAATGGCGTGCCTTTCAAATCAGGAAAGTCATTCATTGTTCCATTGGATCAACCTCAATACAGGCTTATCAACTCCTTGTTTGAAACAAGGACTACTTTTCAGGATAGTTTGTTCTATGACGTGTCTACATGGAACCTACCCATGTCATTCAATTTAAACTATATGTCGCTAAGCAGTAAGATTTTAAATCTTGCTAAAGTAGAAAATGTAAGCAAAGGCCTCACTTTTAAGAAGGGTGAAGTTGTTGGTAAAGCAGGTGCCTACAGTTATGCCTTTGAATGGGAGGAATATTATGCCCCAAAGGCCTTGTATAAGTTAATGGATCTTGGTTATCAAGTAAGGGTTAGTCATAAGGAGTTCCAGACCAAGGATAAGAAAAGCTTTGGTAGAGGAACCATATTGGTTGAAAAAGGAAATTCAGATCGGAGTGAGGAGGCGTTTTATGAAGACCTTAAATCAATAGCTGCCACCACAGGTATTAATATTCATGCTTTGACTACGGGGCTTACAGCCGGTGTAAACCTTGGTTCACCCAGTATCAGTGTGTTGAAAAAACCATCCATTGCCCTCCTAGTGGACGATGGTGTGGGCAGTTCTGATGCAGGAGAAATATGGCATCTTTTTGATCAGAGAATGGAGATTCCAATTACTTTGATGCCTACACATAGGATGTCAGGAGCTGATCTCAATAGGTACAATGTGATCATATTGCCCACCGGAAATTACGGAGGTTTTGGTGAGAGAGAAGCCGAAAAGCTAAAGACCTGGGTTCAAAAAGGAGGTACGCTAATTAGTAGGGGGTCTGCGATGAATTGGTTAGCCAAAAATGACATCGCAGTGTTTAATTTTGCCAGTGCAGATTATTCTGACAGTACCAGCCAAAAGAAATACGCTGATTTAACTAACGATAGAGGAGCAAAAGTAACCGGAGGGGCTATTTTCAAGGCAAAATTAGATGTGACTCATCCTATTGGGTATGGGTATAAGACCGGGGATATACATGTATTTAAACGAGGGAATCAATTTCTCGAGCTGTCGGGAAATCCTTACGCTAATCCTGTGGTTTATACTAATGATCCACTAGCAAGCGGCTATGTGCATCCAAAAAACCTGGAATCGATAAAAAACAAAGGTGTGGTTCAAGTTTCGGGAAAAGGTAGAGGAAAGACCATAGGCTTTGTTGATAACCCAAATTTTAGGGCTTTTTGGTATGGAACCAATAAAATGTTTTTAAATGCAGTTTTCTTTGGACAGACCATTAATAGCGCTTCCACCAGATAGGTTGTGCTGTTCTTTTTCTGATTACCGTTTAATTTTTTGGGTTAAAATCTTTTTATTCAAGGAAAATCAAAAATTTTAAGCTGTAAATTCTTCATTGCCTTATTTTTCAAATTACTTTTCTTTAATTTGCAAGTTCAAAGGCTCATTATGAAAAGAAAGCTATTTCCTTTAGATAAAAATTATATTCTACGGCAAGCCCAGGAAGCTGTGGAGAAGGAGATGATGCAAATGATGGTGGATGAACTGAAAAAAGCCTTTACACTATTGTTCAATCCTCTCGAATTGCATGATGATACGTATTTAAAAATTCTTTCCGTAAAGTCATTTCCTGATGAACATTTGTCGATTATTTATCAGCAGTTGGCTGGCATTTTTAGGTATAAATTTGGTTCCAACCAATTGGAGTTGAGATTTGACGGTAAGAGTCATTTCGAAAAATACCAAGAAGACTGGAGGCAAACACTTCAAAAGTGGGTACAAGGCCTAGGTCAGGATCCGGCTTATGTAAAAAACTTGCTTAGGATGACATTGCTTTATGATACGCCTTCTCGTGCTTTGTTTGCAGAAAATAGGTGTAAGTCCTTATTGAACGAGCATTTTGGCCTTCTAATTATCAAGAGAAAAGGGGATCTATTAATGAAGTTGGGAAGCTAATCAAGCTTCCAGAATTTAATCAACTGATTCCAAAACAGACCTGAAAGAAACAAATTGGCTTCCAAACTTTTCTTTGAGGATCTCACTAAGTACTTCTGCATACCTTTCTTGAAAGAATTCTAAGTCTTCAAGGTTTTCTGCCAAAAATTGAGCGGAAAAATTTATTCCATTCCCATTGTCTTCCTGCAATAGTCGAAAAAAACGTTTTTCGTAAAAGAGTCCGGTTTGCATCACCCTACTGAGGTATTCCTGTTTCATCCAGGCAATAAACTCTTCCTCCCTATCCCTATCAATATTTATAGTTACGTTATAAAGTACCATTTGATTGACCTTTATGGCTTGTGTGATTCAATTTATGTTAAATTCGTATTCATTCTTTCGAACAAAAGTGTAAAGAAACACTTATACTATATTGAAAACAAAAATAATACCTCAATATTTAATTTTCTGTTTTATATGCCCAAAATCAAAAAGAGCTGGATGAGCTTCAGGCCTGAAAAAACGCTATTAGCTAAAATCTTTATTACAATTTTACACCTAGTAGGGTTGTTTGGACTGTACTGGGAAAAGAGTCGGGCACTGTTTCAGTTGATTACTCCTTTTCATTTGGTGGTGGTGACAGGTATTCTTCTTTACTTCCATCGGGATTTTAACAAGGGCTTTCTTGGTTTCTTTACATTTGCCTTCTTAGTTGGGATGATCACTGAAATCATCGGCGTTAACACCGGTTTGCTTTTTGGGGACTACAGCTACAGTTCGGTCATGGGAATAAGGGTTTTCGGCGTTCCGCTAACAATTGGCCTAAATTGGTTCCTATTGGTTTATTTGACGGGGGGGATTTTTCAAAATATGATAAAAAATGACCTTATTGCGGCAGTTTTGGCAGCGTCCCTAATGGTTCTATTGGATTTAAACCTCGAAGTAGTAGCTGTTGAACTGAATTTCTGGCAGTGGCATCAAGAAAGCATTCCTTTATCTAACTATTTCACTTGGTTTTTAGTTGCATTCATAATTCAGATGGTCCATAGAAAGGCTTCATTTGAAAAGGAGAATCCCCTTCACCTTACGCTCTTTTTCAATTTGCTTTTCTTTTTTGCCATTTTGGCAATGCTTTTATAAAAGAAAAAGGTTTGTACTAAACAAAATTGATTGAAAGAAGTTTTAACGACAATGATTTACGCTCTGTTTTATACATTTATAGGTTTTATGGCCATGGAATTGTTCGGATGGTTTATACACAAGTATATAATGCATGGCATTTTATGGAAAATTCACAAAACCCATCATACCCATACGAAAGGATTCTTTGAGCTCAATGATCTTTTCTCGATCCTTTTTGCAAGTATTGCTATTGTGCTAATTTTATTGGGGATAGAGGGATGGGATTATAGATTCTGGTTAGGGCTAGGTATCACTGTTTACGGTATGAGTTATTTTTTCTTGCATGATGTATTGATACACAGGAGGCTCAAGGTATTCTCAAGACCTAAAAAAGGGTATCTTGCTGGCATTTTTAGTGCGCATCAAGCGCATCATATTAGTAGGGAAAAAGATGGAGCTGTTTCATTCGGGTTATTCATTGTACCTAGGAAGTACTTTAAAAATAAAGGTAGATGAGTAAATATTCAATAAAGGACTTAGAGCAATTGTCGGGTATCAAAGCACACACTGTTCGAATTTGGGAGCAAAGGTATAAATTACTTAATCCCAAAAGAACAGAGACCAACATCAGGTATTATGATGACGATGACTTAAAGTTAATTCTTAACGTAGCTTTGCTTAATGATAATGGGATCAAAATAAGTAAAATAGCTAAAATGTCAGTAGAGGAGATGAAAGCAGAAGTTCTTCATCTTACCGAGCGCTCTTTTGCCTATGATGATCAGATTCACTCTTTGGTATTGGGCATGGTGGAATTCAATGAAGAAAGGTTTGAGAAAATTATTGCTACCAATATACTCAAAATAGGTTTTGAGCAGACCATGATCAACATAATTTATCCTTTTTTATCAAAGATTGGTGTTTTATGGCAAACAGGTAGTATTCATCCCGGGCAGGAGCACTTTATTTCAAACCTGGTAAGGCAAAAGCTTATTGTGGCCATTGATGGGCAAATGTATAGTGGAGGCGGGAGTAAATTTCTATTGTTTCTTCCGGAAGGAGAACTGCACGAAATATCTCTATTATTTACTTCTTACATATTAAAATCATATGGTCACAAAGTTATTTACCTAGGTCAGAATACGCCCGATGAAGACCTGAACAATGTTTATAAGGTACACAAACCTGAATTTTTGGTTACCGCTATTACCACAAACCCTTCAAACGAGGAAGTTGAACCCTTTTTGCAATCTTTGGGTGAAAGATTCCCTGATTCAAAGATTATAGCATCAGGATACCAAATCCTGGGCGGCAAACTTAAATTGCCTGCGAATGTACAATTGATGGAATACTTGAAGGAAATTAAAGATTACATCCTTCTTTTACCTTCAACCCGCGCTTAGTTTGGCTTATTCTCAATAATCCAAAATCTTCTTACTTCGATAATTAACCTAAAAATCAATATTTAACAAAAAAATACAAAAATAGGGTTAATAATTTACCTTTTATTCTTGTAATGGAAGGCTTTTTCCTTACTTTTGTCATTATTTTCACCCAAGATATCACCCTTTTTAAAAATTATTTTCAAGTTTGTTATTAGTGCAGTGCTCATCCTATGCCCTGTATTTGGTGCGTAGTTGATGCTCAAATAGCCAGAATACTCTTCGCCTTAATAGAAACTATGCTAGGTAATTAATTTGGGAATCCTTACTTTAAGGTTTACTAGTCAGTGCTTTAAGGTTATGTAATTATGCTGTAAATCCAAATAATTAAAAATAATATGTATAACTAGACATTCTAAAGGATGATGACAGGAGAAAAATAGATCTAAACTAAAACAGAGTTTGACACCTCTTATTAAATGAAATTTGGCAGGTCAATTTTAGAAATAACCATTTCCATAATACTTTATCCACTTAAGTAATTTTTTTAAGAATTACGTGTTGATTTTAAGGGAATTTTATGATTTCAGTATAACTTACCTTCCTAATTTAACAATCGAATCACCCACATAATTTTAAAAAGACAAATCTTTAATAGTTTATATAAGATGAAAAATATATCTTTTAACAAATCACATCGCTTAGGTTACTACCTAATGATGTTCGTGCTTTTTAGTTTGGCAGCATGTCAATCTGGAGTAGAATTACCAAAAGGAGACGCAGATAATGGAGGCTTGACTCTTCCAGGTGGGTTTGAAGCCGTAGTGGTTGCGGATAGCATAGGTAGGGCAAGACACCTTACCGTTAGAGAGAATGGTGATATTTATGTAAAGCTTCGTGTTGCCAACGAAGAAGGACAAGGAATAGTTGCCTTAAGAGATTCTGACAATGATGGTAAAGCTGATATTGTCAAAGTATTTGGTGACTATCCTGAAAATGGAAGTTATGGTACCGGTATGGAGATCTACAACGGGTATTTTTACTTCAGTACTGCGGGTGATGTTTTTAGAATAAAAATTGATCCTGAAAAATTGGTTCCCGAAGGAGAGGCCGAACTCATCATGAGAGATGATTATAAAAATGCTGAGCATGGATTTGAGCATATCGCCAAGCCACTGGCATTTGACAATGAAGGGAATATGTATGTTCCTTTTGGTTCTCCGGGAGATGTTTGTCAAGAATTTAACAGGCGTCCGGGTATGGCTGGGATGTTTCCCTGTCCTCAACTTGAGTGGCATGGTGGGATATGGAGGTTTGATGCTAATAAATTAAATCAAACCCAAGAAGATGGCTATAGATATGCTACCGGAATAAGGAGTGTGGTTGCCATGGATTGGAATGAAAAAGAAAACAGTCTATATGTGGTGCAACACGGTCGAGACAATCTTTACCGAACTTGGCCGGATCTTTACTCGAGGTGGGAGTCTGCTGTACTTCCCTCTGAAGAGTTTTTCAAAGTAGAGGATGGCACCAATGGCGGATGGCCTTATTATTATTATGACCATATTCAAGGTAAAAAACTATTGAACCCTGAATATGGAGGAGACAAAGAGTTGGCCACCGGAGTAGATTCTATAGCCATGCCTTTAATGGGATTTCCTGGTCATTATGCCCCCAATGATCTCTTCTTCTATACAGGAGATCAATTTCCTGAAAGGTATAAAGATGGTGCATTTGTAGCATTTCATGGAAGCACAATTCGTGGGCCTTATCCTCAGGCAGGTTATTTTGTAGGCTTTGTTCCATTTGAAGAAGGGAAACCTTCAGGTCCTTGGGAAGTTTTTGCTGATGGATTTGCCCAGTTGGATACCATTGTAAATACAGGTGATGCTGCAGCACGTCCCATGGGGATCTCTATGGGGCCTGACGGATCGCTTTATGTTACTGAAAGTGTGAAAGGTAAAATTTGGAGAATAATGTATCCCGGAGATAAAGAAGATTTCACGGAAGATGCATTGACCGAATTGGAAGAAAGGAAAAAAACGAGAACAAATATTAAAAAGCCTTCTGAAGAAGAAGATAATTTAGAGAAAGGTATGCTAGAAATAGGTGAACAAACCTATAACGTATATTGCGCAACCTGTCACCAAAGCAATGGTTTAGGAGATGGAACACGGTTTCCTACCTTATCTCAAACCAAATGGGTTAGAGGCAATAAGAAGCAATTAATTAATGTATTGTTACAAGGTCTAGAGGGACAAATAGATGTTAAAGGAGTTTCCTACAACGGCATAATGCCTGCACATTCTTTTCTTAGTGATGCCCAAATTGCGGGTGTTCTTACGTATATTAGAAAAAGTTTTGGGAATAATTCTTCCAGTATTTCAGCGATAGAAGTTGGCAATGCACGTAAAGAAATTGAGTAAATTTTAAAAAAACATCCACTTTATAGGGCTAAAATATGAAGTTAATTGTTTCCATATTAATTGGAATATTTGGGCTGATAGGAGGTCCTAAACCTGAAGCTATGAAAGATAAACAGGCGTCTACTTTGGAATACATTGTGAAATTTGTAAATGCCCCAATTTCCGTTGATGGAAATTGGGACAAACCTGAATGGAAAGAAGTAAAAGCTGCCTCTATTGCACTTCATATGGGACCAAAACCGGAAAAATTTATTCCTAAAACTCAGGTTAAACTGAGGTATGATAAAGAGTATATTTATGGAATATTCAAGGTGGAGGATAAGTTTGTAAAATGTACGGTTCAAGAGGTGAACGGGAATGTTTCAAGTGACTCCTGTGTGGAATTTTTCTTCGCACCGGACACCAACACTCCCTTGGAATATTTTAATTTGGAGATCAACTGCTCAGGAGTACCCTTGTTTCACCATGTTACCAAACCTAGGAAGGAATTTACGGTTTTGAAGCCCGAAGAGATTGGCCAAATAGAAATCGCCCATACCATGCCGGATAAGGTAGACCCTGAAATCACAGAACCGGTAACCTGGTTTATTGAATTCAAAGTGCCTTTGTCTTTATTAAAAGCCCATAGAGAAATCACTGATCCGGCACCGGGAGTGACTTGGAAGGCTAACTTCTATAAAATTGCAGGACGTACAAGTAACCCACATTATTTTACTTGGAATGAGGTGATTAATCATCGTCCGGATTTTCACCTTCCCCAATATTTTGGAAAGCTAACCTTCGAATAAAAACTATACTTATGAAACTATTAAGGCTTACATTTATTTTCTTTATGGTCATTGTCCTTCAGGTCAATGCACAAGATTATGACTTACTGATAAAAAATGGTCGTGTTATTGATCCCAAAAATGAAATTGATGGGGTTATGGACGTAGCAATTAAGGATAAAAAAATTGCAAAAGTATCTAAAAATATCAAGGAAAAGTCAGCGAAAAAAATTATTGATGCGGAAGGGTTAATTGTAACGCCGGGTTTAATTGATATCCATGGGCATCATTTTTTCGGAACGGAATCCCATAGAGATTATAACAATAGCTTTTCTTCAGTGCCACCGGACGGATTTACCTTTAGAGCAGGAGTTACCACTGTTGCTGATGCGGGGAGTCCGGGTTGGAAAAATTTTCAGACCTATAAAGAGCATGTAATCAAACGTTCTAAAACCAGGGTTTTGGTTTTTATAAATATAGTGGGTGAAGGTATGAGTGGCGTGACTACTCGCGAGCAGGACACCACAGACATGAGTCCAAAGATGACGGGTATGATTGCAAGGCAAAACCCGGAAATTATTGGGGTGAAGATTGCACATTTTAGGGGACATGAGTGGGAACCCTACAAAAAGGCTGTACAGGCTGCGGAGATGGCTAAAATCCCTGTAATGGTTGATTTAGGTGGAGCAGATCCTGCATTGCCATTGTCTACTTTGCTATTTGATGTGTTAAGACCCGGTGATATTCTTACCCATATGTATGGGGGAGATCACTCCGGACATGGACCCAAAGAGGGTACCTTGAATGCTGATGGTAAGGTATGGCCTCACTGGTTTGAAGCACAAGATAAGGGTTTGATATTCGATGTGGGACATGGAGGTGGATCCTTTCTATTTAGAGTGGCTGTTCCGGCCACTGAACAAGGGTTTTACCCCAACACCATAAGTACAGATTTGCATATAGGAAGCATGAATGGAGGCATGAAAGACATGTTAAATGTGGTGTCTAAAATGATGAATTTGGGAATGAGTCTTCAAGAAGCGATTACAGCTTCTACCTGGAAACCTGCACAGGTGATTCAAAGAGAAGATTTAGGCCACTTATCTGAAGGAGCAGAGGCAGATTTGGCAATTTTCAAATTGCGTGAAGGCCAATTTGGCTTTATTGATTCTTCAGGGGCCGCATTTAAAGGTTCAAAGAAATTAGAAACAGAATTGACCCTAAGAGCAGGCAGTATAGTTTGGGACCTAAATGGAATAGGAGCCAAAAACTGGGAATAACAAGCCTAAAGATTACTAGATTGACCTAATTAAATTACTAAATATAAATTCAGATATGCTTAAATCACTAGTGTTTTTGTTTTTCATAAGTCTCGTTGCTTTGCCTACCATTAGCCATGCGCAAAGTCCTGAGAAAAAATTGAAAAAAATGGGGATCACTTTAAAAAACCCCGAGCCTTTCAAAGGAAGTATAGTCAAGGCAGTACGGACAGGGAATTTGGTATTTCTTTCCGGCCATGGTCCTGTTAAACCTGAGGGCGGAATGGTTACAGGAAAGCTTGGAACAGAGCTTACCGTTACTGAAGGTAGAGCAGCAGCTAAATTGGTAGGGATTGATTTGTTGACATCCTTAAAAGCTGAAATTGGAGACTTGAGCAAGGTAAAAAAGATTGTTAAAGTCCTAGGTATGGTAAATGCCAGCCCTGAGTTTGATGAACAGCCTCAAGTAATGAATGGCTTTTCTGACTTCATGGTGGAAGTTTTTGGAGAGAAAGGTAGACATGCAAGATCAGCAGTTGGTATGGGGTCTTTGCCTGGTGATATTGCCTTAGAAATTGAAATGATTGTTGAAATTGAAGATTAAGTGTTTATAAGTGTAAAATTTATAAACAGCTGATCTTCCTAAAATATTATTATGATAAGTAGAAGAAAGTTATTGAAAAGATTAGGTGCCCTTCCATTGGCAGGAGGAGTACTAAGCGCAGGTGTTCCCCTTTCTGTGGTGAAAGGAGAAACAATAGAAGAAGCACCCAAAAGGAATGTGATTGAAGAATTGGGGCTTAGAAGTTTTGTGAATGCTGCAGGTACCTATACAGCCATGACCGCATCATTGATGCCGGATGAAGTAATGCAGACCATCAACTTTTCTTCCGATCATTACATCATGTTGGATGAGGTCCAGGATAAAGTAGGAGAAAAAATTGCCGCTCTTTGTCATGCAGAATACGCTACCGTTACAGCCGGATGTTGGTCTGCTATGGTTTTGGGTACGGCAGGTGTGCTTACAGGAAAGGACAGGAAGAAAATAAGCCAACTCCCTGACCTTACCGGCATGAAGTCTCAGGTTCTTGTACAAAAATCTCACAATACAGGTTATGTACATGCGCTAACGAATACAGGTGTTGACATTGTAGAAGTGGAGACTGCTGCAGATGTAGACCGTGCAGTAAATGATAAGACGGCCATGATGTGGTTCTTGAATTATCAAGGTCCATCAGGAAAGATCAAGCATGAGGAGTGGGTAGCTCTTGGTAAAAAACATGGAATTCCTACCATGATAGACATGGCGGCAGATGTGCCACCTGTAGAAAACCTATGGAAGTACAACGACTTGGGCTTTGACCTTGTTTGTGTTTCCGGAGGTAAAGCCATAAGAGGCCCTCAAAGTGCAGGGATCCTTATGGGGCGTAGAGATCTTGTAGAAGCTGCTCGCTTAAGCGCACCACCAAGAGGAGGCACCATAGGCCGCGGAATGAAAGTCAATAAAGAAGAAATTCTAGGCATGTATGTGGCACTTGACACGTATATCAAAAAAGATCATGACAAGGAATGGAAGGAATGGGAAGACAAAATTTCCCTTATTTCCGATGCTGTTTCTGGTATTGAAAGTGTAAGTACAGAGGTGACTGTACCACCTGTAGCGAATCATACTCCATACTTAGAAATTGGTTGGGATCCTGCTAAAATTAAGCTTACTCAAGCTGAAATGAGAGAAAAATTACGCAATGGATCTCCTTCCATTGAAGTGATTGGTGGTGGCGAAAATGCAATTAAACTTACTGTATTTATGCTAAGACCAAAAGAGGAAAAAATCGTTGCCAAAAGAATTGCTGAAGAATTGCAAAAAGCTAAAGCCTAACTTATGAATTTGAGATATAGAATAGTATTATTTTTAATGGTATTTACCTCTGGTGTGGTAAGTGCCCAAACCTATGACATGCTCATTAAGGGCGGTAGGTTAATTGATCCGAAGAATGATATTGATGCTACAATGGATATCGCCCTCAAGGATGGCAAAGTAGCCAAAATAGCGGAATCCATAACAGGAAGCGATGCTGCCAAAGTTATTGATGCTGATGGACTTGTTGTTACTCCCGGCTTGATTGATATTCATGGTCATGTATTTCATGGAACCAAACCAAATCATTACCTAAGTGATGGTTTGACTGCATTGCCGCCGGATGGTTTTACCTTTCGTGTAGGTGTTACCACAATTGTTGATTGTGGAGGTGCCGGATGGAAAAATTTTGAAACCTTCAAAAAGAATGTCATTGAACCTAGCAAAACCAGGGTATTGAGCTTTATGAATATCGTTGGTGAAGGCATGCGTGGGGGAGCCTGGGAACAAAACACAGGTGATATGGATGGCAAACTTAGTGGTATGGTGGCCAAGCAAAATAAACAATATGTTGTTGGTTTCAAGGTAGCTCATTATGGCAGCCGGGATTGGATTCCAATTGACAGAGCTGTAGAAGCAGGGAGAATTGCAGACATGCCTGTGATTGTTGATTTTGGAGGGTCCAATGCCTTTGATCCGCTTTCTATCAAGGAATTGTTTTTCAACCGTTTAAGGCCTGGTGATATTTATACCCATACTTATGCTGAACTAAACGGGGCCAGAGAAACAGTTGTGAATAGAGAAACTCGTGAGTTTGAACCTTTCGTACTAGAAGCACAAAAAAGAGGGATCATCTTTGATGTTGGATATGGTGGAGCAAGCTTCGAATTCAAGCAAGCCATTCCAGCTTTAGCTGCCGGACTTTATCCCAACACCATTAGTACTGACCTTCACACTGGAAGCATGAATGCAGCCATGAAGGACATGCTTAACGTAATGACTACTTTTCTGGCCATGGGAATGGAGCTTCCTGAGGTTATTGAAGCAAGTACTTGGGAACCTGCAAAAGTAATTAAGAGAACTGAATTGGGACACCTTTCCGAAGGGGCTATAGCGGATTTAAGTATCCTAAACATCAGAAATGGTGAATTTACTCAGTGGGACAGAACAGGACAGAAAGTGCCTACCAACCAAAAACTTGAATGTGAAGTGACCATTAAAGATGGTAAAGTGGTTTATGATTTAAATGGTAGATCCATTCAATAATTAAATGTTGCCTTATATAATAAGAAAAAGTCCTTCAATTGAAGGACTTTTTTTGTTTTTTTTTTAGTTCTACCCATCTAAAACAATTGCGTTTATGTTGATCTGCTTACTTAATTTCAGCACTATTTTTTGCAATGGTTTCAATAGAATACCTAAAGTTTTGATTGCTCTTGTGCGGATAAAACCATAGGCCTAGATTTATAATATCTATTGTTTTTATGGGGGGAAATATATTTATACCTGTGCTTCCAATTTATCAGAAAGAACAGATTTAGGAACTGCTCCTACTACTTTGTCTACGACCTCTCCACCTTTGAAAATCAAAAGGGTAGGTATACTTCTAATTCCAAATTTAGAAGGAACGTTCTGATTTGCATCAACATCTAATTTACCGATGGTAGCCTTGCCTTCATATTCTCCTGCAAGTTCTTCTACGATTGGGCCAATCATTTTACAAGGTCCGCACCATTCCGCCCAAAAGTCTACCAATACAGGCTGATCAGATTTGATTACTTCCTCAAAATTGCTATCTGTAATTTCAATTGCTTTTGCCATCTTAATGTAATTATGGTTTTTTATAAAATATATAACTTAATCAGTTTCAACATTAATAAGTTCCAGATCAATGAAATTATTTTTGTGTCAAAGGATTTTATAAGCTACTTCCGGGATTTGATCCAGTGCTTGGATCAGTTCATTGGAAGGATCTACTCGGTATTTTGCAGAGATCAAGTCTAAGGTCAAATTCTCTTTATTGTCAATGATATTGATATACAGTTTTGCATCTCCCTTGTACTTTTGAGTGATGGCCTCTAATTTCTCCATCAATTCGAGCCCCAAGTCATCCATGTCAATATGAACCCGTAATCCCTTGATCATTTTGCCCCGGATCTCATTTAGCAAAGTGATTTGATTGATTTTAAATTCAAATTCAGCAGGTTTGTATTTATTGGGGTGTACTGAACCTGAAATGTATAAAAACCAATTGTGCATAAAATACTCCTTGAACTTCACATAGTCCTCCCCGAATAAGAAAAAAGTGTGGCCTCCATGGTAATCTTCCATCGTAAGCGTGCCGAAAGGTTTTCCATTTTTTGTGGTGCGGTGTGCAAAGGAAGTTACAGCTCCGGCAAGTTTGATTTCTCCTTTTGATTTTAACTGTGAAAGATCGGCTAGCTCCGGTAGCCCAGTATTGGTAAAAGCTTCTATTTCTACCCTAAACTGATCCAAAGGATGCCCTGAAATATAAAGGCCTACAACTTCTTTTTCTATATTCAATTGCTGCAGTTGGCTGAAAGGTTCCATGTCCGGAATGGAAGGAACAGGGATGTCTAATCCTCCCCCACCTCCAAACATGGAGACCTGAGAACTTTCTTCTTCTTGTATTACCTTTTGCGCATATTTAATGGCTTTTTCCAGAAGAGTGGCTTCATTGTCAGGGGCCTCCAGGTATTGTCTTCGATGAAAATCTACAAAACAGTCAAAACCTCCGGCCATAGCCAATACTTCCATGGTCTTTTTATTGACTGCTTTTAGGTTGACTCTCTTTGTGAAAGTAAAAACATCTTTATACAAGCCTTTCGCTTCCCTTTCTTCAATAATGGCATTCACAGCAGCATTACCGGCACCTTTTATTGCGGCCATACCAAATCTTATCTGGCCTTCCATATTTACGGTAAAATCACTCTTGGACTCGTTGACATCCGGGCCGAGTACCTGTATTCCCATCCGTTTACATTCTTCCATAAAGAAAGTTACTTGGGTAATATCATTCATGTTATTGCTCAAAACCGAAGCCATATATTCAGCCGGATAATGGGCTTTTAGATAGGCGGTTTGGTAGGCGATCCATGCATAGCATGTAGAATGGGATTTATTGAAGGCATACGATGCAAAGGCTTCCCAGTCCTTCCATATTTTCTCCAATTTTTTGCTGTCGTGACCCTTTGTTGCTGCTTGATTGATGAATTTTGGTTTCATCTCATCCAGCACATTTTTTTGTTTCTTACCCATGGCTTTACGGAGAACATCCGCCTCACCTTTGGTAAAGTCTGCCAACTTTTGGGAGAGAAGCATCACCTGCTCTTGGTAGACCGTAATACCGTAGGTTTCTTCCAGGTATTCCTTCATGTCATCCAGATCATAGGTGATGGTTTCTAAGCCATGCTTCCGCTTAATGAAACTAGGAATGTATTCCAATGGGCCCGGTCTGTAAAGGGCATTCATGGCAATAAGGTCAGCGAAAACCGTTGGCTTTAATTCCCGCATGTATTTTTGCATGCCGGCAGATTCATACTGGAATATACCTACTGTTTCACCACGTTGAAAGAGTTCATAGGTTTTGACATCGTCAATGGGAAAGTTTTCCGGATCGAGCAAAATGTCATGTCTTTCTTTAATGATGCGTACGGCATCCTTTATTAGGGTAAGGGTTTTTAGGCCCAAGAAATCCATTTTCAGCAGCCCTGCACTTTCCACAACAGAGTTGTCAAATTGGGTACATACCATCTCAGAATCCTTTGCCAAAGCGACAGGGACAAAGTTGGTAATATCATCCGGTGTGATGATGACCCCGCAAGCATGGATACCCGTGTTTCTCACGGATCCTTCCAGTACTTTGGCCTGGTTTATGGTTTTGGAATTGTCGTCATTTCCTTTAGAAATTCGAATCAACTCCAAGGCCTTTTCCAGGTTGTCATTGTTGTTTTTTAGCTTGGCAGAAAGTTTGGCCCTGTCATTGGCCAATTCAAAGAGGGCTTTAAGTTTGATGTCTGTTACTAACTTGGCCAGCCGGTCTGCTTCCGATAGGGGGAGGTTCAGTACCCTTGCCGTATCTCGAATGGCAGACTTCGCCGCCATGGTTCCGTAGGTAATGATTTGTGCTACTTGGTTGGCACCATATTTTTCGATCACATATTCGATGACCCTTTGTCTGCCTTCATCATCAAAGTCAATATCAATATCAGGGAGAGAAACCCTGTCAGGATTAAGGAATCTCTCAAATAGTAAATCGTAAGCAATAGGATCCACATTCGTAATACCTACACAATAGGCAACAGCAGATCCGGCGGCAGATCCACGCCCCGGTCCAACAGATACTCCCATTTCTCTCGCCGCTCCGGTAAAATCCTGAACAATCAGGAAATACCCCGGATAACCAGTCCTTTCGATTGTTTCCAGTTCAAAATCCAGCCGTTCTTTGATTTCATCGGTGATTTCTCCATATCTTTTTTTTGCTCCCTCATAAGTAAGGTGCCGCAGAAATGCATTCTCCCCTCTTTTTCCACCATCTTCATCATCTCGAGAATCAACAAATTCTTCGGGAATGTCATATTTTGGCAATAGAACTTCTCTAGCAAGTTTGAAAGGTTCTATTTTGGATACAATTTCATCGGTACATGAAATGGCTTCGGGTAAATCAGCAAAGAGTTTTTTCATTTCCTCCGGAGATTTGAGGTAAAACTCATCATTCGGAAAACCATAACGATACTCGCGCCCTCTTTTTCCTATGTATTTCTTGGGTTTTTCGACCAGTTCACCATCTTTAACACACAATAAAATGTCATGGGACTTGGCATCTACCTGGGCATTATAATAGGTATTATTGGCAGCAAAATACTTGACATTGTATTTTTCTGCCCACTGGAGCAACACCTCATTTACCTTTTCTTCTTCAGGTATTCCATGCCGATTTAGTTCGATATAGAAATTTTCTCCAAATTGCTCGTGCCACCATACGAAGGCCTCCTCAGCTTGGGTTTCTCCAACATTGAGAATAAGGTAGGGAACCTCCCCCCATAGCCCCCCTGTAGTGGCAATAAGGTCTCCCTTGTACTGCGCCAAAACTTCGCGATCTATTCTAGGTACATAGTAAAAGCCTTCTATGTTTGCATAGGATGCTAGTTTGGCGAGGTTATGGTATCCCGCTTTATTTTTAGCCAATAAAACTGTTTGGTAACCATCGTCTTTATTGGATTTATTTTTCCGATCCCTACATAGGTTAAACTCACAACCTAGGATAGGTTTGATGTCATTGTTAAATGCTTCTTTAACAAAGTTAAATGCCCCCATCATATTACCATGGTCAGTCATGGCTAAGGCAGGCATCCCTAGCTCCTTTGCTCTTTTAATGATGGCAGGGATTTCAGAGGTAGATTGTAAAATTGAAAACTGAGTATGAACATGTAAATGCGTAAAGGGGGTATCCTTTAGGTCTGAGATGTCTGCACGATCAGCCGCTTTTAGGATTTTTTGTGCGGATACCTTTACCTCATCTTTGGCGGCTGCAAAATTTGCCGCGTCCAGATTTGGTGGTTCATAAATGATTGCATCCAGGGAAATTCCCTCAGTGGGCGGCTGTACCCCCTCCTTGATAAGGCCGAAAAAGCATTTTGCAGTGGCATCTACATCATAGGCAGCATCGTGGGCATCACCAAAGCCCTCACCAAAAAGTTTCTGATGCAATTCAAATAAGGTAGGCCATTTAAACTTTCCTCCCTTGCCACCCGGAATGGCGCAGAATTCAGTTGAAATATCCTTGGTATCCAAGGCTTGTTTCTCCAGGTCTACAATTGGGCGTTCGGTTCTCAATAATTCTGCCCCTACAATTGATATATCAAAACCTATATTATGGCCAACCAGAAAAGTTGTTTTTTTGAGATCTTCTTCAAAAATCTCCAGCACTTTTAATAGGTCATGCCCTTCTTTTAAGGCCCTTTGGGTTGAAATACCATGAATTTTTTCCGAATTATAGGGGATAGTAAAACCTTCAGGCTTAACTATATAATTATTATTTGAAATAAGCTTTCCCTTCTCATCATGAAGCTGCCAAGCCAATTGAACCAAACGAGGCCAGTTGTCCAAGTCAGACATGGGGGCATTGTAGTTCCTTGGGAGCCCGGTGGTTTCGGTATCAAATATCAGGTACATATATGTAGGTCGATGTAAATCATTAGTCTATTGTGTACCTTGGATAACGAGGTTATCCAAAGTGGTGATTTATACATGGAATGGCAAGGAGTGTAATTGAGCTTTATCCTTTTATGGATGTCCTGCTTGCCTGATAATTCTTTCTTCAGCTTTATATGTAGTCTTTTGGTAATCTTTTGTTTACCAAAGGAATGGGGGTAAGCCTGGGAAATTCCATTGCGAAATCTGAGTTAAAAATACAGGTAAATAAAGGTTTCTGCCAGTATAATTTGAAAAATATCTAGTGCAAAAAAAAGCCTGCCCACCTTTTATTGGTAGACAGGCTTTAAAGCAACAAAAGGAGTTATTATTTATTGATAGAAAATTTATCAACTGTTTCTCCATCCACATTGATGGTCTCAGCTTTCATGCTTTTTCCGTCAATTGTGATGTATTGATACAAGTGGTCTGCAGGGAATTGAATTTCAGCATAGGAGCCAGTTCCGATGTCTTTATTTTTTCCGGTAGTACCTACAGAGATCCAATAAATCGTTCCATCCTTAGGGCTATTTACAATTTCTCCGTTGTTCAAAGGCTTGGATCGCATATAATAGTGGAAATGTCCTCCCATGACCATGTCCACATGGTATTTGTCAAAAAGTGGTCCCCATTCACCTTGAATGTCTTCATAAGGTTCTACCTCATTGAAAGGAGGAAAGTGAAATACTGCAATTTTCCAGGTAGCATCTGATTCTTTCAATTTTTTTTCTATCCATGCAGTTTGGTCTTCATTGGGAAAAGTAGAGTCAATCATTAGGAAAAGGGTGTTTCCATAATTAAAGGCATAAGACCTTCCGGCCATTTCAGGTGAAGGGCTATCGGAGGGGTAGCTCAACATTTCTTCAAACATCCATGCACCCAAGCCATCTTGGCTGTCGTGATTGCCGGGCACTGCCATCAAGGGTTTTCTGGCGATCGTACTTCCAGCATATTGGAATAATTTATCCCAATCATCCCTGTATAAACCCGTATTTACAAGGTCTCCTGCGATATAATAGAAAGCAATGTCAGGGAATCTTTTTTCTGCTTTTTGAATGTTATTACCCCATACTTCATCAAGGTGCACATCTCCTGACCAAACAAAAGAGAAAGACTTATTTTTATCAGGAGCAGTGGTGAAGGTTTCAGGTGATGACCAACCTGCCTTTTCATTTCCAACGATATAACCATATTTAGTACCTGCTTCCAGTGACCTTACTTTCGCAGTAAACCTATTCATGTATCGGTCATTTTGCAGCAGTCTGTCTTCCATTAGAAATTTTTCTGCCTGTGTTTCCAGCGTATCATTGGTTCCTTCTTTCCAATATCTGACAGTGCCGGATGCTACCGTTTCAGTAGTTCTCCATTGGATGTCCATGGAGGTTTCAGGCGAATCGCTCCATGTAAGAAGAACTTGGTCAGGTATTTTTCTAGTGGGGAAATTAGTAGTTCTAAAGGCATTCACCATATGGGCTTCTCTTGCTCTACCCCTAATGGTTGTTAGCAATTGTTGTCCCTTAAGGGCTTCTGGTACAGAAGTGAGGGTAAGGCCACTCCAGTCATGGTAAGTGAAAGCACCCACATCAAAAACCTCAAAATGTTGTTTTGCCGGAAAGATGGGAGTGATTTCCAATTGGTCTTCAGGATTTTGTGGTGCAAGTCCTAGGAAGTAAACGGGTCGGTGTTTTCCAAAACCATTGATGCCCAAATGAATTTCACCGGCATCAAAATCTTTTTGCCAGACTTCATAGGTATCGTGTTCATTTTGAACTTCCATATCCTTGAGTGCAAACCCCGATGGTTTCAACCAAAAAGGGACTACCTCCTGGCCTTTGTTTCTCATGAGAGATACGGTGGTAGGCACATTGACCTCCATTTTCCAGTATTGAGTCGCTAATGATTCTTTTTCTTCCTCAGTAAGGTATTTTTCGACAAACTCATGTGAAATGGTGTCTAGTTGATTTTTATCCAATTCTTTATAGAGTCTGGTTACGACCCCATCCATGGTTTCTTTTACCGAGGGCAAATTTTTGTCACTGTTTTTTTTTGGTCCGCAAGAATTTAAAATTAAAACTATGCAAGCCAATAATAGTGGTGTGGTTTTCATAATTAATATAATATTTAAGGGCCATTTGTCTCTAAAGGCCGTTTTTTGGTGTCCAACAATATTACGCATTAAATGGAAATCAGGCCATTTTATGTCATTGTTATGTTTGTTAACAATTAATTCATAATAAAAAACAATTATTACAAATAGTCTCTTTTTTATAAGCCATGGTATTTACGGTGGAGGGCATTTATATGAAAAAGAAAAAAGCAGAGGCTCTGATGCAGAGACTTGTACAAAATGAAATTTCGCGACCGGAGTTTGAAGCGCTTTTAGGAGGCTTGGAAGATTCGGAAATGTTGAGCGGTATGGAGGAAAGTATGCGGAAACATTTTGAGAAAGTCCTGAAGGATTATAAAAATGACAAAAGTGAAAATTTTGAAAAACACCAAACAAGTAAATTGAAATAGAATAAAAATAATAAGGTGTAGAGGTCCTAAAAAGGACAAGGTTTGGATAATAACTTCCAATTAATCAATACAATAGAAAACTGAACATGCAAAACAATTAACTTATGAAAAAACATCGTACTAAAAAAATGATGAAGTGGATGGTGCCACTTCTCTCGGTAGGTATTATATCTACCGGATCAGTACTGGCGGAAGCCAATGGACTCTCTGAGATGAGGAGTTCCTTAGGAGCTGCTACAGAATTGGAGGAGATGGTTGCAATAACTATCAACGGAAAGGTTACTTCCACAGGAGATGATTCAGGCTTACCTGGAGTAACTATTTTGGAAAAAGGAACAAGCAATGGAACGGTAACGGACATTGATGGATCATATAGTATTGACGTAGCCGGACCAAATTCAGTTTTGGTATTCTCTTACGTTGGCTTTGAAAGTCAAGAAGTTACTGTAGGTAACCGAACAAGTGTCAATGTGAGTATGGAAGAAGCAGCTACTGCTATGAATGAAGTAGTTGTAACTGCATTGGGTATCAAAAGAGACCAACGTTCTTTGGGTTACGATGTGTCTACTGTTTCAGCTGAAGACATTACACAAGTGTCCCAAGAAAACGTTTTGAGCTCTCTCGCAGGTAGAATGCCTGGTGTAACCATCAATCAGACCAGTGGGGCAGGTTCTTCAATTAGTATGGTGATAAGGGGAGCCTCTTCACTTACTTCTGATAACCAACCATTATTTGTAGTTGATGGTGTTCCTATGTCGAACTCACTAAATAATAACAGGGAAAATGGAAATGGTAATCAGGTCGATTATGGAAATGCTATTTCTGATATCAATCCTGATGATATTGCAGATATCAGTGTCCTTAAAGGACCCAGTGCTGCTGCTTTGTATGGTACTCGAGCCGGTAATGGTGTTGTAATCATTACGACCAAATCCGGAAGCAAAGGAAAAAGCATGGGTGTATCTTTCTCTACGAGCAACGTATTTGAAAGACCATCCAGACTGCTTGATTTTCATTACAAGTATGCCAATGGTAACAGAGAAGGTGTATTTAACGACGGATCAGCCTATTGGGGTGGACCAGAGTTGGATGCAGGAAATATGGCAGAACAATGGAATAGCCCTGTAGATGAAAACGGAAACGTGATTCCTACTGAATTAAAATCTTATCCTAATGCCATGAAAGATTTCATGCAGACAGGAATAACTTCTAATAATAACCTTGCAATAAGCGGAGGAGATGATAAGGCTACTTACCGAGTTTCTTATGGTAATATGGTGCATCAGGGGATGATCCCTAATTCTGATTTATTTAGAAATAGCATTGCTGCTTCTGTTTCTTACGATGTTTTGGAAAACGTCACTTTGAACACCAATTTTAACTATACAAACAGTAAGTCGAATGATCGGCCTAGTACCGGTGATAGAAGAGGTAACCCACTTGAAGCTATCTATGCATCTTCATATATAGACTTTGAGCAAATGCGTGATATTTGGGTGCCTGGACAGGAAGAGATTCAGCAGGTAAGGACTCCTAATGGAGACAATCCTTATTTTATAGCTTATGGTATTCAGAATGCATTCAGAAGGGACAGGGTGTATGGAAATGTTTCTTTAGACTATAAAATCTCTGACAATGTGAATTTCATGGCAAGGTATTCACTGGATCGTTCTGATGAAAACAGAGAAACCAAGATTCCTTATAGCTACAGTAGAATGGCTAAAGGCGGATATTATAACTCTGACCTTTTGAATCAAGAGTCTAATGCTGACTTCTTGTTAAGCTATAACGATGACTTTGGTAAATTGGATTTCAATGCTTCTGCCGGTGGTAATATCATGAGCAGAATGGGAACCTCAGCAAATATAGGTGTTGGTGGAGACAGAAATAATGGGCTTGTTGTACCCGGTATCTACAATGCACAAAATATTCCTGCTGAAAACAGATCGGTAAGCAATTCATACTCTGACAAAAGAATTTATAGTATTTATGGATTGGCCTCGTTTGGTTATGCTGACCAATTGTATTTGGATTTGACAGCAAGAAATGACTGGTCTTCTACGCTTCCTTTGAATAATAACTCTTATTTCTATCCTTCTGCTTCCTTAAGTTGGTTGGCCAATTACACACTCAACCTTCCAGAAACAATTGATATGTTAAAGGCCAGAGTAGGTTGGGCAAAAGTAGGTAATGATACCAGCCCATACAGATTGGTTCAAAATCTTTCTACCGGTACTTATAACTCTATCAATGTAGCTTCCTTAGGATCTGGTATTAATAACCCTGATTTCCTACCGGAAGAGGCTACTTCTATTGAAGCCGGTATAGATTTGAATATGTTTGCCAATAAGTTGAGGTTTTCCGGAACTTATTATGTGATCGAAAACAGAAACCAGATCTTCTCTGTAAATCTTCCTCGTTCTTCAGGATTCAGCAGCAGGCTGATCAATGCCGGTTTGATCGAAAGTAAAGGTATTGAGCTTAGTCTTGGAGGTACGCCATTGGACAGAAATGGTTGGAAAATGGATGTAGATTTTAACTGGAGTAGAAACAGGACCAGCGTATTGGAACTTGTAGAAAACTTTAACAGAATCACCCTATGGAGTGATAATGGTGGTGGAGCGATTACTTTCTTAGGAGAGCAAATTGGAGACCTTTACAGTAGAGGATTTGTACAAGTAGAAGATCCTTCTTCTCCTTATTACAAATGGCCTGTATTAAGCAGTGCCGGAGAATGGCAACGATTGTCTGCAGATGAAGACCTTAGAAAAGTTGGTAACTTCAACCCTGACTTTATTTTAGGGATGCAAACAGGACTAAGTTACAAACGCTTTGTATTGAATGCTAGCTTTGACTGGAGACAAGGTGGTGAGTTCATGTCTTTCACCTACAGATATGGAGAGTCTGATTGGAAATCACAAAGGCAATTGGATAACCTGATCCCGGGAGGCAACTATTCTGAAGATGAACTGGTGGCGCTGTTAAAATCAGATCCGGAAAAATATATCATCCCAGAACCAGGTAATTTCCCTAGAGTTGGTGGACATACTGCAGAAACAGGTGGTTTTGCAATTGATGAAAATGGATCTGACGGAGCTTTTGTGCCAGGTGTGATTCAAACTGCCGGAGCTGATACACCGGATAACTATGCAGATGATGTATATGAGGAGCACTTAGGTGGATCCGGTACCAATATCTACCCAATCACCAATACTTACCCATGGAGCTTTAATGAGCAAGTAACTTTTGATGCTTCTTTTGTGAAATTAAGAGAATTGTCTCTAGGTTATAAAATCCCTAATTTTAGTGTATTCAGAAATGCGACATTCTCTGTATATACCAGAAATATAATTTTGTGGACAAAAGCAGATATAGGTATAGATCCTGAAAGAGCTTTCAGGGCTTCTGGTTCTTCTTTCCAACAAGGAATTGAGCGTCAAAATGTGATGCCGTGGAGTATTCCTGTAGGGTTCAAGCTCAATTTTAATCTTTAAAAAAGTCCTTAATTTGCATATCATGAAAAATTTATTTGAATTTAGAAAGATAGCCGTATTTCTCCTGGGACTTATTTTGGTCACCGGTTGTGATGACCAACTCAGTGAGATCAATACCAATCCATATGGTATTGACCCGGCCAACGCCAATCCAAACCTTTTGATGCCTTCGGTATTGTCATCTTCTGCCCAAAGCTACCTTGGTTTAGGCTTTAATGACCTTGCCGGTGCCATGCAATACACGCAGAAAAATGGTTGGTACAGTAGTCATAACAATTATGAATGGGTATCCAAAAGTTGGACGGGATGGTATGATATCTTAAGAACCAACAATTTGATGATTACCAGAGGTGAAGAAATGGACAATGCCTTCTTCCAAGGAGTAGGCCTCACCATGAAGTCTTTTGCTTTTGGTAATATAGCTGACCTTTGGGGGGACGCACCATATATGGATGCCTTAAAAGGTGATCAGGGAAGCGATCAATTTCAATTCCCTAAATTTGATAGCCAGGAAGTGATTTATGATGGCATTATTGCAGACTTGCAATCCGCTGCCAATTTACTTTCTTCAGCATCCAATGAGGGAGTTACTAGTGGGAATGATCTCCTTTATGGGGGAAATATCGATAGTTGGAAAAGATTTACCAACTCACTATTGTTAAGGTATTATATGCGGTTATCTGAAAAGAAACCGGATGTAGCCAAAGCTGGAGTGGAAGCTATTTATAGCAGTGGTATTTATATTGAAAGCTCTGATCAGGATGCTACTTTGGATTATACAGGTGGAGCCAATGACATTTGGATAACACGTCATGTAAGACTTAATCCTGATGATTTTCAAAGATATCAAGCATGTCAGACTTTCATTGATCAGCTAACCATGACCAATGACCCTAGGCTTCCTGTATTCTTTGACTCTGTAAGGGTACAATGGGTAGAAGATGAGACCCTTAGCGTTGCGGCAGAAGACTTTATCAGAGCAAACGGTGAGCCTATAGAGTCTATCTATACCTTTGATCAGTTTGAAGAGGAATATGCAGATGTGAAGTTTACCCGGCACTTTAACCCAAACATGGCGGATTATAATTCTGATCTTTACGTAGGGTTACCACCTTCTATCCTTACGCCTGAATCTTACAATGGAAACCCGATTCCGGGTCAGGGAACACAAAACCTACATGTTTCCCAATTGGATCCTTACTATGCTACGGCTGGTCAGGCAGGAGATATCCTTCAAGCCAGAATCATCTCTGCGGCTGAAGTTAGCTTCATCTTTGCTGAAGCGGCATTAAAAGGATGGAATGTGGGAGATGCTGAAATGCACTACAACATGGGGATAGAACAGTCTCTGGAAGCTTGGGGTAAAAGCGACATGTATGAAGAATTTATTGCCGAAGTGGCATTTGATAATTCTATGGAGCAGGTATTGACCCAGAAATGGGTGGCCAACTGGTCCAATGGTACAGAAGCTTTTGCTGATTACAGAAGAACCGGATATCCTGATCTAGAGGCTGGTCCATTGTCTCCTCAACCTCAGGTAGCCATCAGATTCCAATATGGTAATGATGAGTACAACAATAATACAGACAATATAAATGCTGCATTGAATAATCTGGAAGTCACCGAATTTTCCGGTAACTTTGGTGCTGACAGCCAATGGTCTAAACCATGGTTATACCAAGGGACAAATAATCCTTTTTAAAAAGCGGATACTCTGTTTATATAAAATCCCTGCTGGTTCCAGCAGGGATTTTTTTTGCCTATTTTTTAACCCGAGATATACGATCCATTGCAACTTCGTTATTCCATTTAACAATTCTGGTGAATAGTCCTAGTTTTTTCTTCAGGGCTTCTATTAGTCAAGTGATCCCAACTAGACCTCATGTCTTTTCAATCTTTGTGAAATTACGCTTAAATATAAAGGCAATGATTTAACGGGCTAAATAGCCTTTGAGAAAGATTTTGAATTTGTTCAATTGTATTAATCTAGCGAAGTAGTGAGCGAGGCAACGGTTGACAAATTCAGTGCGATTAAACACCATCAAAAAAAAAAGGTTCCGGGGCTAGACATGAGATAAGTGATAATTATCCAATTTTGACTTATAACAACTAAAAAAAGGCCGGAAAAAAATTCCGGCCTTTCCGATAAATGAAATTATATTTTGAAGTAAATTATGCTTCAAACTTTATTGATTGCTGAAATTGCTTCAACTTCAGAAGCATTAGACCAACTGCCGTAGTGAGATTTATTGCCATTTTTGTTAATTATAAGAATCTCATAGAATCATCTGGTTTTAAGCAATATCTTTCCGCACGTTTTCAGTTTAATATAGGAACTATTCTAACATCTAAATTTATCGCTTAATGCTTGCTATGCACATTAAAGCCATTCAAACCTCTTGTGTGCATTTCCGATTTCCCCATGACTATTGATAAGAATAAAGGCCAGCAATATAAAAAAGGCCAACATCAGTAGCAGGATCTTTGTCCAAGTGTTGGTTTTAGCAGGACGGGGAATAAAATGCGCTTGACTACCCGGGATCAGAGCAAGTATGATCACAAAGTTCACAATATACAAGAACTGCTCAATTCTGTAAAAACTTAAAAACGATCCTGTAAGTAGTATGGTGTAAGCAATATAAGACCCAAAATAGCTAATAAATAATAAGGAAATTTCCTTCTTAGTAAAAGCGGTATTTTCAAGCTTCTTTTTTCCTGAGCTAATTTTCATCCAATAGATAAAAAGAACTAAAACGATAAATAAAGCAATTAATTGAACCACAAGCCTCCAAGTTTCCGGCTGATTTACAATCGTAGCCAATGTTTCGGTATTGTCCTTCATTAAAAATGATTGATGCCAAACAAAGAATGGAATTAATAACAACAGCCCTAAGGTTGGAATGATCAGGTTAGTGGAGGTAAACCTTGTGTTTCGATTTTCTACTTTCCATGAAGAGGTAAATGTGCCATAAGCCATGCCTATTCCACCAAAAAAACCAAGTGAATATTCCATTACATTCCACATGTTAAAAGGTATTTGTGCTACATTTCCTAAAACTTGAAGGAAATTTCCGAAGGCAAACCCAAACCCACCACCTAGGCCTGCATAAATAGCGACCCTTAAAGCACTGAATTGCTTATTCCTTGAAAGGAAATAAATTAGTGCCAAGCCGGAGCCTGCACATATGCCCCATGCCTCTGACCTTGGAGGAGTCATCGCGAAACCCAACTGCTCCACCATAAGGAAATAAAAAATCAGCCCCCCCACTGCCATTTCTACCACCAATTGATGCCATTTTACTTTTTTCTCCGGGTTGTCTGCTAGGGCAAGCCCAAAAAGTCCACCACCTACTAATCCATACAGCCCACCAACGATAAAAAGACTAAACAGACCGTAATAAACGTTAAAAAACTCAGTCCCCTTGCCATAACCCACAAGAATCCCGTAGCTCATCATACCTCCAAAACCCCAGCCCACAGCTCCTGCAAAAGCTGCTTTAATTGCTTTGTTATACCAATCTTCTCTTTTGGCCAGCATAATCACACTCAAGCAACCAATACCGCCCGCCCAGGCAGCACCCTGTTCGTGCCCAAACTGTCCACGTATGGCCCATGCGGTAGCCAGAGACATACCGACAATAATAATTGATAGAATGGTTTTTTTATCTAAATGTTTCATAATTGGGAAAAGAATAAAGGTTGAAGATATTTCGGATATGTTTTTATAGTATACCTTAGGGAACTAAAAAGTACCATTCAAAATAATGGCATTATATGAACGGTTGTGAGGGATTATTTGGTGGTGTATTGGGTAGGAGATATTTTTGATGGCAAAGTGAGCGGAAGACTTATTTCCCAGCAAGGTACCGCTTTCTGTATTCTATAGGATTACATCCTTTTACTTGCTTGAATTGCCTAGCAATGTTTTTGCTGTCATTTAAGCCCAGGTCCATGGCAATCTCAAAAACAGTTTGATCTGTTTCAAGAAGTTTTTGGGTAAATTTTTCTATCCGGAGGTTAAAAATATATTTGTAAATGGGGTAGCCTGTAATTTGCAAAAAACGCTTTTCAAGACTTCTTCTGGAAAGGGGTACTTGTTTTACTACTTCTTCTACCTGAAGGTTTTTCTCAATATTTTTATGGATATATTTCAAAGATGAAGCGATATGGTCATCGTTGGTTGCATAAATATCTGTAGACTGCCGGGTGATGACTTGGGTAGGTTTCACTCGGATATCATAAAAATTTGATGCACTGGTTTGGATCATTTGCTCCATTAACTTGGCAGTATCATAGCCCCCTTTTTCTATATCCAAGCCAATGCTAGATAGTGGAGGATCTGATAATTCACAAAGCATTTCATCATTATCAACCCCCAAAACAGCAACTTCTTCAGGAATCCGGATTTTATTTTGCTTGCAAGCTTCGGTAATGTGTAGCCCTTGGTTGTCATCACATGTCATGAGGGCAATGGGTTTTGGCAAAGACAATAGCCATTTGCTCAAAGAGTTACTCTTGTAGTACCACAAATCTGTAGAACGGGATTTTCTGTGCTCAAAGTAATTTACTTTGTAGCCCATCGCATTGATCTTCTTTTCAAAACCTTCTGCCCGTTCCCTGGACCAAACGATATCATTGAAACCGTAAAAGGCGAAATTCTTAAAACCTTTTTTCAGAAAGTAAGCGGCTCCCATCTCACCGGCTTCGTGGTAGGCACCTGTAATATTCGGAATTTCTGTAAACCGCTCTTTAAAATCCTGTGCAACTACCGGGATCTTTGAGTCGACGAGGAGGTCCAGGTCAATTTCGTTGTACAATTGACCAATGATTCCATCTGCTCCCCAGTCTTTGGCCCAGTCGAGTATACCCTTAATACCAATCGTTTCCCTATAATAAAGGGGCATTCGGCAATAGGACCAAGGCCCCTGCTCAGCAGAATATTTTGATATTCCTTTTAATAAACTCTTACTGTACTCTTCGGCAAAATCCAAGAGCAAAATAATTTTATACATTTTTTACTTAAAGATATCCTTCAAACTTTTGGTAGCATTGGTGACCAATGGTTTGGCCCAAATGCCAATGCTTAAGATGTATCCTAAAGTAATCAAAAGAAACAACATGGACAATTTAAGCCCTACAAGTTCTGCCAATCCACCGATTATCAAAGGAACAACTGCTCCTCCTGCAATTCCCGTACATAAAATCCCTGAAAAGGTTCCGTGGTGTTGAGGTACGGAGTTGAGTGCCAGAGAAAAGATTATGGACCACATAACAGAGGCAAAAAAACCGGTCAATGGAAAAGCGATTAGTGCCACATTTGCCGGACCAAAAAGGCCAGCTAATAAAGCCAAAATGGCTCCACCTGTAAAGAAAATCAATACGGTTCGGCTATCAAGAAACTTAAGCAAAACAAGGCCTAATAAACAACCTACAGTTAACAAGCCCCAAAAGTAGGAAATAACAATGGCCCCTGTAGTTGATGGATCTATGCCATGATAAGACTGAAGGAATTTTGAAATCCAGTTGGCAATGCCTTGCTCCGTTCCTACGTAGCAAAAGATACCAAGAAAATACAACAGCACGAACTTATTGGCCAGTAGCTCTTTGAAAGCCACACCCACGTCAATTTTCTCATCCTCTTTGAGTTCCACTTTTGGGAACTTAGCAAAATAGATGATGATCACCATCAAAAAAGCGATGGCAGCAAAGACCCAGTACAAGGAGACCCATTTCAGGTTTTCTGGAACCATAGGGTTTAAAAATGAAAAAATTAAGGAATTGTCTGAGGTATGAATATTGGTAACCAAATAGCTATAAAGCATTGGGCTAAGAAAAGAAGCAGCACCAAAAGCAAGTTGCCCCATAACAGAATTAAAAGCAAAATGCTCCTCTCCTCCAGCAGTTCTAAGTAGGGGATTAATAACTACTTGTAAGACTGCCATTCCAATGCCAATGATAAACAGAGAAGTCAAGGCAATGGTAAAGCTTGGAATAAAAGCAAATAGCAATGCGCCAACAAATGCCATGGTAAAGGCAAAGATCAGCATTTTCTTTTCTTTGTATTTTTCCACCAATATTCCGGATGGAATGGACATCACTGCATAAGCCACAAAAAAAGCAAAAGGTAAAAAACCTGCAAGTCCTATACTTAAGGTGAAACTATCAATGATATCAGGGATGATAGGTCCAAGGATATTTGTAAGGAATGAAATGACGAAAAAAATCAATAATATGAGGGCAACTATGAGTGTGTTTTTTTTCATGTCATTAAATTGTTAAGCGTAGCAATTTTATTCTATTGTTAAATTAGGAGGTTTTTTGGCAAAAAGAGCAGAAATGGCGATAATTAAATCGCTTTATTGGTGGCATTAACAGGCAAATCTACTAGGGCAGCGGCTCCCAGTAAAGCAATGTCTTCGTTTTTAGTCAAGTGAATTTTTAATTTTTTAAATGATTCAGGATAGATAAAATCACTGAAACTTTCACGCATGGCTTTCTCAAAAAATGGATAGGCATTTGCAACTGATCCACCAATTACAATTGCCTGAGGATCATAAGTATACATGACCACTTGTACTGCAGCTCCAAAATGCTGACCAAAGGCTTTCCATTGCTCCAAGGCTTCTTTTTCACCATTTTTGGCAGCAGTAAAAGCATCTAATGCGGTGGTTTGGTATTCTGCGCTGAAGAAATTTCCACTGGCATAGTATTCTATATTATGGTTAAGGTAGGGGAGTAATCCAATTTCACCGGCGCCGCAGTTTACTCCGGCATAAAGCTTATTTTTGATAATAATTCCCGATCCTAATCCTGTACCAATTGAAAGGCCTACCATATTACTATAGTCTTTTCCTTTTCCAAATTTATGCTCTCCTATCGCAAAACAGTTGACATCATTGTTGACGAAGACCGGAAGTTTAAATTCCTGTTCAAGAATGTCCTTTAGTGCTACCTTTTTCCAGGAGGGTATATTGGTTACATTGTATACAATTCCTTTTTCCACATCCACCACTGATGGCACACCTATACCAATCCCCTCTACTTCATGGGCAGTAAGTGGCTTAATGAATTGCTTCACCTGGTTAAGTGTAGAATGAAGGTCATTTTTTTCTTTCAGAAGAGCTTTGGTCTTGTGAATGATTTTTCCTTCATGTTCAATACCTACCTGTATTTTTGTTCCTCCTAAATCTATTCCTATGTTCATTGTATTAAGTCGGGTATTTTTTAAAAAAAATCAACGACAAATATATCTCAACTTTACCCTTTTAACAACCGAAAATGGAAGTTTTAGGAAAAGTTAACCTTTAATAACTATCTGAAAAACAGTGAATAATCAAACTATATATTTGTTTAGATTCTAGTGATATACTTGAAAAGGTTCGTTAGGGCTATTTGAGAGCAATTGTTTTTTTAATAGTCCGAAACTGAAAATAACTGTAATGTATTTGATGGATTGAGAAAACAGATAAATTACAGTGGGATTAAAGAAATATTTAATATTGTGAAATCTTAACCGGATAATATATCTTGAATAATCAATCTATTTTTATAGGTATAAATTTGTAGTAGCCCTTGAGAAATAGATAAAGTCATTGGTATTACTAAATAGTCTTATATATAGTACATAATATAGTGCTTTAAGATTATTTTTTTTCTGAAAAAGTAAAGCGACAATTAACAATAATCCTTAGATAATGAAATTACGAAGTAAAAAAGCCCTTATTTTTATTTGCTTTTTATCACTATTGGGTCTTTTCGTGGGCCCTTTAAGTGCGCAGGAAGAACCCAGTGGGATTTATCTGACCTGGGAAAAGGATCCTACCAGTACAATGACAATTGATTGGCATCTCAAAACAAATACTACGCAGACATTATTTTATCGTAAAAAAGGAGAGGAAGATTGGAGAAAGAAAAGTGGACAAGTAACTAATTTCCCATTTTCTGACCGTAAAATACACCGGGTCTTTCTTTCAGGGCTCATGGCCGATCAAGCCTATGAAGTTAAATTTGGAAGCCATGAAAGGGTTTATTACTTTAAAACCATGCCAAAGGAGATTTCCAGAAATCCTATCAAGTTTGCGATAGGAGGAGATACCATGCATGACCAAAAGGTAATGGAAAAAACCAACCTTCAGGTTTTGCCTTACAATCCTGATTTTATAATCATTGGAGGAGACTTGGCTTATGCCAATGGTGACGGAAAAAATGTAAAAAAGTGGTATGCCTGGTTTGAGGCTGTA
The DNA here is from genome assembly GCF_054781075.1 of Cyclobacterium sediminis. Classification (NCBI taxonomy): domain Bacteria; kingdom Pseudomonadati; phylum Bacteroidota; class Cytophagia; order Cytophagales; family Cyclobacteriaceae; genus Cyclobacterium; species Cyclobacterium sediminis. Next base: position 139,596 of record NZ_BAAGVC010000018.1, on the reverse strand, counting down.
AAGAATACATTGATACAAGAAGATGGGCGGATGATTCCTATCATGGTAGGCATAGGTAACCATGAAGTCAAAAGTGGCTTTGATGAGGAATCCATTCCGGAAAATTTGAAGGTTGAAAAAAGAAAAGAAAGCGCTCCATTTTACTATAATCTTTTTGCCTTCCCCGGACAGCCGGGCTATGGGGTGCTGGAGTTTGGCAATTACCTTAGTTTTCTCTTTCTTGATTCAGACCATACCAATGCTATCGATGGCCCACAAAAAGATTGGCTTGCCCGTGAACTGGCCCTTCAAAAAGAAAAAAACACTTCTCATGTAATGGCCATTTATCATGTGCCGGCTTACCCTTCTGCCAGGTCTTTTACAGGGACCACTCAGACGATGATTCGAAATCATTGGGTACCTTTATTTGAAAAATCCAGTATGAATTTGGCCTTTGAAAATCATGACCATGCGTATAAACGAACCTATCCAATAAAAGACAATAATGTGGATGAAGACGGGATCGTTTATATAGGTGATGGGTCTTGGGGTACCAAACCCCGAACCGTGCATGAAGCAGCAAGTACCTGGTATTTAGAGACCTCTCAATCGGTAAGAGCTTTTACGCTTGTTACCCTTCAGGGCAAAAGTTTTAACATTATTACAGTAGATGAGGATGGAAACATCATCGACAGTTATCCAAATAATCCATTAATAAAACCATGAAAAATTACCGAAAATTACTAAGCTATTCTTTTCTCTTATCGCTATTGATAATCAGTGCGGCTTGCAGTGGAGGAGATAAATCCAAAGCAGTTGTAGAAAAAGAGGAAGTTGCAGTTCAAGAAGCAAAGCTTACCACTGAAGAATATGAGCATATTTTTGGTGAGGATAGACCTTTTGCCCAGTGTCATGCTTCCACCATTACCGGTTTAGGTGATGGGAATTATTTAACCGCATGGTTTGCGGGATCCCATGAAAAGCACAATGACGTTGGAATTTGGGTGTCTAAAGGTAAGGCCGGAGCTTGGAGTGAGCCGGAATTATTGGTAAAAGTAAGAAATGAACCACACTGGAATCCTGTTTTATTCAATGCACCCGACGGTAAAGTATATTTGTATTTTAAAGTAGGAAAGGAAATTGACTATTGGGAAACCTGGGTGCAATACACTGAAGATGGAGGAGAAACTTGGTCTGAAGCAAGAGAATTGGTGCCGGGAGATAAAGGTGGTCGTGGTCCTGTAAGAAACCATATGTTGGTTTTATCAGACGGAACTTGGTTGGCGCCTGCCTCTGATGAGAAAAATAAAGTATGGACAGTATTTGTTGACCGATCTGAGGATGAAGGAAAAACCTGGAATGCCACAGATAAATTGGATATGGATCGCTCAGTAATTACAGGAGAAGGAGTAATTCAACCAGCCCTATGGGAGTCAAAACCTGGTCATGTACACATGTTGATGAGAAGTAGCTCAGGAAATATCTGTAGGTCAGACTCAGAAGATTATGGTAAAACATGGTCTGAGGTTACCGAAATTGAATTGCCCAATAACAATAGTGGAATTGATGTTGCCCATATAGAAGAGGAGAAAATTGCTTTGATCTATAACCCTGTTGCTGAGAATTGGGGAGATAGATTCCCAATTTCCATTGCTGTTTCAGAAGACAATGGAAAAACCTGGCCATTGAAATTTGAGATAGAAAAAGGAGAGGGTGATGATGAGCTTTCTTATCCTGCGATGTTTTATGAAGATGGTCATCTTGTTGCCTGCTATACCTGGAACCGAGAAACGGTTGCTTTTTGGAAAGGGAAACTTGATGGTATTTAAAATTTAATATAACATGCGAACTATATTTTGTAGCTTACTCATACTATTGTTTCAAAGCCAAGCAGTTTTAAGCCAACAAGAAATGACTTACGCTGAAAAATTGGGATTTCCTAAAGGAAAGAAGGTAGTTATCTTTCATGTAGATGATGCAGGTATGTCCTATGAATCCAATGAAGGAGCAAAGAAATCCATACATGGTGGTGTAGCTACTTCTTGTAGCATTATGATGCCTTGCCCCTGGGCTGCTAGTTTTGTGAAAGATGCGAAGATAGACCCAATGGATGCAGGGCTTCATTTGACACTAACCTCTGAGTGGAAACATTACCGTTGGCCTCCACTAGCAGGTAAAACGGCTGTGCCCGGTTTGGTGGATGAAGAAGGGGCCATGTGGTCTTCTGTAGCCGAAGTGGTAGCGAATGCCAGCCCAGATGAAGTAGAAATCGAGATTCGCGCCCAGATTGACCGGGCCTTGTCACTAGGATTGAAACCAACCCATATGGATAGTCATATGGGAACTCTATTTTATCATCCCCCTTTTCTAGAAAGATACATCAAAGTGGGTATAGAATATGGTATTCCGGTTATGTTTCCTGGAGGAAATAATAAATTACTTGGAATTTCCATGAACAACAACCTGATCAAACAACTCAAAAAACAAGGGAAATACAAAGAAGGCATGAAATTGCCTAATAACCCCATTATGGAAAGAGCCCCTGTGGTAGCCAAACAATTATGGGACGCTGGCTTGCCGGTTTTGGATGACCTTCACACTATAAGTGGAAACTGGTCTCCTGATCATGAAGTTAGTGATGAGGAACTTGGTGGCTATAAAGTGGAAAAATGTAAGGAATTGCTCAGGCTTATGGAGCCTGGCCTGGCCATGGTGATTGTACACAGTAACGGAGATCGAAATACATTTTACAGAATAAGTGGCTCGGGCAAATCCAGGTATGCAGATATGCTAGCCATGACCTCTCCGGAACTACAGAAATTCATTGAAGACGAGGGAATTATTTTAACCACTTGGTCTGAAGTAATGGAAAGAAGAAAAAAAGTGAAATGAATAAAATAGTATTTATAGGCTTATTTTTGCTTAGTACTTCTGCTTTTGGCCAGTACATCCCTAAAGATAAAGTGGTCGTTAGCGAAAGCTTGATTTTTCCGCTTCAGCAAAATCACGTGCATGGAAGCAGTATTGTCTCCTTGCCCAATGGAGACTTACTCACAGCATGGTTTGAAGGCTCAGGGGAACGAAAAGCAGATGATGTACGCATTATGGGAGCCAGGCTAAGGAAAAAGGATAGTCGATGGGGTGAACCGTTTCTACTGGCAGATACACCCAATATTCCCGATTGTAATCCGGTGCTTTTCCTAAACCAGGAAGGGAAGCTGTTTTTGGTTTGGATTGCCGTTCAGGGCAACCGATGGGAGCAGTCCATATTGCGATTTAGAACTAGTACAAGTTATGAAAATGCCGGCGCACCCATCTGGAGTTGGCAGGACAATATTTTGCTCAAACCCGGGGAAATATTTCATCAGGAAGTTGCCAAACGATTTGAAGAATTGCCTGAAAATAAGGCAGGTTGGTCTGAATATGCTCCCCAGTATGATCAAATGATCATCGAAGCCAGCAAGGACAGTAAAAAATCCAGTATTGGATGGATGACCAGGATAAAACCGATTGTGCTTAACTCAGGAAGGATTTTATTACCCCTTTATTCAGATGGTTTTAATTTTTCCATGATGGCCATTTCTGATGATGACGGAGCCACTTGGTTTCCAAGCAAGCCCTTGGTGGGTAGAGGTCCCATTCAGCCGGCACTAGGTCAAAGAGAAAGTGGAGAAATTATGGCCTTAATGAGGGATAGCGGTGATGCTCCTACCACAATCCATAAAAGCTATTCCCAAGATGATGGAATGACTTGGTCTGCCTCAGAGAAAACCAGCATACCGAATACTGCAAGTGTAGAACTGCTGGTATTGGACAATGGCACCTGGCTTTTCTTAGGAAATGATATAGATGATGGCAGGTACAGGATTTCTTTATACATCTCAGATGATGAAGGGCAAACATGGAGAGGAAAGATTTATTTGGAAGATGAAAAGAAAGAGGTTGGTGGCTTCTCTTACCCTTCTATGATACAGGATACAGATGGTATGATACACATCACTTATTCCTACCATTTGGATGAAAAAGGAAAATCCATTAAATATTTAAAAATTGATCCAAAAAACTTTTAAAGTAAGTAGCCCATATTGAAAGGTCTTATGTATTATATATAACTCAATCGCTTACTTGATTCAAGTAAGATAGATTAAGCTTTAGTAGTTAGGTTAGGTAAGTTTTGTCCGCTCATGTTTTATAACGGGGCGGACAAATTTATTTATACCCTTTCTAATAATAATGAATATTTAGCCGGTATGATTTTGATATTGTCGCACTATCAAGTGACTCATACACTTTAAATTAACCACATTAATTTACCATGAAATACTCACACTTAAAACTATTTGTTTTTGTTGGTTTGCTGTTTGGCTTTTCGCAAGCAGAAGGACAACAATTGCCATCCAACAGCCAAAGGGTGCACCAAGATGTTCCTTTTGTTCAGGAATATGCCATTAAGTATTATTCCGAAGGGGCATCAAGGCTAGATAAGGTCTATGCAGACAGGAATGGTACTGTTCAGATACTAGGTCAATCGGGTCTGCTAAGACCCCATGCAGGTGCTTTTTTATATCCGGGAACCTTGACTCAGGACAAGACTTACCTGGCCATGAAAGACAAAAATATTGTTGGCATCAGCACGGTAGAAGATCAATTTGTTTATCTGGATGACCAGGCAGTATTTAGCAATGCTTGGGCCGGGAGCCTATATGTAAAACATGAGTTGCCAAGTGCAAGCTCTTTTGCTCATGGAAAAGACTTCACCTTTTTGGTTTCAGATGGGGGCAATATCCATTTGGTAAACAAAGAAGGGGTTTCGTATAAAGGGAAGATCAGTGGATCTCCGGTAATAGAAATTACCTATGACGCTTCTTCTGAAAGGTTTTTACTATTGGCAGAGAACAAACTCATGTCATTTGCACCGGCAGATACGAAATTAACAACCCTTACTGAAGGAGCAGGGTTTACCAGTTTTGTTGTGCGCGAAGGCAAGAACAAACTCGCCATAGGCACCACAGATGGCTATTTTGAATGGGACTTACTTAGCGATAAAAAAGTAGGGACAAAGCAGCAGGCTTTGCCATGGCCTGTATTGACCAGCCTTACAGAAATCAACGGCTTGCTGTGGTTTGGCTCAGAGCAAGGAGCATTTATGGAAAAGGAAGACGGCAAGTTTAATTATTATTTAGGTGAGCGTTGGTTGCCGGGAGACAAGGTATTGCATATCAGCCAAAAGAATGCCGATGAAGTGTTGATTTTGACAGACAAGGGGTTAGGGAAAATAGTGTTTATGTCACAGACCTTGGCAGAAAAAGCAGCCTATTATGAGCAGCAGGTAAGAGATCGCCATATTCGACATGGTTTTAATGCCACCTTGACTCACATGGAAAAAGGGAATTTCAATACAGGAAGGGTCAAAGATTCAGACAATGACGGCTTATGGACTTCTATGTATTTGGCTGGGCAAGCCTTCCGCTATGCAACTACAGGTTCTGCCTTTGCCTTACAAAATGTGAAAGAGTCATTGGATGCAATGGAAAGGCTGTATACCATTAATGATATAGAAGGTTTTCCTGCAAGGTCATTTTCCAGAAGTGGCTTCAAAGATCAACTTGGAGGTTCTGAGCATTGGCAAGATATTGAAGATCCGGAATGGGTTTGGAAAGCTACCACAAGTAGTGATGAGATAATAGGCCATGTGTTTGTTTTTGGTGTGATTGCCGAACTGGTAGACAACGAAGCATTGCGAAAGCAATCCATAGGATTATTGGATCAGGTAATGACGCATATTGTGGAAAATGATTGGTACCTGATTGATTTTGACGGCAAACATACGACCTGGGGAAGGTGGAACCCTGAATATGTAAATGGTTTTCCTACGATGGTTGGTGACAGGAAACTAAATTCTTCCAATATCATTGCCATGTTACAAACAGCTTATCACTTTACAGGTAAGGAGATGTACAGAAAGGAAGCTTACAAATTAATGGACAAACATGGTTACTTGGAAAACCTGATGCGTCCAATGAAAGAAATAGGGCAAGCCAAAGAGGGAAGCGATGATTGGGCGGCCATGTTGTCACAAAAATGGAATCATTCGGATGACGAGATGTATTTCCTTGGTTACTGGGGCTTGTACCGATATGCCTTTACGGATGAGTTGAAAGAGAAGTACAAGGAGGCCATCAAAGACCATTGGGAGGCAGAACGTCCTGAAAAAGATGGATTGTGGAATATTTTTGGGGCTTTGATAGACCGAGAAAAATTTGACCTTGAAGAGGCTATTTGGTACCTACAGGAATACCCCCTTGACTTGATTAATTGGAACGTTAAAAATAGCCATAGAAAAGATATTGAACTATTGGAACCAAATTTCCGGAACCAAAGCACCAAAGAGGTGCTTCCACCAGATGAATTAAAAATGCGCCGTCACAATGGCAATAGGTTTGAGTTGGATGGCGGAAGAGATGGAAAAGAAGAAATGAGTGCCGGCGATATATGGCTTTTACCATACTGGATGGGAAGGTATTTGGATGTGATTAGCCAGCCTGTTAGTAAATAAAAAAATGCCAGGTTTGGGTAAAGGGTTATAATTCTGCATGGCCATAATAAAGTGAGAAGGCAGAGCTATTTAACCTTATCCAAACTATATTTTAGCCCCTCATCAACAAAATATAATTGAAATAGTACATCTATAATCAATTGCTGTATAACTAAAGAGTGGATCGTTAGCTTATTGGGAGACATCGTAATAATTAACTTTCTGTTTATTTAGGGAATTGTTTGTCCGCTCATGTTTCTTAACAGGGCGGACAAATTTATTTATTGCCGGTATCAGGAAATTGGATTATCCAATTGTTTTGCTACTGATTTGCAATTGATCTATCTGTCTATTATTTATCAACCATTTTATTTAAACATGAAAAAAATAAATTTCAAGCTTCTCATTTTTGTTGGTTTGCTTCTTGGGTTTTCGCAAGCACAAGGGCAACAATTACCATCCAACAGCCAAAGGGTGCACCGGGATGTTCCTTTTGTTCAGGAGTATGCCATTAAGTATTATTCCGAAGGGGCATCAAGGCTAGACAAGGTCTATGCAGACAGGAATGGTACTGTTCAGATACTAGGTCAATCGGGTCTGCTAAGACCCCATGCAGGTGCTTTTTTATATCCGGGAACCTTGACACAGGACAAGACTTACCTGGCCATGAAAGACAAAAATATTGTTGGCATCAGCACGGTAGAAGATCAATTTGTTTACTTGGATGACCAGGCAGTATTTAGCAATGCTTGGGCCGGGAGTTTATATTTAAAACATGAGTTGCCAAGTGCAAGCTCTTTTGCTCATGGAAAAGACTTTAATTTTTTGGTTTCAGATGGGGGCAATATCCATTTGGTAAACAAAGAAGGGGTTTCGTATAAAGGGAAGGTCAGTGGATCTCCGGTAATAGAAATTACCTATGATGCTTTTTCTGAAAGGTTTTTGCTATTGGCAGCAAACAAGTTGATGGCATTTTCACCGGCAGATACGAAATTAACAACCCTTACTGAAGGAGCAGGGTTTACCAGTTTTGTGGTACGCGAAGGCAAGAATAAACTCGCCATAGGCACCACAGATGGCTATTTTGAATGGGACTTACTTAGCGATAAAAAAGTAGGGACAAAGCAGCAGGCTTTGCCATGGCCTGTATTGACCAGCCTTACAGAAATCAACGGCTTGCTGTGGTTTGGCTCAGAGCAAGGAGCATTTATGGAAAAGGAAGACGGCAAGTTTAATTATTATTTAGGTGAGCGGTGGTTGCCGGGAGACAAGGTATTGCATATCAGCCAAAAGAATGCCGATGAAGTGTTGATCTTGACAGATAAAGGGCTAGGGAAGTTGGTATTCATGTCACAGACCCTGGCAGAAAAAGCAGCCTATTATGAGCAACAGGTAAGGCATCGCCATATTCGACATGGTTTTAATGCCACCTTGATCCAAATGGAAAAGGGGAATTTTGATACCGGAAGATTGGCTGATTCAGACAATGACGGCTTATGGACTTCTATGTATTTGGGAGGAGAGGCATTTCGCTATGCGGTGACCGGATCTGCAGCGGCCTTACAAAACGTAAAAGAGTCATTGGACGCGATGGAAAGGCTTTACACCATTAACCCTGTAGAGGGATTCCCTTCAAGATCTTTCTTCAGAAGCGGATATATTGAGAAATTAGCTGATCCCGACAGGTGGCAACATGCCACTGATCCTGAATGGGATTGGAAAGCTACCACAAGTAGTGATGAGGTAATAGGCCATGTATTTGTTTTTGGTGTGATTGCCGAACTGGTAGACAACGAAGCATTGAGAAAGCAAGCCATAGGATTGTTGGATCAGGTAATGACGCATATTGTAGAGAATGATTGGTACCTGATTGATTATGACGGCAAACATACGACCTGGGGAAGGTGGAATCCCGAATATGTAAATGGTTTTCCTACCATGGTTGGCGACAGGAAATTAAACTCCTCTAATATCATTGCCATGTTACAAACGGCTTACCATTTTACCGGCAAGGAAATGTACAAAAAGGAAGCTTACAATTTAATGGATAAACATGGCTACCTAGAAAACCTTATGCGCCCCATGGAAGGAATTGGAAAAGCAGAAGAAGGGAGTGATGACTGGGCGGCTATGTTATCCGAGTCGTGGAACCATTCAGATGACGAGATGTATTTCCTTGGTTACTGGGGCTTGTACCGATATGCCTTTACGGATGAGTTGAAAGAGAAGTACAAGGAGGCAATCAAAGACCATTGGGAAGCCGAACGTCCAGAGAGAGACGGTTTGTGGAATATTTTTGGGGCTTTGGTAGATCGAGAAAATTTTGACCTTGAGGAAGCAGTTTGGTATCTTCAGGAGCATCCTCTGGATATGATTAGCTGGAGCACAAAGAACAGCCATAGAAAAGACCTTGAGCTATTAGAGGAAAATTTCAGAAGACAAAGCACAAGTGAAGTCCTTCCTCCTGATGAACTAATGATTCGCAGGCACAATGGAAACCGCTTCACTTTGGATGGAGGCAATGGAGGAAGTCAGGAGTATAGTGCCGGCGATATATGGCTATTGCCTTACTGGATGGGAAGATATTTAAACGTAATCAGCGATCCATTAATCAAATAAAAATGAACTTTAATAATAAAATTCAGTCCGGAGAATTGGTGCTTGGCACTTGTGTTACCTCAAATAATCCCTTGTGGCCTAAAGCACTGGCCTCCTCCGGTTTGGATTTTGTTTTTATTGATACCGAACATATCTCTCTTTCACGAAAAGAACTTGCTACCTTATGTGATACTTATAAAGGAAGAGGGATTGTTCCCATAGTAAGGGTTTATAAAGCTGACCATCACTTGATCTGCCAGGCCATTGATGCCGGGGCTACGGGGGTGGTAATCCCCTATGTTGAATCCGTTCAAGAGGTTCAGGTATTAATTGGTGCAACCAAATTCAGACCTTTAAAAGGAGAAAAATTAAACCTGTATTTAGAGGACAGAGAGAAAATACCCCAGGGCTTGGAGGATTATTTGGCCAATTACAACAAAGGGCACTTGAGTATAGTGAATATCGAAAGTGTGCCTGCATTGCAGCAATTGGATGAATTATTATCTTTACGGGGTCTTGATGGCGTATTTATAGGCCCACATGATTTGTCTGTAAGTATGGGGATTCCTGAGGCTTATGATCATCCTGATTTTGTTAAGGCCGTAAGGCAGATCATCCAAACAAGTAGAAAGTTAGGCTTAATGGTAGGAATTCATTTTTCTGAAACCATTGAAAGACAAATTTTCTGGATAAAGGAGGGGGTGAATATGGTGGTTCATAGTTCGGATTATGCGTTATTTACACAAATGCTAAACAAAGACTTGGGGCAAGTGAGGTCCAACTTTGGGGATGCTGCCACCAAAAATCCAGGAACCTCCGATAGTCCTGTCATATAAAATTTTCTCGTGAACTTATTTAAACTGATATAAAATGACAAAAATAACAGAACAACCCTCCTTGTACAGACATTTGGAGAAAATGTCCATAGAGGAGTTGACTGCCAATATTAACAATGAAGACAAGAAAGTGGCCCTTGCCATTGAAAAAGCATTGCCGGAAATCAATCTGTTGATTAAAAACATTGTTGATAAACTTGAAAATGGCGGCAGGCTATTTTATTTAGGTGCCGGAAGTGGCGGCAGACTTTCTGTATTGGATGCGATAGAGCTTCCTACCACTTACGGAATACCCAAGGGTAAAGTGAATGTTATTTTGGCAGGTGGAGTGGATCGTTTGATAGAGGCGAGGGAAGAAAAAGAGGATGATCCCAATGCCGGTTGGGAAGCATTGAAAGGTTATGAAGTTTCTGACAAAGATTTTGTTTTAGGGATTTCGGCAAGTGGGACTACTCCCTTTGTTTTGGGGGCTTTAAAATCTTGCAAAGCAAATGCTGTGTCAACCGGTTGCATTGTAAGCAATCCCGAGTCACCTATTGCGGCAAATGCAGATTTCCCTGTGGAGGTACTCACCGGACCGGAATTTGTTTCCGGAAGTACCCGAATGAAGTGTGGCACTGCACAGAAAATGATTTTTGACATGATTTCCACCACCAGTATGATTCGCTTAGGCAGGGTGGAAGACAATAAAATGGTCAACGTTTTATTGATCAATGACAAGATTGTTGATAGAAGCGTAAAAATGCTTATGGAGCGTGCAGCAATGAGTAATTATGAGGAGGCCAAAGCCTTATTGATGGACAAAGGCTCCGTTAAATCAGCCCTAGAATCTTTAGGGAAATAGAAGAAAGAAAAATAGGGCAAAGCCTGATAAACAAAAAGGGTTCTGAAAATTTAATTTCAGAACCCTTTTTATTTTTTCGAGAAAAGATGTAAATCAATCCACTACCTTTTCAGCCAATACAATAATTTTATTGTCATTAACCTCCACTACTCCTCCATCTACCACCAATGACTTTTGTCCTTCAGCGGTGGTGTAAGAAACGGCACCTTTTTCAAGGGCAGATATTAAAGCAGCGTGGTTTTTCAATACTTGAAAGGAACCATCGGCTCCGGGAAAGGTGGCTTCAGACACTTCTCCTTCAAATACTTTTTGGTCCGGTGTAATGATCTCTAAATGCATGATTTATTTTATTAAAGGGTAATACTTTCCGTACTACCCTAATAAATGGCTATTATTTTTCTTCTGCCAACATTTTCTCCCCTTTGGCAATGGCATCTTCAATGCTACCTACAAGGTTAAATGCTGATTCAGGCAAGTGATCCAACTCTCCATCCATGATCATATTGAATCCTTTGATGGTATCTTTGATATCTACCAACACACCTTTAAGGCCAGTAAATTGCTCGGCAACGTGGAAAGGTTGAGAAAGGAATCTTTGTACCCTTCTGGCACGGTGTACGACCATTTTATCTTCTTCAGAAAGCTCTTCCATACCCAAGATGGCAATGATATCTTGAAGTTCTTTGTAGCGCTGTAGAAGCTCTTTTATATTGGTGGCACAGTTATAATGCTCATCACCTACTACAGATGGTTCAAGAATTCTGGAAGTAGAATCCAAAGGATCCACTGCCGGGTAAATTCCTAGCTCTGCAATTTTTCTTGAAAGTACAGTTTGTGCATCAAGGTGGGCAAAAGTTGTTGCCGGCGCCGGATCCGTCAAATCATCAGCAGGAACATATACCGCTTGTACAGAAGTAATGGAGCCGTTTTTAGTTGATGTAATACGCTCCTGCATTGCACCCATTTCGGTGGCAAGTGTAGGCTGGTAACCTACCGCAGATGGCATCCTTCCCAAAAGTGCAGATACTTCAGATCCTGCTTGGGTAAAACGGAAAATATTATCAATAAAGAATAGGATATCTTTACCGGCACCATCTCCTTCACCATCACGGTAATATTCAGCTAGTGTAAGTCCGGTCAATGCTACCCTTGCACGCGCCCCAGGAGGTTCGTTCATTTGCCCGAAGACAAAGGTTGCTTTAGAATCTTTAAGTTTGTTTAGATCCACTTTGGATAGATCCCAACCACCTTCATTTTCTAATGATTCAACAAAATCGTCACCGTAAGTTACGATTCCTGATTCAATCATTTCTCTAAGAAGGTCATTTCCTTCCCTTGTTCTTTCTCCTACACCTGCAAATACAGATAGACCGGAGTATGCTTTCGCAATATTATTGATGAGTTCTTGGATCAGTACTGTTTTACCAACACCTGCTCCTCCAAACAAACCAATTTTACCACCTTTTGCATACGGCTCAATCAAATCAATTACTTTGATACCTGTATACAAAACTTCTGTGGAAGTAGACAGATCTTCAAATTTTGGTGCAGATCTATGTATAGGAAGTCTTTCTTGAGATTCAGGTTGTGGCAATCCATCAATGGCTTCTCCTACCACGTTAAATAACCTTCCTTTGATATTGTCACCGGTAGGTACTGATATAGGTGTACCGAGGTCTCTTACCTCCATACCCCTTACCATACCCTCCGAAGAGTCCATAGCAATGGTTCTTACCCGGTCTTCACCTAGGTGTTGTTGTACTTCAAGAACAACCCTCTGGCCATTCTCTTTTGTGATTTCTAGTGCATCAAGGATATTAGGCAGTTTACTTCCCTCAAAGGAAACATCCACAACAGGACCAATTACCTGAGTTATCTTACCAGTATTCGCCATTGTTATATTTTAAGATGAATTGGAACAATACTTTTTAATTCGAGTGCAAAATTAGTTAATATTGCTGAATACCAAAGGATGTTTTAAAAATTAATAAACTTTGGCCCAAATTTTTATATTACTATTAACTTAATTATCGTTTTTAGGCACTTTTCGGGGATTTTGACCATCTGACTAGAAAATCCTTCTGCCCCTTACCCACCTTTTCGACCAATATTTGGATTGTAAATTGTCTTCTGTTACTCCCAATGAAGTGGAAGCATGGATAAAATAGGTTTTTCCCATCCTCTTTTCTAAGACAATACCTGCATGAGTTACTTTATTTCTCCTCCTTCCGGTAGCAAAAAAGATCACATCCCCTTTTTTTAATTTACTTCTTGATATCCTTTTGCCAATTTTACTCTGTTCGGCCGATACTCGTGGAAGTTTTACTCCTACGCTTTGAAAGGAAAGGTAAACTAAAGCCGAACAATCCATTCCTGATCGGGTATTGCCTCCATACCTATAAGGTGTGCCTTGATAAGATTTAGCTGTGTTAATGACTTGTTGGATATTTTGCTGTCGAATTTTACGGCTGGAAGAGCAAGAGCTATTAAACAGAAGTACTAAACCAAAAATGAAAAATAAATAAGCGTATTTGTTATGCTTTGTCATAAATGAAATATGTTAATAGTAGGACCAAAGCCTATTGTCTATCGCCTCTATGCTATAGGGAAAGATGACAAGCGCTATTACCCTATTACTGTTAAAACCTAATTTATTTTGCTGTTTCCAAATTTCCTAAACCTAGCAATAGTATCCTTTTCGTTTTCAGTTTCTTTTTTAATCTGCCAGAGTTCATTCGATTTTTTTTAAGGAGCGGATCAAACCCGGCTTAATGAAGCAGGAAAACCTGTAGCACTATTTGAGTTTAAAAATGTTAAGTTAGTTTAATTCAATCAAATTACTTTGCTCTAAGGATGCAATTTTTGATTAAATTTTTTAATTTTATTCATCAGAAAACAGTGGTCACCCCTAATTGAATTGCATTTTACCCAAAAGCCTAATATAATCACTTTAACAAAGCATTTGATGAGTAAAGAGGACTTTAACAGGCTGAGTATCCAAAAGAAAACACAAAAGCTGTACACAGAAGGCACCTTTGTGGTGGCCATTCGGTACTATACCCATAAAGTAAACTTGTACTTATTGGGTAATGAATATGTTGAGGTTTTTTATAACCATAAGCAGGATCGAATTGATAAAATAGATTTTTTAAATCACAGGCATTCTCGAATGAAATTCTACCTGGATCAAATCAGCCTGAGTGAAATTTAATTGGCCCTGCTAAGCAAATGCTCATGGATTTTTATTATTTGAGGGATTACCAAGGTGGATTCATCATTGGTAATTAAAAAATCTGCCAGTTTATTTTTTTCTTTGTCAGTAAATTGTTTCTGAATTATTTGTCGGATTTGTGTTGTGCTACGCTGGGGATCTCTGGACTTGACCCTTTCTATTCGAATAGATTCCGAAGCAGTAACATGAATTGTAGCATCCAGCGATTTATAAGAACCTGTTTCGAACAATAAAGCCGCTTCCTTTAATACATAAGCTGTGTGCTGGCTATCTGCCCATCGTTTAAAGTCTTCTCCAACTACAGGGTGAACCAGTTCATTTATTCGTGAGGTTTTTTCGGGGTCAGAGAAAATGATATTTGCCAAGTAGGAACGATTCAGCCCTCCATCTTTGTCATAGGATTCCTCGCCAAACTCCTTCGATATATTTTTTTTCAAGGTTTGGTGATAAATCATAAGCCATTTGGCCCGCTCATCAGCATTGTAAACCGGAAGGTCAAGGAGGGAAAATATTTTTGAAATCAAAGTTTTTCCTGCACCTATTCCCCCACTAATCCCAACAAGCAAAGGTTTTTTCTTATTCATAGATCAAATCAAAACTGCTTGGTGTGAAAGATACCTCCCGGATATAAGCGGGATTTACATTCAAAGTCACAGCGATGGAGCTGTCTTCCCTATTTCTATTGTTGTAATTTAATATTGCTTTAAGGTTTAGCGATTCCAACTCACCCTGTTTTCTTTCGTCCACCAATAGTTGAACACTCACATTGTTTGTCGCACTATTGGTACTTACATTGTTGGGGAAATACAATTGATCAATGCTTAATTCTAACTTTTTCTCGATAAAAGCGACTACCTGAAAGCTTATTTGTACGGTTTCCTCTTCTAATTGTAAAAAGTTCCTTTTGGTTTTGTCCAGTTCCAGAGGCAATAATTTGGAATAATGGTTCTTGATATTGTTTTCTCCCAGTTGCACCATTAGTTTGCCATCAAATTGTTCGATGACAGAAATTGGCCCTTTCACTGTTACAAATTCAGGGTCTACCAAAATTGGGGAGGCATAATCATAATTTTCGGCAAGGGTATTGGGTAATGTATCAGGAATTATTTTAATTTTCTTAGATACGATCTTATCAATATTAAAAAATAAAGTGTCTTGGGTAATTCGCACCAAATTGGTGGCTGAAATATGTTCAGCCATTTCCTGACTGATTTGCTCTGTTACTAGATAAGGTTGGTGGGAGGGGTCGTCAAGGGTGATTTCCAGCGGGTTCTGGCTTATGTTTAAGTGTTTTTTTAAAAGATCCCAACCATTTCCGTTGATCTCTATTTTAATTACCTGTGGTAAAGGTTTCACCGCCATGTATTCCTCCTCATCATAATCAATGGATATAGGCTGGTTAACTATGGTGGTATAATTGTCTTTATTTAAAGCATTGAGTAACCAAAAGGTGGTAGCAGTGACAACGCACAATACTACCACCTTCAAATTGGAAGTTTTATCTGGTCTAAATTTCCGGAAATAGTTACTAAGTGTACTCAAGTGTACAGAAAATTATTTTTCACTGGATAATTTTTTTGTGTAATCAAGAGACAAGGCGGATTTCTCCACTCGTATTTTCATTCCTTTGTCGAGGTCGATTGTTACAATGTCTCCCTCCACGGCATATACTTTACCATGGATTCCACCTACGGTAACTACCTGTTCTCCCTTTTTAATTTCAGAGATAAATTTGGTGGTTTCTTTTTGCTTTTTTTGTTGAGGTCTGATCATGAAGAAGTACATGATTAGAATGATACTGCCAAAAAGAAATACCTGACCCATGATGCCACTACCTGCAGCACCGTCTACTTGAAGTAATATTGAATTATACATTTTTATCTTTTTACTGGACCTGCACTAGGTGTGGTGGATGTTCCTGTTGATCTATTAACTGTTCCTTTTAGCCTTAACCTTGTTACACTTGGAGAAGTGTTGGCTTGAATTGTAACTGTTGGACTTTGAACACCGGATTTTCCTCTGGAGTTAAATACAACTTTAATAAAACCTTCATCACCCGGTTTAACGGGCTCTTTTGACCATTCAGGACTAGTACAGCCGCAAGAAGCCTGAATATTGGAAATAATCAAAGGCACTTGCCCTTCATTTTTAAACTTGAAAACGTGCTCAACTACTTTTCCCTCGTCAATGGTGCCAAAATCAAAGATTTCTTCTTCAAAACCAAAGGCTCCTACAGTGGCAGGGTCTGCAGGCTGTACATTTTGGGCAGTAGAAGGAGTGACCACCTGATTTTGTTCAAGCTGAGAAATCTTTTGCTCCAGTTCCTGTATTTTATCATCGTTCCCGCTTCCTTTTTCACTACAGGCTCCCGCCATTATCAGTGTGAGGCCCAATAGCCACACTGAAAGATTAGAATACTTCATAAATAGACTGTTTTAATTTTTATTGTTGTCGTTGTTGATTTGATCAATAAGTTTATTGACGTCGTTAAGCAAATTCTCTGCTTTGGATTTTGCTTCCGTAATGACTTTATCTCCTTCAGATCTAGCAATATTATCTGGCAGGTGTTTTTCATCTACCATCTCATTGATTAGGTCTTCCAGTTCATTGCGATATTTTGCTAACCTGTAGGATAATTTATCTCGCGTATTATTTCCTGCATCAGGGGCAAAAAGCACCCCTAGCGTAGCACCCAATCCTGCTCCTAGAGCAAATGCGAATATTGAATTACTTTTTTTACCCATTTTATATATTATTTATTATCTATGAGACCTCTACCACTCTTACGTATTTTTCCGCTTTCGGTTAATTCTTTTGATAAAGTATCCAAAAGTCCATTTACAAACTGTTTACTTTTAGGAGTACTATAGGTTTTAGAAATATCTATGTACTCATTAATGGATACCTTAGTCGGGATACTTGAGAAATTCACCATTTCTGATAAAGCCATTATTAGTATTACTCTATCTGTTAAAGCAATTCGCTCTACATCCCAGTTTTTGGTTGTAGTGGCAATTAACTCACTGTACTCCTTCTCTGAAGCTACCGTGAGGTTAAATATTTCTTGAAAGAATTCTTTATCTTCTTCCCAGTTTAATGCCAATTCAGGAAGAATTTCCTCGGACTCATCCTCAGTGCCCGTAATGGTCTTCAATACTTTGGAAGACAAACTTCTCACAATGGATTTGTTTTCAGTCCAATTCAAGTCCTTGTCCTGAAAGAAGCTTAATATTGCCTCTTTTTTAAAAATAATCTTTTTTAGTATAGTCAGTAAAATCTCTTTGTCATCCTCGATGCTTGGATTTTCTATGGTCATGTATTTTTGGTAGTCTTCATGCGGCTTCACCAGTTCTCTATACCATTCCTTGATCTCCAACTCCAATTCCTCGATATCTACTTCAAATCTAAGACATTCCTTCTTGAATGAATGATTTTGCTCGATTATTCCCAATACTTTATTGGAACCAAGATTGTAGGCAGAATCTTGCTGAACTACAGGTTGCTCTTCAAATTTTCTCTTTTTGACCTTCTCTTTCCTAACATGTTCCCCAAAACCGACCAACATGCTAATGGCAAATAAATACAATGCAGGAATATTTTCTACAGCTGCCAACATATTGGTTCTCAAGAACTCTTGATCTTTTTTGTTGCTCTTATTATAAAAGCTAATGGCTTTCACTGCTGTTTCTTTTACCTTTTCATTGTCACTCTTGTCCAATGATAATTGAACCTTATCTATGTTTTTGGTAAAAACTTCAATACATCGGCCAGCTTCCTTTTTAAGCAAAGCCCTGTCTTGAACTTCCATAGAATTAAGGTCGGGCAAAAAAGCTTCTTTTATGAAGTCTTGTGCCAAATTTGCATTGGAATGCTTACACTGTTGAAAAGCATATAACGTCTGAAATGCTTTTACTCTGAGGATTCTCCTATTTAACATTAACTGAAATTAAAGAACGTGATAAGTGTTTATTGACAGGAAGGACAGAAGCATCCATTCCTCGCCAAAACTAATTTTCCTGCAAATTAGTAAATGTACCTGCAAAGGACAAATATTTGATCTTTCATGCAGTAAAAAAGAATGTGCTTACCATGACATTTTTAATTGCCCGATATCCTGTATTCTTTTTACTGCTTTTTGAAGAGCTGCCTCATGCGGAGAAATTCCTCTGGAAGTAGCAAGATTGAATACCTCTAAACTGGTTCCATATATCTTTTCTGCTTTTTCCAAGGCCAAGGCCTTTGAGTAATTGCCTCGATACTCTTGGTAAACATTCATCAATCCACCGGCATTGATCAGAAAATCCGGTGCATAGAGTATACCGTGATCCAAAAGCATTTGCCCGTGTCTTTGCTCATTTTCCAACTGATTATTGGCTGCGCCTGCCACTATATCGCAGGTGAATTGGGGGATGCTTGTATCATTCAGTTGACCTCCCATGGCACAAGGGGCAAATATGTCCATAGGGATTTCATGAATAGCAGCGGCTTTCACCACTTTTGCCTTGGTTGTAGCTGCCACCTTTGCCGCCTTTTCTGTGTTGATATCGGCGACCATCAAAACTGCATTTTCTTTACTCAGATGTTCCGCCAAATGCTTGCCTACTTGACCGGCACCTTGGATTAATATTTTTTTACCTTCAAGAGAATCATTCCCATAGGCTTGTTTGGCGGCAGCCTTCATTCCGAGGTAGGTGCCATAGGCAGTGACAGGAGATGGGTCGCCTCCGCCACCTTTACTTTCAGGCAAGCCCGTCACATGTTTTGTTTCCATGGCAATGTATTCCATGTCTGCCGTGTGGGTGTTCATATCTTCTGCAGTGGTATAGCGACCACCTAAACTTTCAATAAATCGGCCAAATCGCCTCAAATAAGCTTCCGATTTCTGGGAGGGATCTCCTATTAAAACTGCTTTTCCTCCGCCTATATTTAATCCGGAAATGGATGCCTTAAAGGTCATTCCCCGAGAAAGCCTTAATACATCTTTTATCGCATCTGCTTCATTGGTATAATGCCACATTCTGGTTCCGCCCAAAGATGGACCTAGTACTGTGTTGTGAATGGCTATTAGGGCCTTGAGTCCGGTTGGCTTGTCATAGCATATGACCAACTGCTCATGCTCCATTTCCTCTATCTGAGCATAGATTTCATTTATCTTGGGTTTTTCCTCTGTTTTGGTAGCCTCCATTGAACTTTGATGTTTATAATATGTTATATTTGAGTTCAGTTAAAAAACAAGTGTGTACAAAATTTTATGTATTTCACCTGCCTTTCATTTGCAATATAACATAATATTGTAAAAGATATTGTGGTTTAAAAAGTCTTTTATTTTGTGAAGCCCCTTTGGAGATTAAATAAGTATCTATTCAAATACAAGCTATACCTCTTATTAGGTATCGTATTTACATTTATTTCAAACTTTTTTGTAATAATTCCTGCGAGATTAGTGGGGATTGCCATCGATTACGTGGTGGAAAGCTTTAGCTATTATCAGTTATATGATGAGGGGGGAGTTGTACGAGAGCTGGCAAGGTCTGAGTTTTTAACGTACATTTTTATTTTCGGTATCCTTATTTTGGCCATGGCGCTTCTTCGAGGCCTATTCCTTTTTTTGATCCGCCAAACCATCATAGCGATGTCTCGGTTGATAGAATATGATATGAAGAATGAGATTTATGCCCATTATCAATCTCTACCCCTAAGTTTTTTTAGACAAAATAGCACGGGGGATTTGATGGCAAGAATCACAGAAGATGTTTCAAAAGTGCGCATGTATCTAGGCCCCGCCTTGATGTATGGGATCAATTTGATTGTGTTGTTTCCCATGGTAATTGGTTATATGCTCACAGTTAATGTACCACTGACCCTCTATTCCCTTTTGCCATTGCCAGTATTGTCAATCAGTATTTATTTGGTCAATAATATGATCAATAAGCGTTCGGAAAAGATTCAACGGAGCATGTCTGGGTTGAGCACTTTTGTACAGGAAGCTTTTTCTGGCATTCGGGTGATTAAATCATTTGTGAGGGAAAAGGATAGTGCCAATCAATTCCAAAAAGCCAGTGAAGATTATAAAACCAAATCCATTTCCCTCACCAAAGTTCAATCTCTTTTCTTTCCGTTAATCATGGCATTGATAGGGCTGAGTACCATAATAACCGTGTATGTTGGAGGGATTCAAGTAATTGAAGGGGCTATAGGTTATGGCGTAATAGCAGAGTTTATTCTATATGTCAATATGTTGACTTGGCCCGTGACCTCTCTGGGTTGGGTAACAAGTATCGTGCAAAGGGCAGCCGCTTCCCAGACAAGAATCAATGAATTTCTTGATGAGAAAAATGATGTTTTAAGTACCGAGAATTTAGTAAAGGATGTAGAAGGACATATAAAAGTAGAAAAGCTCACATTTGTTTATCCGGATTCGGGCATTAAAGCATTAAATCATATAAGTTTTGAGATTAAGGCTGGAAAATCATTGGCCATTATAGGGACAACAGGCTCAGGAAAATCCACCGTGGCCAATCTCCTGATGCGCTTGTATGATGCAGATGAAGGAGAAATTCTTTTAGATGGCTTGAATATTAAGCGCTATGATATTGCTTGCTTGAGAGAACAAATAGGTTATGTGCCTCAGGATGTGTTTTTATTTAGTGACTCTATATCTAACAATATTGGTTTTGGTCTGGGCAAATCACTAGATATGGAGCAAATCGAACAGGCGGCAAAAGATGCGGATGTTTATGAAAATATCATCGAGTTCCCTCAAGGCTTCGATACACGACTTGGCGAGAGAGGCATCACTTTGTCGGGTGGGCAGAAACAAAGGGTTTCTATTGCCAGAGCCATTGTGAAATCCCCTAAAATATTATTGCTGGATGATTGCCTTTCTGCGGTTGACACCAAAACAGAAAACGCTATTTTAAATGCTTTGGAAAAGATAATGAAAAATAGAACTTCCATTATCATTTCCCATCGGGTGTCCTCAGCAAAGCTTGCCGATCAAATTCTGGTGTTGGATGATGGTGAGATTGTAGAACAAGGAAAACATGTAGATTTAATGGCTGCCAAAGGGACCTATGCTGCCTTGTATGAAAAACAAACCCAACAAGCCGGTGAAGTTGAATGAAAGGATTTTTCAATAAGATTATAACTGAATAATCAAACCTGCCACTGCAAACTGGACCAAAGTGAAATTGTAGACTTCATCTACATCTGCTCCCCCTTCCAAATATCGGTAGCCGGCTTTTAAGGCCAAATGATCTGTGATAGGGAGTTTGGTCCCTAAGAATAAATCGAAAGCCCTTCCCGGGCCTCCTGCAAGACCATCCCCTTCAAAATAAATTAGGTGGTCATTACCCAAGTCATAGGCAGTATATAGGTGCAAAAGTGGAACAAAACCCAAATCATCCTTTTTATCCTCCAGCCCTTGTTCGTTGGCCAAGCGGACCTGAGCATCCCTGATCTTGGCGGTGAAGCCTACTCCTACAAGCCAGTTTCCTGAAGAGATAATGTCTCGGCGATAAGTCAGTCTATAACTGTTGAATTTGTAATAGCCATCCAAAGCTTCCCCTTGGGTGAAAACACTGGATTGAAAGTTGATGTCTTTGTTTGCTGTGCCATTGTAATTTATTCCTAGCGGGGCATACAATGCATAAATATGGTTTTTCTCTTTAAAGGTATACCCAAGCCTTACCCGGAAAGGAATAACCGGCCCTTCAGCCTCAAAATCATCTTCAAAACTAAACAAAGTCCCTGCAGCATTGGGGATGCGCACATCATTATAACCCGGAAAAGCCAGCCCTGTTTCCGCGTCAATCGTAATTTGAGCTTTAAGCGGAATAGCAATAAAAATTAGGAGGGAAACAAGTGGAATCAATATCGGTTTGTACATGAATTATGTGCTTTTAGGTTTAACTTAACAAGTTAGAATCAAGTATTGTGCCTGTTCTTTTAGGTCTGCTTTTTATTTTTTTAAGTAAATCTCTCTTTTTTCCTTCCTCTGTTGTATATTTCATTGTATTCTTTTCTGTCAGTAGCCCCAAATTTCCTATGAAAACATTGATTGGACTCTTATTAGCAATTTCATTCTTCACCACCGGCTTGGCGCAAGAACTAACCTTGGTCAAAAACCGAAAATCTGATTTTACCATCATTATTCCAGTACAACCTACCCTAGAGGAAATTAAGGGAGCCAAGGTACTGCAACACTATTTGTTTGAAATTTCCGGCGCAAACTTACCGGTAAAGCGAGACTTGGGATTACCCGGTATGAATGAAATCCTGGTTGGTAAAGTTAGTCGGGCAGAAACTGCTCTTTTGCCCTATGACAAAATGGGGAAGGATGGAATTTATATCGGAAACAATGGCCAGCAGTTGGTACTGACCGGAGGACCAAAAAAAGGGGTGGAATATGCAGTTTATACTTTTCTGGAAAAATACCTGGGCTGTAAAAAATACACCTCAAACTTTGAAGTTATCCCTCAACAAAAAACCATTAAACTTCCCCCAATAGCAGATCTCCAAGTTCCAGATTTCTCCTTTAGGGAAGTTTTTTATCAGGATGCCTATGAGCCTAAGTTTATGGCTTGGCACAAGTTGCATTCCCATACCAAGCGGGGGGAGGATCCTGCAGAATGGGGCCACTGGGTGCATACTTTTCATAACTTTCTTAATCCGGAAGAATATGGCGATAGTCACCCGGAATATTTTAGCTATTATGATGGTAAAAGACATCCCGGTTTGGTACCGTCTTGGGATGGTAAAAGTGTGCAACCCGAATCTCAACTCTGTCTCACCAATCCGGAGGTTCTAGAGATTGTCTGCAAAAACCTTCAAAAAGCCATAGACGAGAAACCCGATGCGCTTTATTGGTCTGTGAGTCAAAACGACAATGTCAATTATTGTCAATGCGAACATTGTGCTGCATTAGATGCCAAGTATGCAGCGTATGCGCCGGAGGAAAAAATGTATGCCACCCATGGTGGCGAATATCCCGCCCTTGGGATGGGATCCATGTTGACCTTTGTCAATAAAGTTGCAGAACGCTTCCCTGACAAAATCATCTCTACCTTGGCTTACCAATATACCAGGGTGCCACCAAAGGATATTGTTCCCAGAGAAAATGTCAACATCATGTTGTGTAGCATAGAGAGCACAAGGAATGAGCCTATGGAATCAGGGGATCCGGATTTCAGCAATGACTTGAAAGGCTGGGGTAAGCTTACAGACAATATCTTGGTTTGGGATTATAATATTCAATTTGCCAATTTGTTGGCTCCATTCCCAAACCTCAGGACTTTACAACCCAATATTTCTTTTCTAAGGGATAATAATGTGAGTGCAGTATTTGCTCAGGGTAATATTCAGTCCGGTGGTGAAGCTGCTGAGATAAGGGCTTACCTTTTGGCCAAATTACTGTGGGATCCTGATTTGGACGTCGACAAGGAAATGGAAGGTTTCTGGAAAGCTTATTATGGAAAAGCAGCACCTTATCTAAAAAAATATAGCGATCTACTTCATGCCAACAATCAGGGATATACAGGAAGAAAAATGTCTATTTTCGGTAGCCCAAAGCAAGAAACAGATAGCTTTCTTAGCCCGGAATTATTATCAAAGTACAACCTGCTTTTCGACAAAGCGGAAAAGGCGGTATGGAGAAATCCGGAGCAACTAAGGCGTGTTACGTCTGCCCGGTTACCGGTGACCTATGCTATGCTGGAAATTATAAAGGAAAATGAAGCGGCAAATTGGGAAACCTACCGGGATGGAGAGCAGGGAAAATTTAGGCTTCCTGAGGAGGTAAGCAATTTGCTTTACGATCTTTATTTTCAATGCTTGGATACTGAGGTGAGTAGACTCTCTGAATGGCACACCACCCCCAAGGAATATTTAGAGAAGTATAACCTAGTGGAAAATCTATAATTATTAATAATCTAATTATAAATTGTTAATGTAAATACTCGATATCGATAATAACAAGATTGTGTCCTTTACGCTAGCTATCCCTTTAATTAACCATTAACTATTAACAATTATTAATTCTTTAATTATAAATTATTAATGAAAATAACCAATATCGGTAATAACGAAATGGGTTCCTTTACGAAGTCAAATCATTAATAATTAACCATTAACAACTATTAACCATTAATAAAAACCCCCGATATAGAGAATAATAAAATGGTCTCCTTTACGCTATCCTTTTAATTAACAATTAACCATTAACAAATATTAATTCTTAAATTATAAATTATTAATGAAAATAACCAATATCGGTAATAACAAAATGGGTTCCTTTACGATATCCCTAATTAACAATTAACCATTACCAAATTAATCATTAATTATCAACCATTATTTTTCGTTGTTTTTAATATACTGGTAATTAATTTAATTAGTTCTATTGCATCAGTATAAATGATAATATATTGTTCTTCACTCAGATAATTGGTTTCTTTTAGGAGGTCGATCCAATAGATGGTTTCATTTATTTCTTTTTGGGCAATAGCTAGTTTATGTATAAAATCTTTTCTGGACTCAGCATGTTCGCTTTCTCGAATCATAGCACCCACACTTGTGCCACTTCTTAAAAGCTGTTTTGAAAGAATAAACTCTTTCCTTTGCTCACATAAAAATTGATAAATCCTAACTGTTTTGACAGCGAATGTAAAACTCTTGGATTTAACAATGTTCTCTTTCATTCTAGTTTAAACATTAACAATTATTAATTCTTTAATTATAAATTGTTAATGAAAACACCCAATATCGGTAATAACGAAATGGGTTCCTTTACGAAGTCAAATCATTAACAATTAACCATTAACAACTATTAACCATTAATAAAAACCCCCGATATAGAGAATAACAAAATGGCCTCCTTTACGCTATCCTTTTAATTAACAATTAACCATTACCAAATTAACAATTATAAATTCTTAAATAATAAATTATTAATGAAAACACCCAATATCGGTAATAACAAAATGGTCTCCTTTACGCTATCCTTTTAATTAACAATTAACCATTATCAAATTAACAATTATTAATTAATCATCAACCATTTCCTCAACCGCTTTTACCAGGGTTTGCAAATCAGTGGGCAGATGCCAGGCGGACAATATAATTCTATTTATTGGTGGGCTGTCCGGAGAAGGATAAGGAAAGGAAGAGACTATAAACCCTTTTTGGTGTAATTTATCCACCCAAGATGTAGATTCAAAAGAAATAACAGGATATTGAGGCACCATCTTAAAACCTTCTACCTTAGCTATGGCGGAGTACATATAGCTCATGTGTTTGCGCAGGATTTTCTGTTGTTGAAAATAAATATCCTGGCCTTCAATAAATGTATTCAGGAAGGCGGGAGCAGGGGGAGAGGAAGTGCGGAAAACTGCATTTTCTCTTACTTTTTGTAGTAGGGATTGATTGCCTAAGATAATTCCTGCAGGTAAGGCAAGCGCTTTTCCGAGTGAACCGCAAATCATTAACTCAACCGGTAGGTTTTTCCATAATGCAAAAGTGCCGTAAATACCTTTACCAAGCAGCCCAAATGCATGGCTGTCATCTATCAGTAAAAAGTATTTATTGCTGGGAGAAAGCAATTTTGTCCATGCAAAATCATGGATTTCAGGAATTAGTGGATTGACAGCATTGGAAAGGAGAAGAATTTTTTGCCCTATTAATTCATGGGATTTGGCGATGCATTTTTGTTGCCATTCTTGATGGGACAGTCCTATTGGCGATGAGATTCCACTACTGATGGCCGGATGGGTGTCTGGTGCCGTCCAAGTGAGATCTACCATGGGATTTAAAGTGTTATAGGCAAGTTGACCGGCCATAAAGCCACTGCTGAGAAGGGCCGCAGCCTCAGCTTCTGCTTCCGCAGCAAAATGTGCTTCAAAGGTCTCATATACCGGCAACTGTACATTGCTATTTCGGCTAGAGCCATGATTTGGTCCATGCTTTAATATACTATCAACGAGTAGTTGTCTTAATTTCGGATGGCTTCCCATGCCCAGATAAGAAGTGCCACAGAAGTGAAGATAGCCTTTCCCTTCAGAATAAATTTTTCTGTCCGGAAGCTCAGTAAAATAGGAGTAGCTCATAGCAAATTGCTGGTTTACAATAGTAAGGCACCTGTACCGTTTCTGTTGGGAAATGTTACATGGTCATCAAAAATTTTAACTCCATCCGCGATATCTTCCGACAAAAGCATGGCTCCATCCATGTCAACATAGTCAAGTAAGGGGGCAATATGAGCGATGGCAGATATTCCAACTGAGGACTCTGTCATACAACCTACCATTGTTTTCATACCCAGAGTCTTCGCCTCCTTAAGCATTCTAAGCCCGGGTGTAATACCTCCAGCCTTGACCAATTTAACATTGATTCCATGAAAAAATCCATAACATTTTGCCACATCAGCTTCGGTAATACAGCTTTCATCTGCTATGACCGGTAAAGCACTCTCTTGGTAAACTTTTTTCATACCTTCAAAGTCATCTTTAGCAAGGGGTTGCTCCATAAATTCAACATTTAAATCAGCAAGTTCATGGGAATAAGCAATTGCCTGTTCGGCATTCCAAGCACAGTTGGCATCAATTCTAAAAGCTGAGTCTGTGTGTTTTCGAAGCTCCTTAATTATTTCCATGTCATGCTCAGTGCCCAATTTAATCTTATATAGGGGCCATTGCTGCTCCTTCATTTTTTCTATCATTTTGCTGACAGGAGCAATACCAATGGTAAAGTTGGTTATGGGTATATTTTGTGGGGCAAGATCAAGCAATTCATACAGTTTTTGACCTTGCTGTTTTGCATACAAGTCCCAAGCGGCCATGTCCAGCGCACATTGTGCAAATGGATTGCCTTCAAAGAAGGGTTTGACGATTTTCCATAACTCTTCCGGATGGATGGCATCTATTGTGGAAAGTTTAGCTTTAGTTTCTTCCAAACATGCCTGCATATTCTTCAGAGATATTCCGTAAAAAGGATTGGTTGTAGATTCCCCCAGCCCATATTTATCTCCGGAGCTTAACCTAACAATTAAGGTGTCTTGTACATCCCTGCTTTGGTGAGCAATGGTAAAAGTATGCTTGAGAGGTAATTTAAAAGGAAGAATTTCTAGTTTCATATATTGGTAGCGGTTTAAATATTTTTCACCTTGGCTGTTTGTTTAACCAGAACTTGAAATTAATTAAAATTCACCATATTTACATGGTAACCAATTTTCTGTAAAGCAATGAAATCGTCCTTAGGAATTCCAGTGATTTTTATATTTCTCTCTGTTGGCCTTTACTGTTGCCAAGAAAAAGAAGGAAAGCCATCAGCTATTAATCCTGAAATTCTGGAAAGTGCTTTTGCGAAATACAAAGAACCGTCAATTGATAACAGACGCTTTGGCTATCAGCATATTGCCCCTCTGATTTCAAATAGAAATGCGCAGTTTGAAACAAAAGTGGTAGGTAAATCTATAGAAGGCAGACCCATACATTCACTTAGCTTTGGTGAAGGAGCGCGCAAAGTCTTGCTTTGGTCCCAGATGCATGGCAATGAAAGTACAGCAACGATGGCCCTGTTTGATCTTTTCAATTTTCTCGAAGGTTCAGGAGAAGATGGGTTTGAATCTATACGGCAGGCAATTCGAGAAAATTTGCGTCTACGGTTTATTCCCATGTTGAATCCCGATGGAGCAGAAAGATTTAAAAGAAGAAATGCACAGCAAATTGATATCAACAGGGATGCCGTTAGACAAAGCAGCCCTGAAGGCATCATTCTGAAAAAGGCAAGGGATGAATTTAGTCCCGATTTTGGCTTTAATCTGCACGATCAGAACAGGTATTATAATGTGGAGGGGAGTTCTCTTCCGGCCACCATTAGTTTTCTAGCTCCAGCTTATAATAAAGCAAGAGAAGTGAATGCTGTGAGAAGTAAGGCCATGAAGGTGATTGTTGGAATGAACCGCTTGTTGCAGCAACTTATTCCGGGGCAGGTAGGTAAATATGACGATAGTTTTGAACCCAGGGCTTTTGGTGACAATATCCAGAAGTGGGGGACGAGCACTATATTGATTGAATCTGGAGCTTATCCCGGGGATCCCGAAAAGCAATTTATTCGTCAGTTAAATTTTATGATTTTATTGGATGCCTTGTATGGTATTGCCACAGAAAATTACCTTAAATACACAGAGGAACAGTACATAGCGATTCCTGAAAATGATTCCAAGCTGATGGACTTGTTGATTAGAAATGTAGAAACTGTGGCCGGTGATAATAGTTATCGTACCGATATAGGAATTAAAAGTAGTGAGCGATTCCTTGATAGCCTAATTCTAATGAAAGGTAATATTGTGGATTGGGGAGATTTATCGGTTTATCATGGATACAAAGAAATTGATGCAAGTGGTATGGTTTTGGAGAAAGGAAAAATTTGGAAAGAGGAAATTCCTATGGAAAAGTTGACTCAAGGGAAGGCCATGGATCTACTTTCAGAAGGTTATTTAGCTGTTGCAACTAATAAAGCCAACCAAGGGCAAGTCCACCAATTGCCCATTGTGGTGTTTACGGAAGGAAATGAGCCAAACTTTACTACTACTTTAGATGAACCTCCATTGTTTTATCTGACCGAGGAAGGAGAGCGAAAGATTGCCATAGTAAATGGTCAAGTTGTAATGTTGGAAGAAGAAGATTTTTCTTTTTGGCAATTGATTCGATAAAAAGTTGTAAGATTTAAAATGTTCATATACAGGTATATATGGGGTCTTGTTTTCCTTTTGGATTTGTAGAATGTTGAAAAAATGTTGTTATTGTAGCTTTTAATGGCTAAAATCAAGAATGTTTAGTTTAAATAAACCCCTAAAAAATAGACCATGCAACACAAGTCTAGTGTAAAGGAAATTAAAGAAAGATTTGATCAAGATGTAGAACGTTTTTCCAATTTAGACACAGGCCAACAAGCGACAATGGATGCTCCATTGTGTATGAATTTGATAGCACATGCGACCAAAGTTTCAAACCCAAAAGCCAAAAATTTATTGGATATTGGCTGTGGTGCCGGAAACCTAAGTCTAAAGATTTTGGAAAATTTCCCCCAGATTAATAGTGATTTGCTGGATTTAAGTAAGCCCATGCTAACCAAAGCCAAAGACAGGGTGACATGGGCAACAACAGGACAGGTAAATACCATCCAAGGAGACCTACGGCACGCAAAGTTAGAAGAAGGGAAATATGATATAATTGTGGCTGCTGCAGTGCTGCACCACCTTAGAGAAGAAAAGGATTGGGAAAAAACCTTTAAAAAGATTTTTAGCCTGCTGGCACCCGGTGGTACATTTTGGATATCAGATTTGGTGCACCATGATGTTCCTGAAATTCAGGAAATGATGTGGTATTGGTATGGTAGCTATTTGGAAAAGCTCAAAGGACCTGAATACCGAAAAGATGTATTTGCGTATATAGAAAAAGAAGACAGCCCAAGATCTTTGCTTTTTCAACTTAATCTCATGGAAAAAGTAGGGTTTACCGGCATAGAGGTGCTCCATAAAAATTGTTGCTTTGCAGCTTTTGGTGCTAAGAAACCTGAATAAAATAGTTTTTTTTAAGAAAAGACCCTCTTTAGGGCTGTTGAATAATATAAAGAAAAACGAAATCATCATGTACCGACTATAGAAATATATGTCGGTACATTTCTTCCAATTTACTTACAGCAAGCACTTCTATAGGGTATTTGCTTAATTCCAGCCCTTTAATGGCATATCTGGAAAGCATGATTTTTTTGAATCCCATTTTAGCCGCTTCCGCGATTCGGTTTTCAATTCTATTAACTGCCCTTACCTCACCACCCAAGCCAATTTCTCCGGCAAAACAAATCCCCGGATCGATCGCTTTGTCTTCATAGGATGAAATGATAGAAGCCACCACAGCCAAATCAAGCCCCGGGTCATCCACCCTCAAGCCACCAGCAATATTTAAAAACACATCTTGCTGCCCCAAGCGCATGCCACCTCTTTTTTCCAATACTGCCAGCAACATATTTAACCGCTTGGCATCATGTCCTGTACTGCTCCGCTGAGGAGTGCCATAAGTGGCCGGGCTGACCAGTGATTGAATTTCAATTAGCAGAGGTCTATTCCCTTCCAGCATGGCGCCAATCGCCACGCCGTTTAATTGCTCTTCTCTTTGGGTCATCAATATCTCTGAAGGGTTGGTAACAGGCCTAAGTCCGTTGGCATGCATTTCATAGATGCCCAATTCATTGGTAGATCCAAATCTATTTTTGGAGGTGCGGAGGATTCTATAACTTAAATGCCTGTCTCCTTCAAACTGCAGGACAGTATCTACCATATGCTCAAGGATCTTAGGACCGGCGATCGTGCCATCTTTGGTAATATGTCCGATTAAAAAGACGGGGGTTCCCGTTTCCTTAGCAAATTTCATCAATTCAGCCGTACATTCCCTCACTTGGCTAACTGAGCCGGCAGCGGATTCCACATATTGGCTATGGAGCGTTTGTATGGAGTCTATGACCAGAAGTTCCGGTTTGAGCAATTCTATTTGCTGAAATATTTGTTGGGTTTTAGTTTCTGAAAGTACATAACAAGATTCTGAATGGTGTTGCATCCTATCACTTCGCATTTTAATTTGCGTTTCACTTTCTTCACCTGAAACATACAGCACCTTGGTTTTTGAAAGCATTAGTGCGATTTGCAACATCAATGTGGATTTCCCTATACCCGGTTCTCCACCGATAAGCACCAAAGAGCCGGGTACGATTCCTCCACCCAGCACCCGGTCTAGCTCAATATCTCCTGTAATCAAGCGAGCTTGTTCTTCAAAAGTTATTTCTCCCAGCGTTTTGGGTTGATTGGCCTTTTTAGTGCTTTTATTATTTGCTTTCCAGCTCCCTCTTTGGGCTTCTTCTTTCTGTACGACCTCTTCCACAAAAGTGTTCCATTCACCACAGGAAGGGCATTTTCCGGTCCATTTTGGGCTTTCTACACCGCAATTTTGACAAAAAAAGGAAGTCTTTATTTTAGCCACAGATATTTTTTTTGAGCTTTTACTGATTCATTCTTATAAATGCTGTTGTTCGCTGATAGGTTATCAATGTGCTTCCAACCAATCTTTTCCCACCCCTACTTCCACTTCCAGTGGCACTTCAATTTTAATGGCATTGCCCATAAGTTGAGGGATTTCTTTTTTCAAAAGGTCTACTTCATCCTTGTGTGCATCAAAAACCAATTCATCATGAACCTGAAGTATCATTTTGGATTTTAGTTTTTCCTTAATCATCCAATTTTGCACATGGATCATGGCTAATTTAATCATGTCTGCAGCAGAACCTTGAATGGGGGCATTGATGGCATTTCTTTCAGCAAAGCCTCTCATGGTAGCATTTCTGCTATTGATGTCTCGCAAGTATCGTCTTCTACCCAGGATGGTTTCCACGTATTCATTTTTTCGTGCTTTTTCAATGCATTCGTCCATATAAGCCTTTACAGCGGGGAATTCTTTGAAGTAGGCATCTATAATCTCTTTGGCCTCCCCTCTGGGGATTTTTAGTCGCTGGGACAAGCCAAAGGCAGAAATACCATAAATGATTCCAAAATTGGCCGTTTTGGCTTTTCTCCGCATGTCTCCGGAAACTTCCTCCAGCGGAACCTGGAAAATTTTAGCAGCAGTGGTGGCATGGATGTCACGGCCTTGTTTAAATGCCTCTATCATTGAGTCGTCCTGAGAGAATGCAGCCATTATTCGCAACTCAATTTGACTATAATCTGCTGCGAGGATAAGGTGGTTTTCGTCCCTGGGAACAAAGGCTTTCCTTATTTCTCTACCTCTTTCTGTACGGATAGGGATATTCTGAAGGTTGGGGTTGATGGATGAGAGTCTACCAGTAGCTGCCACAAATTGA
Source organism: Cyclobacterium sediminis (assembly GCF_054781075.1). Lineage (NCBI taxonomy): Bacteria > Pseudomonadati > Bacteroidota > Cytophagia > Cytophagales > Cyclobacteriaceae > Cyclobacterium > Cyclobacterium sediminis. The sequence continues at coordinate 107,668 of NZ_BAAGVC010000018.1, read as the reverse complement.
TTGTAAGTGGTGTGGATTCTATTGGTTTTGGGATTGATTAAAGCAGGAAGGGCATCTACATAAGTAGACTTAAGTTTTACCATCTGCCTGAAGTCCAGAATGGCCTGTGCAATTTCATGCTCTCCGGCCAGTTTGCTAAGCACCTCTTCCCCGGTAGCGTATTGACCGGTTTTGGTCTTCTTGGCTTTTGCATCCAATTTGAGTTTGTTAAAAAGTACTTCTCCAAGCTGTTTAGGGGAAGCAAGGTTAAAGGTTTCTCCTGCCATTTCATAAACCTTGGCTTCAATTTCTTTGCTTTCCTTTTCCAAGGATAAGGACATTTCTTTTAAGCTTTCCGTGTCTATTTTAACTCCCTCAAACTCCATGGCTGCCAAAACATCGATCAAAGGACTCTCTACTTCCAATAAAAGCTTTTCCAGTTTGTTTTCTTTGATGATTGGATCGAACTTGGTTTTTAATTGAAGGGTAATGTCTGCATCCTCAGAGGCATAAGGGGCCACTTCATCCGGATCCACATCTCCCATATTGCCTTGGTTTTTACCTTTTTTACCAATAAGACTTTCTATAGAAACAGGCTTATAGTTAAGGTATTGCTCCGCCAACCAGTCCATGGAATGTTTCCCTTCGGGCTCTATAAGGTAATGCGCCAACATGGTATCATAAAGCTTTCCTTTGACAGCAATACCATAGTTCATCAATACCAAGATGTCATATTTGATGTTTTGCCCAATCTTCAAAATATGTTCTGCTTCGAATACCGGCCGTAGTTGAGTCAAAATAGCATTTACCTTTTCTTTATCCTTAGGAAAAGGGATATAGTAAGCTTCTGAACTAATATAAGCAAAGGAAATCCCTACCAATAGGGCATTATTGGGATTGAGGGAGGTGGTTTCGGTGTCAAAGCATAGCTCTTTTTGCTTCAATAAGTATTCCACCAGGTCGGCTATGGCTGCCTCTCCTTCTACCTTATGATAATCATGAGGGCGACTGAATATGGTGTCCAGCGCTTCTGTCTCCGTGATGGGAGGGGCTTGCTCAGCAATTTCAGTAGTTGTATCTGCCTTGCTATCATTCCCTGTAAACAAACCCAATTGTTCGTCTACTTTTACCTTTGACTTTTTAACACCCTCACCAAAAACTCTTTTTGTCAAAGTTTTGAATTCAAGTTCTGCAAAAAGGGCCTTGAGGTTTTCTTCATCCGGAGGCTCAACAGTAAAATCATCCGCATGGTATTCAATGGGCACATCTTGGATAATGGTCGCCAACTCCTTAGACAATATTCCCTGCTCCCCATATTTTTCGACATTCTCCTTTTGCTTGCCTTTCAATTGGTCGGTGTTCTTAACCAGCTCCTCTACGCTTCCAAATTGCTTGAGTAGCTTTACTGCTGTTTTGGCTCCAATTCCCGGTATTCCGGGAATATTGTCTACAGCATCACCCATCAAACCCAAAATATCTCTAACCTGATCAACGTTTTCTATGTCCCATTTTTCACAAATCTCTTTGGGGCCCATCACATCTACAGCATTACCCATAAAAGCAGGTTTATAAAGGAAAATATGATCGTCTACCAGTTGCCCGTAATCTTTATCCGGGGTCATCATGTATACAGTATAAGAACTTTTTTCAGCTTGCTTTGCAAGGGTGCCTATGATATCATCGGCCTCATAACCGTTCAATTCAAGGGTAGGAATGTTGAAGGCCTTTACGATTTGTTTGACCCATGGGATACCTATGCTGATGTCCTCTGGCTGTTCTTGTCTATTGGCTTTGTATGCCTCAAATTGCTTGTGTCTAAAGGTGGGTGCCGGGGTGTCAAAAACTACAGCTATATGTGAGGGTTTTTCTTTATCTAAGATTTCCAACAAGGTGTTGGTAAAACCCAACATGACTCCTGTATTTAATCCTTTGCTATTGATTCTTGGATTTTTGCTGAAAGCAAAATGAGCCCTGTAAATCAGAGCCATAGCGTCCAGTAAGAATAATTTTTTATCGCCTTTAGACATTTTCAGGTAAGTTTTTGATTTTCACGCTTCGTATGGAGAGCAAATATACCAACAAATTTAATCCAAGTTAATGAATTTTAAGCCGGAATCCCCAAGAGACTTGTTACCACTTGAGCTGTTTTACTAATAAGTGGCAAAGCACCCAAATAATATCAAAAAGGTTTGAAACTATTGTTTCCTTGATAAAAAGTTTATTTACCAGCCTAAGTTTGGCTGTGCAATTTGATAAAATTGGTAAGATTATTGGTATTAAATATTTTTCATCGGTTTAACATTGTTAGACTTGGATGAAAAGTTAATGTTTAATCCAAATTATATAAAATGAAAAAAATTGCCTATTCTTTGTCCGTATTGATGCTCTTTGTCTCGTTTGTTCCCTCAGCCATTGCCAAAGAGGAAGGTCCGGAACCCAACAAGAAAGAGTTAAGTCCTGAAGACCAAGCAAGATTGGATCAGTTGGAAAATCGCTTTTTGGAAATCAAGGCCATGGATTTTAGTTCTATGGAAAAAAGTGAAAGAAAGGAAGTCCGAAAAGAATTAAGAGAGATAAATAAGGAGTCAAAAGGTTTAGGGGGAGGAGTGTACATTTCTACCGGCGCCATAATTATTATTCTTTTGTTAATCCTTATTCTATAGTTGGAGTCAATCCAATAGGGTTGGCTTTTTTGTTTCAATTAACCCATCCCTATTGGTTTGATAAGACAGAGAAATAGCAATTGAAAAAAGCTTAATTTAGTTTCTTAATCAGGGAGCGTTGCCAAGTACTTTTTTACTTTCCATGCTTTCCAGAGCATTGCTGCTATTAGGAGTAAAAATAGTGACTCATTGAAGAATAAATGAAATCCAATTCTTTTGTTCCATTCCAAATTTGGCAAATAAACCAATAGAAAAGAAATGATGGAAATAAGTTTCCCGGTAAGACCAATTGCTAATAGATAAATCCAGCTTACAGGATAGAAAGCGGAAAGAAAGAGGAGTACACCGGCAATGATTCCTATTGTTCCATACCATCCGGTATTCATCATGGTGTCGAAATCGCTTTGCATGGCTAGCCAAGAAAATAAAGCAGGGCCAAACCATTTAAAAAGTCCGGCCCATGCAATGGTATAAATACCGCATAAAAGCAGGATGCCTCGGTTGGCCATTGTAAATATTGGAAAGTTATTTTCTTCTTTGGTATTGTTCATGCTCAAAGTTAAAAAGTATCCCTTGGTAAAATTTTATTTTTCTTAAATTTTATTAAAAATAGCCTCCTCACTTTAGTTTTTGATGGTATTTGAGAAGTACCTGAAGGACCAAAGGGTTTCACAAATAAGGTTAATAGGGGAGCTGGTATCTTTGATGGTTTTTGGAATAAATGGTTCCAGCGTAACCCTAATGTTTTTAAATCGATCTTTTTCTACTACGAAAGAAAATCTAGAGGATAAAACAAGTAATTCCTTAGGGAAAAATATACGTTGCTGTAGATTAACAGGAGAGGGAAGACCAAATCTTTTTTGGCTGGCAGCATAGGTTTCCACAGCCATTTCAAAGTTTTCCGGACCAATGCTTAAATTTGAATGTGCTGTAAAGTTTGGGTTAAAGGAATGCAATAGTTTGATCTTATTTTTTTTAAATACATAAAGCACCCTTGTATCAATTTCTTTTTTCAGAAACAATTGATTCTGGGTTGCAAAGAAATGCCAGATATTGTCGATTCTTTTTAATTCCATAGGTCGTCACTTTGGGTCAATAGAATAGGTCTTTTTATTTAAAAAGTTATTTAAATTAATAAAATTTGTTGCCATTCGCAATTCAGGATAAAGAAGCTATTTGCTGGGCATACATAAAGGTTCTTTACATTTCATTTACCAAATCATTGCCGGCCCGTAATTTTTAGAAAGTCATTTAAGGTATGTAAAAATGCCTGTTTTTCTCTTTCCCCTTCAAATAAGGGTAGCCATTTATTTTCCGATAATACCTGTACAGTACCTGACTCTTGTTGGAGCCAATAGCCAATTGTTCTTGCATTTTCCAAGTGCGTTTGCCTGTTGGAAGCATTTGGCAGCAGGGTTAAGTGATCTTGCTTTTGACCCTCACCGTTTCTTAAAAGCATTTTCCTGTCCAAGTAATTTCCCTGAGATTTTAAGAACAGAAAGGCCGTTTGATTGTTTTTATTGACAATGATGTCTAAACGGACGGTGTTAAAGGTGCTGTCTTTTTGAAAGGATTTGTGGGTATAAATTTCCAGTTTGGCTTCAGCCAATCGCTTGGTACGATAATCAATTCTTCGGACATTATAGAAGAACAAAAGACCTGCATCTTTAATCGTAAAAGTAGGGTCTTCTCCAGAATTGTTGGCCCTATGCCCATCGAAAAAAGAAAGGATTAGTACCAAGGCAAGGGATGCTAGGCCAAAAATTTTAATTAGGCGAAACATTTCTGCTTGAGAGGGATCATTATGGGATACACTTTTCGGCATGTTAGGCTATTTAAACATCGAACAGTGATTTATAGTTTTGGATCTGCCTAACATTGGCAATACTTTGGGCTAGATTCAGCCAATTTCGTTTATTATTGATTATCTTTGCCCACTTAAATTGAAATTTATTGCTGTTTTATGAGTAAGGAAGTACGCGTTAGATTTGCTCCATCACCAACTGGAGCTTTACATATAGGCGGTGTAAGAACTGCATTGTACAATTATCTTTTTGCCAAAAAGAATGGCGGAAAATTTTTGTTAAGGATTGAAGACACGGATCAAAACAGGTATGTACCGGGAGCCGAAGAGTACATAAAGAATTCATTGGAATGGATAGGAATTACTCCTGATGAAAGTCCATGGAAGCCTGGAGAAGTTGGCCCATACAGGCAATCTGAGCGGAAGCCTATGTACATGGAATATGCCCAATACTTATTGGATCAAGGTCATGCGTATTATGCATTTGATACTCCTGATGAGCTGGATGAAATGAGAAAGCGCCTTACTGCTGCAAGGGTGGTATCTCCGCAGTACAATTCCATCACCAGAACTCAGATGAAAAACTCCCTTACTTTGCCTGCGGACGAGGTGAAAGCGCGTTTGGAATCAGGTGATCCTTATGTGATACGTATCAAAATCCCAAGGAAAGAAGAGGTTAGGTTAAATGACATGGTTCGTGGCTGGGTCATGGTGCACTCCAACTCATTGGATGATAAAGTACTGATGAAATCAGATGGCATGCCTACCTATCATTTGGCCAATATTGTAGATGATCATTTAATGGGAATAACACATGTCATCCGTGGTGAAGAATGGCTGCCTTCTGCTCCACTTCATGTTTTGTTGTATAAATTCTTGGGCTGGGAAGATTCTATGCCCCAATTTGCTCACCTTCCATTATTACTGAAGCCTGATGGCAATGGCAAATTGTCTAAGCGAGATGCTGAGAAACATGGTTTCCCAATTTTTCCATTAAATTGGACTAGTCCTGAAAATGGAGAGTTGGTAGACGGATTTAAGGAAGCGGGTTATTTGGCCGATGCCTTTTTAAATTTCCTTGCCTTTTTGGGTTGGAATCCCGGGGACCAACGTGAAATGTTTACGGTTGAAGAATTGATTGAAGCTTTTTCCATAGAACGTATAGGTAAGTCGGGCACTAAATTTGATATAAATAAAGCTAAATGGTACAATGAACAGTACCTTAGAAAGAAGAGTAACGCAGCATTGTCTGATTATTTACTAGCGGATATTGCAAAAGAAAATGTAACAATAAGTAAAGAAAAGGCTGAAAAGATAGTTTCTCTAATGAAAGAAAGGGCTACTTTTCCCGCAGACCTTTGGAAAGAAGGTCGATTTATGGTGTTTGCACCAAAGGAGTTTGATGAACGCATCGTGAATAAAAAGTGGAATGAGAATGTTGTGATCGTGCTAACTGCATTTAGGGATAAACTTAAAGCTAATTCTATTGAGCTTACCGCCGAGGTGGCCAAAACCATGTTGGGAGAAACTGCGGAGGAGAAAGAAATAAAGTTAGGAAAAATAATGCAAGCCGTAAGACTTGCCATTACCGGAGTAGGCGCAGGTCCGGACCTTATGCAGATATTTGAAATATTAGGTAAAGAGGAACTAATCTTAAGAATAGATTTTGCGTTAGAGAATATAAAAGCCTCTTAACTGGCACAAAACATACCTAAACCCCTTGAGTCATGGCAAAAAATTCAAAAAAGAAAGATATTCCAAAAGTAAATGAAGAATTGGAAGGCTTCAAAATGAATATTAATTCATTTGGAGAGATTTCAAGCTCATTTTCTATTGATAAAATCAATGCGTTTTTGAACAAAAATGTGGATGACAAGAAATTGAGAGATAGGGAAGAAGATATAGAAGAGAAGAAAAAATAGGTTAATGGCCCATTAGATTTGAGTCAGCAGTCCGATTATCACCTTATGAAACCTTCCTTTATCCTATTATTTCTTGTGAGCATTTTTTCTGGGGAATTAGTTGCCCAGACTAGCATTGGTATAAAAGCCGGATATACTCAGTCAAGTGCAACATACAGGACATCTCTGGGAACTTATCCCAGAGATGTTACTGGTTTTAGGGCTCCAAGTTATTCCTTGGTCATAGAACAATTTTTTGAGAAAAATGCAGGAGGACAAATAGAATTTCAGCTTTTGACTACCGGCTATCATGCTACAGATACCATCAATACCGGCAATAAAACCAGTTTCAATTATTTGAAAGTTCCTATTTTATCTAATTTCTATTTGGGTAATTCCGGACGCTTTCATATTAAGATAGGACCGCATCTGGGTTATTTAATGAATGTAGATGATGAGCTAAGGGTAATAGAAGGCGACCTCGTAATCCCCACCTATGGACAGGAAGGGGATAAGCCCAGAAAATTAATGTATGGACTTACTGCAGGGGTAGGTTTGTCTAAGTTATTTGGCAATCATACCATTCAGGGTGAAGTAAGGTACTCTTATGAATTTGGAAACCCCGAAGCTCAAGAAAGAATTTTTGACCTGAATTTTACCCAACTGGAGTTTTCTTTGTCTTATTTGTTTCGGGTGCTAGATTGAGCAAAGGCCACTGTCACAATAATTTCCTCGAAAATTTCCGCTGTCTTGTTTCGTATTTTTTCATGAGCAGCTTCTTCTGCCCGATTGTATCCACCCATATGATACCTTTGGTACCAAGGCAATATAGAAATTGCAGCATCCCATAAAGAATAATTAAACATGGTCTGTAAAGTAAGGTAAGCAAAGCCCCCATTAAGCAACAATGAGTTTATCCCATTTCTTACATCTCCGGCATAAATATGTCCCAAACCCGGGATAATCATACTCATCACTCTGGCTTTTTTGGGATTTATCTTTTCCACCTTTTTAAGTTTAGAAAAGGACTCCAATACGGCCTTTTTTTGATTTTCTTCCGATACAAGGATTAAAAAACTTTCTTTTGAGGCTTCGTAATCGCCTAAACCATAGTAAATAATGCCCTCGTAGAGGCTTTTTTTCTTGGCTAAAGGGGGAGCCAGTTTATCAGGTAAGTTTAATATTTCTACTTTGGCGAAAAGAAATGATTTTTCTCGAATGAGGCTTTCAATTTTTTTAAAAGTAAAATCTGTTTTGGCCGTATCAGTAGTTGCCGCAAAGTAGGCGAGATCATAATACCTAGCCGCTGAGGAATAATTACCCAGTAAAAAATAGCACTCAGCAATATTTGGAAATACTTTTTGTTGAAAATCTTCATCCCCAAAAAACAGTACACGCTGAAAGGCTGCGATGGCTTTTTCAGGTTGATTCAATTGCATGAGTTGCCGCCCAAAATCGAATGTTTGATGAATGGATTGGGCATAGCTCAAAAACGGCGCAAGGCAACAAAAGCTAAAAATTAGAGTAAAATAGATGCTCGATTTTATTTTGATGGAATTCATCCTTTTTAAGATTAATCAATTTTGCAGACTTGTGTGATCCAAAAATATTACCAATATGGAAGCCAAAAGAGATAGAGGCAAAGATCCATCCTCTGACACTTTTTACACCTTGTTTTTGGAAGGCTCTTTGAGCTTGCCATGCAGTGGTGCCAACAAAAAGAAGTGCTACTAAGCCATCCTTCCAATCTCCGGTATAAATTTTCCCTGAACCTGGAATGATGGTGGACATTACTGCTGCCAGTGCAGGGCTTTTTCTTTTTTCTTCAAGAGCTAGCCTAGATATTTCCATGTATTTTTGAGCAGACTGAAAATTACTGTTTTCAAGCAGACTGTAGTTTTCATAGGCAGATTTCCATTGAAATCTCAGGGCATCAGTGGTGCCGGAATAAAAATATCGCTCTTGGGCTTTGAGATTGGAATTATTTTCTGAAAAAGATTTTGCCTCATTGAACTGCTTGTTTTTAAATAGCAAAGCCAAGTATTCAAAAGCCAGTTCACTCGGCATATTATTTTCATTTGGGTAAAGATTTATAGCCCTGGTTATTCCTGTTTCCCATAATTCTGCTTCCCAATAAACTGTTAATAAGTCTTTTTCCAAAGATAAATTGCCCGGTTTCATGAATAAAAGCCTTTCATATTCGGGAATGGCAAGGTCATATTGATTGGTTTGCCTTAGATAACTTGCAAAAGCTGCTGAATTATCGAAATCGTATAAATTTTGACTATAACCGGAGAGAGCAAACAAGGGCAGTACGATTACTGCTAACAAATACTTCATTTCAATTCGTCTATCATTAAGGTTCGGTCTTCTGTCCAAGCATATTTTTCAGGGCTTAAACCATTGCACCTTGTCAACCTATCCATTGTATTTGCTGTCCCTAGCAACACCCCATATTTTTTCACTGCCAATAAGCCGTATTCAGAGCATGAGGGGTAGAACACACAATTTGATCCATCTTGAGAAGAGATAAAATTCTTGTAAACCTTGAACAATCCCGAGAATACGGTTTCAATCTCATTCTTGTTTTCATCAGCTGCTTTATAATGAACTTTCTTCTTTTTTTCAGCCAGTAAATCTTTGTATGCCAACACTTCATTATTGGATTGAGCTAAGGTTACTCCAATACAACTAAAGATCAGGAAGCATGTAATCGTAAATAACTTCATTTCCTTTTTCATTGATAACCACATTTTTATAAGAAGTGATCTGGTAATTTTGTCCCTTCTCATGATAATTTATTTGGGTGATTTCTGTTGGGACTTCACAACCTGAAACATTAATATAATTTTTGTAAAATTGCTTGCTTAACAATTCATTGTTGGGATTATAAAAAGCTATGGCTTGTAATTTTTTGTCCGAATTTGACATGATAACCTGACCCAAGGAGCTTTTCACTTTTTCTTCTTGTGGTTCCCAGGTGGTTAAAATTTGTTCTTCTTTTTTGGACACATCTATAATGGTATAACCACTATTTTTTAACCCGAAATTGGCCAATTGTCCGGACAAGGTAAAGTGGAAAAAAGAAGAGGCAGGGATAATAAAAGAAGATGTTTTGTCCAATAATTCATTGGATTGAAATCGATACAAGGTAGTGTCCTTTAAAACCCAAGTTTCCGGTTCAGGAAAGGAAATGTCATAAATTATTTTTTCTGCCGAAAGATCATAATAGACCTTCCCCATAATTAATCTGGAAGTCCCATCTGCAATTTTTTCCTTGATTGAAAAGTCGGCACTTATTCTAAAAAACTGTTGCCCAAAATTAATTTCGGGCAACAGTGTTAATATCAGTAGTATTAGTATAGGTTTTTTCAGAAGGATACTCATTAAAATGGATAAGCGGAGAAAGTAAATACTAAGGAAGCAATATATAAGAGGGCATAAACACCACCTAAGGTTACACAACCCCAAATTGCTTTTCTAGTTTGATCTTTGTCTTCAGCATCTAAATGTACAATGGCTACACCTATGGGGCCCAATACACATCCCCAAAGGAAAGAGGGTATGCCGGCCACTGGGTGGTCACCTGCATTTACAGCAAAGTTGTTCAACATGTCTGCATCAAGGTTTACATTCAAACCATTGTTTTGAGCAATCACTTCTTTCAATGTGACCCCTTCATTAGAAAGAACATATTCTTCCAGTTGATCAAGATCTGAAAATTGGGCCTCAATCAGTGCTGAATTAAAATCCAGGACTTCGGGCTTAATTTCTTCCCCAAAGGAGATGCCCGTTATCAAAAACGGGACAAGGAATGCGATAAGTTTTTTCATAATATAGATTTATTAAAGATTTGGATTATAAAGATATTAAAAAATCTAAATAATAGGCAGTATTTGAGAAATATTAAACTAGTTCATTTATTGGTAATATATTTCTACTATAAACAGGTCGGTATTTAATCTTTTCAATTTATCAGATCCCTAGAAGGATCTTGTACCGATCATTTATTAATCTTCTTCATCAATTAATATTAAATGTTTTGCTGTATCTTTTTTATTTGAAATTAATGCTTGTTGCACTAGTGGTGACTACCCTGATTAATAAATATCCTATCTTAGAAAGATTGACTGAGCTTTTTATTTGCTGAGGGCTAATGGTGTATCTATACTGAAATGAGTTTAAAGTTGTATTACTAAATGGTATTTAATTATGATTTATTAATGAAAAGATAACAATGTACAAAATTTATATAAATATATACTATTTGGGTTTAACCTATAAGAAGTTAAATTTTGGTTTGATAGGCAATTTTTTCTCATCCTCAGGCAAGAGGTTTTGACAGTTTCTACCTGGGTATTTGTTGTTTTTTATCGGCATAAGATTTTTTTGGTTTGCCAAAAAATCTTGTGTCTTTAGCTTGTCTTTTGTTATCTTGATTGTTGCGGGTTAAAGTTATTCCCTGCTATACATAAAGGTCATTATTAATTTTTAAATCTTTTTAGTTAACATTGTTTCAGTAATTTAAATTAATTTTTAGCAACTTTTAAAATTCAAATATTAGAATTCATATTATTGTGTGTACTACCAAAGAAAAATCATGAAAAAACAACAAAATTATCATTACTTATTATTTACATTATTGGCCATATTGGTAAGTAGCTGTATCGTAATTGACGATTTGGATGACGATGATGATGATACCAAGGTAGAGTCTATAACTGCAACCATAAATGGTAGTAAATTTAGTGCTACTAAGGATGGATTTTCTTTGAGTGATTTGGGGGATGATGTTGATGGAGACTTGGATATTGATGGGGATACTTATGAACTAGGTATTACTGGTGTTGATTTAAAGAACGGCATCTTTACAAGTTTAACCATTATTCTTTATGGTGAGGATTTTTCTTCATTAAATGTTGGGGACGAATTCGGCGCTATAACAGAAGAAAGCTTGTCCAATGGTTTTGGGTTCATTGGTGCAGTTGGAACTGTAGCAAGTGGTTCATTAATAGGTTCAGAAGATGAATTAGGTGGAACAACCTTAGTGAAAGGAACTATGAATGTTAAGATTACCAAGATGGACAGGGAAAATGAACTTATATCTGGAACGTTTTCTTTTGTGGCCTTTGACGGGGATGATGAACTTGCTGCAACGGTAACAGATGGTGAATTTAAAAACGTTGAATGGTAGTAGGATTTAATTGGTATTTAGAAAAGTAATGTTCCTTTGAAATCCTTCCCATTTGGTTCTTTTTAAAGCTGAGCGCTTAAAAACCTTATTAAAAGTCTCTTTTGTCATTTCTTCCCATGCTGATTTTTCTAAATCAGGATGAGGAAGAAATGCTTCTTCTTTGTGGGGTTTTGAAAACCTATTCCAAGGACATACGTCTTGGCAAATATCACAGCCGAATACCCAATTCTCCATTTTTCCTTTAAATTCTTCCGGAATGGCTTCTTTGAGCTCAATGGTCAAATAAGATATGCATTTGGAGCCATCGATTAAATTGTCCTGAAGGATAGCATCTGTTGGGCAAGCATCCAGACACCGGGTGCAAGTTCCGCAAAAATCTTTATTGGATGGATTGTCATAGACCAAAGGTAAATCGATGATTAGCTCCGCTAAAAAGAAAAAGCTACCTGAAGATTTGTTTAGTAATAGGCTGTTTTTACCTTTCCAACCTAGCCCAGCCTTTTCAGCCCATTGCCTTTCCATCACAGGAGCACTGTCTACAAACACCCTTCCATTTACTTCACCGATCTCCTCCTGTAAGCATTTTAAGAATGCTTTTAATTTGTCTTTGATTACGAAGTGATAATCTTCCCCATAGGCATATTTTGCTATTTTGAGAGAATCCCTGCGCTCATCCAGGGTTTGCTGTGGGTAATAGTTAAACATTAGGCTTACAACAGATTTTGCACCCTCTACTAGTTTTCTTGGATCTAGTCTTTTGTCAAAATGATTGGCCATATAGGCCATCTTTCCGTGGTAATTTTTGTTTAACCAATTTTCCAGCTTGGGGGCCTCCTCTTCCAAAAAAGTAGCTTCAGCAATTCCACAATAGTCAAAACCGAGTCTTGATGCTGTTTTTTTGACTATATGTGTATGCTTTTCAATCGTACTCAAGGCTTGTGGTAATTAATTGCTGTATGATGACCTAGCTTTCAAATAAATTTCCTGACTGTCCACCGGGCTTGGGTTTTATTTTAAGGTGGGTGTAAGCAAGGTCAGTTGCTGCTCTTCCTCGGCTGGTTCTTTTGAGATAGCCTTCTTTTATTAGAAAAGGTTCGTATACTTCTTCTATGGTTTCCGCCTCTTCTCCACAAGCTGTGGCAATGGTAGAAATACCAACAGGGCCTCCAGAAAATTTATTGATAATGGTAAGTAAAATTCTGTTGTCCATCTCATCCAAACCATTCTGATCCACATCCAAAGCATTGAGCGCCATTTCAGCAATTTTTAAAGTAATTCTACCATTGCCTTTTATCTCTGCAAAATCTCGGGTTCTTCGCAATAGGGTGTTGGCAATCCTCGGGGTACCTCGGCTTCTCCTGGCAATTTCAAAGGCTGCTTCGGGATCCAAGGGGGTTCCTAAAATGGCAGCAGATCGGGTAACGATGGTTGATAGTAAATGCGCGTCATAATATTCAAGCCGAGCATTGATGCCAAAACGAGCCCTTAAAGGAGAAGTAAGTAAACCAGACCTTGTGGTGGCTCCTACAAGCGTAAATGGATTCAAATTTATTTGAACTGTCCTTGCGTTGGGGCCAGAGTCAAGCATGATATCAATACGAAAATCCTCCATGGCAGAGTAGAGGTATTCTTCCACAATTGGATTCAAACGATGGATTTCATCTATAAACAACACATCCCCTTCTTCAAGGTTGGTGAGCAACCCTGCGAGATCTGAAGGTTTATCCAGAACCGGTCCGGAAGTGATCTTTAGCGTGGATTCCAATTCATTGGCGATAATATGACTCAAGGTGGTCTTTCCAAGGCCGGGAGGTCCATGAAGTAAAACATGGTCCAGGGACTCCCCTCTTTTTTTGGCAGCCAAAACAAAAATTTGGATGTTTTCCACAGTCTTTTTCTGACCGGTGAAATCATCAAAACTCAGGGGTCTTAGTGCTTTTTCTATTTCCTTGTCTCCAGGGCTTAAGCCTTCCTGGTCACCACGCAGATATTCTTCTCTCATATGAACCTTCTATGTCCCACAAATATAGAAAAATCATTGAAGCTTTTCAGGTTTTGAAGGGTTTCCACTGAAACACCTACCAAGGTTAATGACCAAATGTAATGAGCAATTGAAAAAATAGAATTAACTTTCGGAAAATTAAAACTGGCATTGTTTTATGCGAAAATCAGCCAAAAAAAATATCATTTACAGCATTTTGTTACTGTTGGTGGTGTTTATGGTTTACCTCTACAGGCAAAATAAAGAAACTGCAGTTTCTACAGATACAACCCATCCCAAAATGGTTGTAAGTGGAAAGACCATGGGGACCACTTATAGGATTGTCTATTTAGATCCGGGGGGACGAAATTTTAAAAAAGAAATTGATTCTATTCTTGTTGATTTTAACCAGTCTCTTTCTACCTATATTCCGGATTCTGAACTTAGTAGACTCAATAGGTATGATTCTCTTGTTTTTGAATCTGACTATTTTTATCCGGTTTTGAAAACCAGTAAGGAAGTGTTTTCAGTTACCGATGGTGCTTTTGACCCTACCATTGGACCCTTGGTTAATGCTTGGGGTTTTGGTCCGGATGGTCCCTCCTTGCAAGATAGTTTGGGTGTGAAACAGTTATTGGAGCAGGTAGGCTTTGAGAACTTAGATTTTAATGAAAAGGGAGTTAAGAAATCCAATACTGATGTTTACCTTGATTTTAGTGCCATAGCAAAAGGATACGGGGTTGATGTAGTTGCCGATTTTTTAAAAGAAATGGGTATAGAAAATTTCCTTGTAGAGATTGGTGGTGAATTGGTAGGAAATGGAGTGAATGATAAAGGTGAATTATGGAAAGTGGGCGTGTCTCACCCTGATGAAGAAGGCCTGGCCAATGAAATCTATAGTATAGTTGCTCTTGAAAACAAAGGCTTGGCCACTTCAGGCAATTACCGTAATTTTTATGTCAAAGACGGCATAAAATATTCTCACACAATCAGCCCATTTACAGGCTATCCTGTGGTGCATCGTTTGCTTAGTGCTACAGTGGTGGCAGATGATTGTATAGTGGCCGATGCCTATGCTACTGCCTTTATGGTTTTGGGGATGGATCGAGCAAAGGAAATACAAAAATCGGTGGAAGGTATAGAGATCTTTCTTATCTTTAATGATGACCAAGGCCAAATTCAATCCTACGTTAGTGATGGTCTCGCGCCATTTTTGACTACTGTTGGGGCTAAATAACCCAAATAACCCAAGTTATAATATATGTTGTATGTACTTTTACTTTTTTTCGCTGCCTTGGGTGCAGGATTGGTTGCAATCGTAGTGCCCGGTTGGGATGAGAAAAGCTTTAAGCTGGCATTGATATTTGCCGGTGCCTATCTGTTTGCCATTACCATATTACATATTTTCCCTGAGCTTTTTGCCAATAAAGAGTCAGCCTATTTTATGGGCTTGTATATTTTGCTTGGTTTTTTATTGCAGCAAGTGCTTGATTTTATGTCCTCGGGAATTGAACATGGGCATATTCATGACCATCATGGACATGGGGCTAGTAATACTGTATGGACTTTGATGATTGGCTTGTTTTTGCATGCATTTTTGGAGGGGACTTTACTTTCAAAACAACCCATGCTTACAGGACACCACCATGGCAGCGAAACCCTACTTATAGGGATGATCATGCATAAGATGCCCGAAGCTTTTGCCTTGGCAGCTGTTTTATTGTCTCGGCTAAATAAAACACATACAATTTTATTGTTAATCCTATTTGCCACGGCCTCACCTTTAGGTATGCTATCTACAGATTTCCTTTTTGATCGGTCATTGATAGGAAGAGAAACACTAGATATTTTGTTTGGATTGGTAGCAGGTGGCTTTTTGCATATATCTACCATCATTTTTTTTGAAAGCTCCCCACAGCATAGATTTCAATTGCATAAATTGTTAATCATATTGCTGGCGTCCGTATTGGCTATTTTGACTGAGTTTATTGCATAGGTAAGGAATTATAGGGAGGAGTCTCTTGCCTTTTAGAGGGTGAAATAATTAATACTATTACATGGTTTGGTTTTGGAATTGGTTAAAAAAAAATGCCAGGGTTTTATCATAAATAAAACCCTGGACAAACCCTACATTAAAAAATAACCAACTTCCGCTACGGATTCCAACTTCTCCAATCAACACGTTCCGCTTTCATTTTTTTTGATAGTATAAATGTACTAAAGATAAATTTATAAAACCAATTATTATTAAAGTAAATACGCGTTATACTGTACAAAGATTTTTTAATTGTATGAAATACATTATTATAAATATTAATAATTGAGAAATACAGTTTTTTGTATTTTATAGTATGAAAAATCGATCTTATTTGGTGGATCGCATGAAAAAACTGAGTTAAGAGGCTACCAATAAGCTTTTTATGTGTCGTTTTTTAAAATTTCTATAAAAACTTATATAGTTGTTTAAGTCATTATTCTTTTTGGTCATAGATAATTAAAAAAATAATGTTTCAGTAGGAAGAAGGAGTTGAAGGTGTATATTCTATTAAATTCCTACAGAACTTTATATTGATCGGCCTCCTTGGAATACCTTTAAAGGTAGTGACAAAAGTCTCTTCATAAATAAGTTCTTGAAAGACTGCCTTGCTTTTAAAATTATCAAAATTCCAGCTTACAAAAACTCCAAATTTTTCCTTTCCTAAAAATTGATCCATGCCTGGCCACAGGTCAAATTGGTTTTTACGAGCCCCCATATTTATTACATAAGTTTGTGGATTTCCGGAAAGGTAAAAGGAAAGTTCAGAAGCTGTGTGGTAAGAATCTGAGAACACGAAGGGAAGATCAATAGCCAAGCTATCAGCTAAAAAATCAATTCTATCCGCAAGTTGTTCATGCCCTAATAACCTTTTGATTAAGTTTTGCTCTGTAATAATTAATAGGTTTGAAGATTTAAATCCCAAATAATCAGGTGATAAGAAAACAACCGGAATAAATATACCGAGAAAAACCCCTGAGATTGTGATCGTTTTCCAACGTCTAGATTGCTGATCCATCCAATTTGCTAAAACAATTGCCAAGCCTATGTAAGCAAAGGCCGGCCAATTTATCATGGCCTCTTTAAAAATGCTTAAACCTGCAAATGTTAAAAAGGCTAATAATCCAGGAAGAATGAGGTAAATGGATTCAGCACCTTTACTCTTAATGGTATACAGGAAAGCTGCAACCCAAGCAGGAAGGAGGAACAAAGAAACAACTGCTATTTGACTTAGTATAAATTCTATAAAACTTCTGCTAGCTATGGATAAGTTGGTAGGTATATTATTTATACCTTCCGTACCTGATAATGCAAATAAATGTCTGAAGGTGTCAAAGTTATTTTGCCAGTTCCAAACCAATGCAGGGATGAATCCCAATAAACTCACCAAAATGAATTTCAAAAAATTTTCCTTATGGACATTAAATTTTCCAAGGTAAATTAGGTAAATAATCAAAACTGGGAATATCAAAATTATAACAACTTTTGCCATTAGCCCCATTGCAGTGGCTAATCCGGCAAGTAGCCACCACTTGGTACTATTTTCCTTAATCCCTCTGTAGCCTAGATAAATACTTAATGTCCAAAACAGGGTAAGAGAAGAATCCGTCATATGGAAGGTGGAAGCCAGCCACCATACAGGCATGGATTGAACGATTAAAGCTGCCCAAAAACCTACTTTTCTTGTATATAGATAGGATCCGAATAAAAAAGTAACCCATGCAATGCCAACTCCACTCAATATCGCATTTATTCTAACTGCCATTTCTGTATTGCCAAGTACAGAGGTACTTAAAAAGTTAATTACAGCTACCAACGGAGGTTTTGAATAATAATGCCAAGCCATGTTCTGAGACCATAGCCAATATTGTGCTTCTTCGGTAAATAAATTTACTTCCGGCCTAAGGGTGAAAAGGATTTTCGGTACCGCTAACGAAATCGTTATTATGTAGAAATAGAAAGAATATTTTTTCTGGCTAAGAACCATAAAAAATCAATTTAAGTAAATTTATAACCCCGGTTAAGAAAACTATTAAAACTAAAAACCTGTTTTTTCTCGATTAGTTCATTACGTACTCAATTAGCTAATCGAAAAAAAACGACTCGCATGGTTCAAAAATACGCTTTCTTGAAAACATATAACTTTGCTAACGGAAAGGAAGATAAGTTGTTTGTTTATTCGGCACTACTTTCGAACCGGGTCTGGAATAGGGGAGGTATTTGAATTCACATAAAATGGAATAGGTGTAATTAATTAAAATTTAATTGGAGAGAGAGGAGAATCCTCAAGTATAAATTTGTTTATTAGATTCTATTATAGACAATAAAATATTTACTCCGGATTGGGAATAATCCAAATTTCAGCCACTTGGGTCCCTCGTTCCCCTTCACCACATGTCCAGTGGAGTACCAAGTCTCCATCAGCATAGGTGCTTTGAGGCAATTCAAATTCATACAATGGTTTGGCACCAGTCTGGATGAAATCGTGAATCAACAAGCCGTCGTCTGTGGTTAATTTCATTTTTGACCTGAACCTGCCGGTATAGGCTATTTTAATTGTATAAATTTTTTTTGGATTCAGTTCTTGATATTTTATGATCAAGGGGGTGTCATAGAGGGAGGTTATTTGGTTCATCCAAGCCAGGGGAGTGGCTGTCCCTCCAAAGCCTACAGCCTGTATTTCATGTACCCATTCCTGACCTTTCAGGCCTACACCGAAGCTTTCTCTAGGACCATATAGACCTCCAGGGTCTTGACTCCATGCTTTGGTTTTAACAACTCTCTTCCAGCTTTTTCCTAGTCCGAAGTTGTCATAAAAACCACCGGGACCCGGATTGGTTCGGTTGAGCAATTGCTTTATTTTATCGTTTCTTTGTTTTTCCTCCGGTACTTGTTGAATGGCTTTGAGATTGGCCAAAAGCCAAGGAGCATCATTAAGGGTTACGGCTAGATTGTCAATAAAATTCCCTCTTCCAGAAGCTGCACCATGTGACTCAACGGTAAGCTGTGCTCCTATGCTGTTGAAAAGTGCATCAGCCAGTTCCAAACATCTTTGCTTCAAACGCGCGATATAAGGGTCTGAGATAGGCTCAGTAAGTATACTTGTAGCCTTGTCTATACTTTTTAGGCTACCAATTTTTTCTGATTCCTGCAGAATATTCATGGCTATTTGTTCCTGCTGGGTCTCGAATAGCAATTTCTGCTGAATATAGGCATCAAAATAAGCACGTATTAAGCCCATTTGAAATCTAAAATTCCCCATTAATTTATTGTCAGCTTTATCTTCCATGGCCTGCCATTGAGCCAGGGCTTGAGGAACACTGGAATTGTTAATCAACCTACCACGTAGATTTTCCTCCTGTGCCAAAAAGCCATTTGTGGCGGCATCTACCCATTTCGGGCCGAAGAAAAAACGGGAATAATCTCTTAAAGTTTCCAAGACTTTTGTTTCCGGATTCCATTCTTGATCTGTCCATATAAATTTATTTACATCGTCATTGGTTCCTTCAGAATAGCTTAAGCTCCCATTGGCATAGTGTGCCAAAGAATTGTGAATGGCCTTTTGATCCTCAGGTCGAGGATTGATAGACTCCCTTCCCAAAGTCATGGCCATGGCCAAGTCCCATTCGGGAATAGGGTACTGGGAACTTAAATTATGGGTAATGTCAGGATACCTCCGAATAGGAATAGAAGCGGCAGTTAACTCCCTTAGCTCCGGTAAGGGTATTTTAACCCAAGGTCCGAAAACCACGCCTCCAAACCATTCGTACTTTTGATTGACGTGATAGAAGAATTGGTCAAACCAAGCCTTTGTGGGCCTAAATACTTGGGGAGATACCCATATTTTTGCACTCGGGTGGAATCGGTGAAGCACTGTTGCCACTTCTTCTAGCCAATTGAACAATACATCCGGCTCAAGGTCACCGGGATCTCCACCGGGAACAAATAAATGATCCAGCCTTGGGATGGAGGCGAATACATCTTTGCGCTGTGTTAGTTCTATGGTTCTTGTTTTGGAATCCTCATAATCTTCAGCCATATTGGGATACCACATCCACACATCCAAATCCAATTCATCAGCTATCCGTGATTGTTTGCCAATCATATCAATGGCGGGAATAGTCATATGAGGGGAAGTGAAGTCATCATCTGTCCGAGGTGGCATTATTTCGATGCTGTTGGCGCCAAAAAGTGCCAGCTCTCTGATATATTGGTTAAAACGATCTACGGTAAAGGCGTCGTAGGCGTTTGTTTTGGGGCGGTAGCCCAGTTGATGTCCTCTAATGGCATATGTCGGTGAGCTTGTCTTTTCAATGGCCTTATTCAATAGTAATTGATTTTCCGACCAATCCATTTTTCTCAAAAGATGGCCTATACCAAATAACAAGCCCCTGTCATCTTGCCCTATGATAATGGCCTTAGGCTTAGCGAATGTATCATCGATGATCACCGTGTAGCCTTCAGCGGGCATGGCTTCGATGTCCTGTAATCTTTTCTTCCATTTTTTTGGAAGATTTTGGATGGCATCGAATTGAGTTAAGAGAATGCTGGGGGACTTTTTCTCCTCTTTTTGATTAATGGGAAATGTCGTATCAATCCGACTTTCCAGCTCTTCTTTCAGTATCTTGGCATAGGTTGGTAAGCGCTCACTTTCTCCATAAGGGACAATTTCTGCTCCCTTAAAGTTAAAGTCTTGGCCATAGGAAAGACCACTTACTAGAAAAATTGTTGCAATTAATAGGTGTCGTAGCAGCATCGTTTTTTGGGTTATCTTTCAATATACCCATTGTACGCGTTTAAGGCTACTTCGAGACTTATTCTCTGCGTTTTACTTCGTAATTTTTTATGGGATTGTGCATGCTAACTTTTAGCATTTTCCCATTTTGATAGTAATATTTGTTTTCATCACCTTCTATATGGGTGGTATAAATACCTTCACCATGGGATCTTATTTCCGAGAATTTACCTAAATTTTCTGCCATCATCACTTTTATCCCTTTGGGTTCCTCAAAAAATAACCTTACCGCACTATGGTGAATAAGATCTTTGATGATGTCTTTATGTTCATATTTATAACCATTTGCATCAATTTTATATTCATCCCCTTCCAGCCATATTTTACTGATAAAATTTCCCCGATTTGTTTTTGAGCTTACTTTAGAATTAATGAAAACATCTTCGTGGTATTTTACCTCCGTGTGGTAGTCTACTTTGATGGTACCGAATAACCAGAAACTAACCTTGCTGTCTAGCCTGTAAGTGGTGGTATCCTGTGCTAAGGTTTTAGTAGCTTTCATTTGTCCGATGGTGAAACCGGCCAGTTTGATATCGAAATCAATCACTTCTTGGGCTTTCAATGAGCTTGAAAGGAGAAAAAGTACGGTGGTAAAAAGAAAGGTTAAAGAAGACACATTTATGGGCATTTTCTATTGGTTTAATGGATTCTGCTGTCGGTAAGGTATTAAAAAGAGAATTCGTGCGCAAATCCCCTTAGGCGCGGCAAAGCTTTACATGGCTTAATTGGATTTTAAAAACTTTAAAGCGATGCTGTTGAAAGCTTCAGGCTGTTCTACGTTGACCACATGTCCGCAAGATGGAACTACCTCAAGCCGTGCAGATTGATGGGTTTTTACCAGTTTAGTGATGGTGGGCAGAAACATATAATCTTCCTCGCCCATAAGATATAGGGTGGGAACAGGGGTTTCTTTTATCCTGAATAGACTCAGCAAAGGGTTGACTCTGGAAGCAAGGCTAAACCATCTTATAAACTCTTTTTGATAAAGCTTTTTTGCTTCCTTAACAAATAAGTACCTAGATGCCTTGTGATTTTTTCTTGGCATTATAATAAAAGCAAAAAGCTTATATAGGAGTAAATACGGGATAACAGATTTCAGTAAAATCCCTAGACGCATCAGTACCTGCCCGCGAAGGTTAAGCTTCATAATGGCTCCTGCCAACACCATGCTTGACACCCTTTCCGGGTACCTTTCTGTTATTTCCCGAATAATAATTGTACCCAACGAGATGCCTATGAAATGAGATTTTTCAATCTTTAGGTGATTTAATACCTCCATTACTTCATCAGAAATAACAGGGAAACTGTATTTTTTTAGTTTCTCGTAAACCTTGTCTTTTGATTTTCCATGCCCTCTTAAGTCCACCAACAGTACATTATATGATTTCTTGAAATCTCTAATTTGTTTAAACCAGATGGCACTGCTGCCTCCTGCGCCATGGACAAAGGTTACCCATGGGGCATCCGGCTTTAATAGATATGTGGTGTAATGCAACATGAGGGATTATAACACGGAATTACCCTATATGGTTTAATCCCAATTTAAAAATATATATAATTGGCTAGATACCAATCTTTTGTCTGTCTGTCTATTGAAAGATTCATTGGCCTATTCAGCCGGTTTGTCTAGGGGCAAGTTAGCTTTAAAAATCTGCCAAAGTAAGGTTGGTTACCATTCAATGGGAAGGCAAATCCGGCCCAATATTATAAAGGGCCGGCTTTGCCTAATGAATTTAAATAACAGCTTTACTAAAATTATTTGATGGCTTTAGCAACCAATTTTGCCATGATTTTATTGCCTTTGGTATTGGGATGTACCCCATCAGCAAACAACTTCCCGTATTTTTCCATAGGCCTGTGTAAATCAATAAGTGTGGCTCCGGTTTGTTCAGCTGCCTGACGGATTAGCGGCACCATCTCATTGACAATTATTTCTTCAGTGATATCAAAATTGGTTTTGAACACAGGAACCGGTATACATACATAAACTTTTCCGCTAGCCGGCATACTTGCTTTATAGGTTTCTATCATTTCCACATAATCGTCAAGAAACTCATCTTTGTATTTCCAGTTCTGTGGTTTAGAATCATTGGTTCCTAATTTTATTACCAACACATCAGGTGCAAATTTTTTCACCGCTTGGAATTGTGGCTCTTCCCAATATGGGTGATCTCCCTTTTTCAATAAAGTACGTCCACTTACTCCAAAGTTGATCACCTGGTATTTATCCCCTAACCGCTCCTGCATTTGAAGGGGGTAGCTGTCGGGATTGTCTCTGCCGGGGCCTTGGGTGATACTATTGCCCACACAGGCAACTTTAATGGGTTCTTGGGCAAAAACTTGTTGACTGACAATTAACAAAAGAATATAAAATAACTTGTTCATGAATAGTAGATTTTCTTAGAAAATGGAAATTACATAATTTTTAAATGTTTTGATCCTTTCATTTCTTTAAATTGCATGTTACTAGGAATTTTTCTGTTACAATGAAATTGAAGCATTTGCTTATTTACGAAAAGTTTAACCTCCTTTCTTTGGATGTGGTGGCAGGGGCTTGTTCAGGGATGTATTTTTTTGCCGACCTTATGAAAGTGGATTTGTCCTGGAAAATTTATTTACTTCTGGCTTTGGCTGTTTGGTGTATTTATACCTTTGACCATTTATTGGATGCCAAAAAAGTGGAGGGGCCTGCCTTATCTCAAAGACATAGATTCCATCAAAACCACTTTAAATTTCTGATGGTATTGATGCTGATTGCCATTATAACGGGTTTGATTTTGGCTTTCCTGTTTTTGCCTTCCATTAAGATGCTTGGCTCGGGACTGGCACTTGCGCTGGTAATCATGCTTACCATGACTTTTTTGCGCATTGCAGGTAAGAAAATGGCTGCCGTAAAAGAGTTTTCTACAGCTTTTTTTTATGTGGCGGGATTGGTGTTGATCCCGATATTAAATCTTGATCATGCTTTCTCTTCTGCCAATTGGGCCTTTTTCTTGGCTGCGTATTTTCTGTTGGCTTGGTACAATTTGATTTATCTATCCTACAGTGACGGAGCCCAGGATCTGGCTGAAGGACAAGCTTCCATCAGCACAGTTATTGGTACGAAACAAACTAGAAAGTTACTCTGGGGGCTTTCTATTATAGGTTTGGTTTACCTTGTGGTTCTTTTCTTGATTTTGCCCTCTTATTTTCATATTTACACTTTAATTTGGGGATTGATGCTGCTGATGCATGTCATCAGCTTTATGGAATCTCCGGCTAGTAACACTATGAAAACAAGAAAGCGCCTTGAACTCAGCTTTTCTTTGCCAATCCTATTGTTATTGTTTTAATAAGGACTAAAAAACAAGTTATAAACACAAGAGGTAGAAGGAACATTTTATGAATGCTTATAATTTTGTTGCCCCATTTTATGATGCACTGGCCACTTTGGTATTAGGGCCAAGGTTTCATGGGAGCAAGTGGGCATTTTTAGATATTATTCTGCCGGGAGACACTGTTTTAGTAGTAGGTGGAGGAACTGGAGCCAATTTGCCGGATATTTTAAAAAGGTGTGGGAAAAAAGGTAAGGTAATTTATATGGAGGCTTCGGAAAAAATGCTTGAGAAAGCCAAAAAAAGAATCCCTTCAGATCAACAAGACCGTGTGGAATTTATTTTCAGGGCTGATTTTAAGCTTCCGGAAAAATACAATTTTGATATAATAGTCACGCAATTTTTATTGGATGTATTGATAAATCAAGACATCACTGCACTATTTGAGGAGGTAAACCAAAAGGTAACTTCCGATTCCAAGTGGTTGTTTTTGGATTTTTTTCCAGTGAGAGATAAAAAGTTTTTGATTCGATTGATGATCACCAGTTTTGGTTTTTTGACCCAACATCCAAGAAAAGAATTACCTGATTACGAGGGGTTTTTCACCAAGGGAGGTTGGGTAGCGGCAAAAGAAATGTCCTTTGAAAAAGGGTTTTACCAAGCAAAAGTTTATTTACCGGCACCAAAAGATATCAAATCCGATACAATTTCTTTAAAATAATCCCCATTGTAAGGACCATAGAAATTCATGTCTCTGGCTTCATAATAATCACCTGAATAGTATTTGTCAGGCGTAATATAGCCTATATATCCGCCATTAAAGGTGGTAATGAACAAGGAGAGACCAAGAGCTTGGGCTTGTTCCTCCCATGCCTTATAAAATACCCCTGAAACTTCACCGGAAGAAGAGATAAACAAGGCATTGCCTATTCTGACGACATCGAAATATGCCGGATTATCCCCAATAGCCCAGTTAAAAAGCCAAGGTCGAAGCCGAATGTTATCACTGACCCTGTAATGAGGGGAACGAAGTTTTAATGGAAGCCTTGTGGCCAAGACCTGCTTGCCTGCAAGTGCCTTTTCGCTTTTATTCTCATTGACTACTGAGTCCAATGTAGAAGCATACTGTTTGATGCTTTTGATATCATTTCCGGGTGCTTTGGGGCGGTGGCTGCCTACTGCACCTGCCGCAAAAACGGCAAAGTCATGCCTTTCTTCCATAAATTCAGAAAGGTAGTAAGGGTAGTCTCCTGAAAGCCCCATAAACTTGCTGCTAAGGCAGGTAGCGTGGGCACTGTAGGTCACCAATGAGCAGCTTTGTCCATCAGTGTTTTCCAAAATCAACTGTCGGATAAAAGGATCTATGGGGTCGGTTGCAATGAGTCTGTTGGATACAAAGTCTGCAGCTTCAGATCTTTTGGTGCGCAAGCTTACTGTGTCCATATTGGCCAGGGCTTTTTCCAGTGCCTTTAAGGTGCCGTTTTTAATGGTATTTACCAAAGGTTCATCCCATCCTCCCATGGCGATTTTTCCCACAGGTCCGGGTATGGTTCCACCCATTCCGCTATGGGTATGTGTGGCTGTAAAATAAATCTGGTCTATAGGTACTTGCTCTTTGGCTAAGGCTTCTCTTAAAGTTAGGGCAAGCTCAGGGTGGACAATGAGTAACTCATAATTTAAGAAAGCCACCTTAAATTGCGCATTGCCTATTATGATGGCCTTTACAAAGCTACTGTCTGCCACGAATTCATAAGGCCCGCGAGGTTTATAAGCCACCAAGTTGGCGGGTTTGTCAGGGGTTATATTCGCCTTGGCCCAGCCTCCCAAAAAATAGCCTTTATCAGACCCCTTAAAAGCCAGCTTGCCAACTGCTTGCTTGGTTTCTTTGTAATAAGTAGTCTCTTTATATGGCGTCCAATCAACCGTTGTGAGCGTCAGTAATCCTAAGGCCAATAAAAAAATGAAACATCCAAGGATTATTTTTAATAGGATTTTCATTGGCTCAAAGTTGGTTGGATACCTTATCCATCATAGGTGAAGGTGCCATGTTGGCTATTGACTGTAACTTTTTTCCCTTGGTAATCTGTTACCCGACCAATTACTTTGGCTTCTACACCAAAATTGGCAGCAATGGCAATGGCTTGGTCAGCATCCTTTTCATCCAAATAGACTTCCATTCTGTGGCCCATATTGAAAACCTTGTACATTTCTTTCCAATCTGTACCACTTTCTTCCTGAATGATCTTAAAGAGCGGAGGAGTATCAAATAGGTTGTCTTTGATAACGTGAAGATTGTCTATAAAATGAAGCACTTTGGTTTGGGCCCCACCACTACAATGGACCAATCCATGTATGGCGGCCCTGTTTTCTTTCAGTAAAGCGGCCATAATTGGCGCATAGGTTCGGGTAGGAGAAAGCACCAATTTTCCCATATCCAAGGGAGTGCCCGGTGCAGGGCTTGTGAGGTCATGGCTTCCGGAATATACCAGGTCTTCTGGAACGGAAGGGTCAAAACTTTCAGGATAGGCAGACATCAGCCGCTTTGTAAAGACATCATGCCTGGCAGAAGTAAGTCCATTGCTTCCCATTCCTCCGTTGTATTCAGATTCGTATGTGGCTTGACCGAATGAGGTCATGCCCACAACCACATCTCCCGCTTTTATATTGTCATTGGAAATGACTTCATTTCTTTTCATTCTGCAGGTAACCGTACTGTCCACTATAATGGTACGGACCAAATCACCTACATCTGCCGTTTCTCCACCGGTTAAAATAGCATTTACACCGTGGTCTCTCAGCATCTGCAATACCTCTTCCGTACCATTGATAATGGCAGCAATCACTTCCCCGGGCACAAGGTTTTTGTTTCTACCGATGGTGGAGGAAACCAAAATATTATTGACGGCACCCACGCAAAGCAGATCGTCTATATTCATGATGATTGCATCTTGGGCAATTCCTTTCCATACACTTAGGTCACCGGTGGCTTTCCAGTAAAGGTAAGCCAGGGAAGACTTTGTTCCTGCACCATCCGCATGCATAATGTTACAATAGTCAGGATCATTGCCCAAAACATCTGCTACAATTTTGCAGAAGGCTTTAGGATACAGGCCTTTGTCCAGGTTAGAAATAGCTTGGTGTACGTCTTCTTTGGAGGCCGAAACCCCACGCTGCATGTACCTATCGTTCATAAACTCAGATTTGGAAAAAACAGATAAGAGGCAAAGGTAAGCATTTTACTCCGTGATTTCTATAACCTTAAACTCCGTTCTTCTGTTGATTTGATGCTCTTCTTCTGTTTGGGCATTTTCTATGATCAATTGCCTTTCTCCATATCCCTTGGCTTCCAACCTGTCTGCAGCAATACCTTGGGATACAATATAAGCTACTGCAGATTCAGCCCTTCTTTGAGAAAGATCATCATTGTAGGCATCTGTGGCCCTTGCATCGGTATGGCTACTTAACTCAATGCGTATGCCCGGGTTGTCCTTAAGAATTTTCACCAACTTGTCCAGTTCAATGGCTGCATCAGGTCGGATATCAGCCTTATCCAAATCGTAATAAATGTTTTCAAGCACAATGGCTCTTTCCAGAATTAGCTGATCCAAAACTATGGTGGTATCTAGGGAAATATTGGTCACATCTTGAATTAGATCCTCTTCTGCCGGTGTTTTTCCGATGGTGGTATAAGGGATGCTTTTGGTGAAATAACCGGTTTTTGAGGCAATGATTGAATAGTTTTCATCGGGTTCTAGAGGGAATCTTAAGCGCCCTGATTGACTGCTGAGGTCACCGTCTACCGTTTCATTTTTATCATCATAAAGCATTACCCGCACTTGAGGAAGTATCTCTTCCTCACCGTTTTCAGCAATGGTTTTGGTGACTACATTTAGCATTACATTGACCACTTTTGGTGCGGGGGTCATATCTTTGAAGAAATAAATGTCATCATCCCCTTTGCCACCTTCACGGTTGGATGTAATGAATCCTTCTTCAGGATATTTGGTGAAGAAAATCCCAAAATCATCTGCAACGGAATTAAAATTGGGTCCAAGGTTTACTATTTTGTTTTGCCCTTCCACTTCTTTATAAACGAAAAGATCTAACTTACCAAAGCCGGGATGTCCGTCTGAGGAGAAATAAAATTCACCATTGGCCAAAGGTCTGGGGAACATTTCATTGCCGGGAGTATTGACTTCCGGACCGAGATTTACTCCGGCCCCAAAGTTACCTGAAGCCATCTTGGTGGCTTTATAAAGATCCGTTCCGCCATAACCTCCGGGGCGGTTGGATGCAAAATAGAGGGTTTCTCCATCCGGACTAAAAGCCGGAGTAGAATTCCAGTACTCGGGTTCTCCATTCACCCCCATAAATGCCGGCTGAGTAAATCCACTGCCGTTAAATGTGGAAGAAAAAAGGCTAACTTCAGGCAGGTCACCTTTGCGGTTACTGTTGCCACGGGCATAAACGATCCTATTTCCGTCGGGGCTTATGGCAATGGCTCCTTGATTTAGGCCCGATTCATTTTGAAACTCTGTTAGGGTTTGTACTCCTTGCACATCCACATTAATGCCGTCTGCCCTGGTTTTAAATAAACGAGTATAGCCTTGGCCTGAGCCGGTATACATGCCTCTGGCTCCTCTGGAACTGGTGAAAAACAATTGGTTTTCACTTAGCACAGGTGCGTAATCCAATCCGGATGTATTCAGTAAGGTAAAATTCTCCAATTCATGATTGGGCCAGATGGGAGTAATGTTGGCAATTGCATCAATGTTTTGTATTTCCTTATTGGCAAGTGCTATTTTCTCGTCGTCCATTGTCAGCGTCTTGGCTGCTTCAAAGGCTTCCTTAGCCGCCTCATATTCACCCTTCCCTTTCAGGCTCTTTCCCTTATGGTATTGACTGTCGAAAGTAGCATCTGCTTCATTGACTTTTTCATAGTATTCTGTGGCTTTCTCTATTCTGTTGGAAAGCCTATAGCTTTCTGCGATATAAAAATTGGCTTCACTGTTGTCCGGCTCGTTTTCTAACAGTTTGGAATAGGAAGCAATGGCCAGTTGGTATTCACCGGTGTTGAACTGGGTCTGGGCTTTTTGTTGCAAACTGGTACAAGATGCTTGTAGCACAAGCAATAAAACAGGAAGTAAACAGCGGCTTACAGGGAGGGTGAACTTTATGTTTCTCATACTATTATTTCTCTGGCAGTATTAATGAGCAAAGTATTTTTTTAGCCAACTGTTATTGGCTTCAATAAGCCATTGTTCATTCAAGTCCGAAATTTTATTGACACTGGGATTAAACATTTTGCTGGTAGACTTTAATGAACCGGCTGAAACGTGATTTTTAATTTCAGGCAAAAAGGCCACCCTAACATTTTCTCCATCCATATAGGCCACCTTGCCACTGTCTAGCAAATTCAGATTTAATTTAACTTCTATCTCCCGAATGATCCTAACAGAGCTGTCTATGGAGCATCCGCTTGCCCCCAACTTGCTTTCATCTACAGAAAGAATAATAAATTGGTCAAGCCTAATGTCAAAAGAACTTGGCATCTCTGCACCATGGGTGTTCCATTGGTTACAGAAGGCAACGAGTTTAGAAATGATCCAAACTTTCTCCTTCTCCTCAAAAGGTCGGTCTGCTTGGTAGACCCAAATTCTCGCATCTTTTGGCATATCATCAAATGGTACGTACATAATTGGCTCTTTTAATTTATTATCAGAATCAAATTTATAAATTTAACAGGCATAGTTGCTGTTTTACTATTAAACGAAGATACATTCATTATGATACAAAATCTTTTTTAAGTTCCCTCAAAAAAAGTATAAAACCTAAAAACTCATCCTGTACAAGACGAACAATATCCTTTTTTTGTCTACAATTGTTGGTCTTTTGCAATCAATTCAGCCAAATCAAGCACATTTACCTCTGCCTCTTTTTCCTTGTTTTTTACCCCATCAGTCATCATGGTCAGGCAAAAAGGACAACCTACTGCAATGGTTTTGGCCCCTGTTTGCAAGGCTTCTTCAGTGCGTTCCACATTGATGTCTTTTTTTCCGGCTTCCGGCTCCTTAAACATCTGCGCCCCACCGGCGCCACAGCAAAGCCCTTTTGATCGGCATCGCTTCATTTCCACAAGCTCCATGTCCAAGGCTTTGATGACTTCCCTGGGGGCTTCATATACATCATTGGCCCTGCCCAGAAAGCAACTGTCGTGAAAGGTGATTTTTTTACCTTTAAACTCACCCCCATCTTTCATCACAATTTTGCCCTCATTGATCAACTCTTGTAAATACTGGGAATGATGGACTACCTCGTAATTACCTCCCAAAGCCGGGTATTCATTTTTTATGGTGTTGAAACAGTGTGGGCAGGCAGTTACGATTCTTTTTACCTGATAGCCGTCCAATACCTGAATATTGCTCATGGCTTGCATTTGGTAGAGAAATTCATTTCCTGCTCTTCTGGCCGGATCACCGGTACAGGTTTCTTCGTCTCCAAGTACGGCAAAGTTTACGCCCACTTTATTTAATATTTTGACAAATGCCAAGGTTACTGCTTTGTAGCGGTCGTCAAATGAGCCGGCACAACCCACCCAAAATAAAATCTCCGGAGTATCTCCGGAAGCCATTTTTTGGGCCATAGTTGGGGCTTTATAGGTATCACTCATAATATCGTTCGTTTACTTTTCTTCTTTGTTTAAATCTGCTGCCCAGTTAAATCGGTCCGTTGGAGGGAATTTCCATGGGGCAAAGCTGGTCTCAATATTTTGGAACATGGCATTCCACTGTGCAGGGCTGCCACTTTCTTCCATGGCTGTATATCTTCTCAATTCGATAATAATGGCCAATGGATCGATGTTTACAGGACAGGCTTCTACACAGGCATTGCAGTTGGTACAGGCATTGATTTCTTCTTGGGTAATATAATCACCCAATAAAGATTTACCATCATCCAGCCCTTTTTTTCCGGCAAGCAGGTTTTGGCTCACTTCTTCAGCCCTGTCTCTGGTGTCCATCATTATTTTTCGTGGAGACAATTTCTTGCCCGTAAGGTTTGCCGGGCATTCTGCAGTACAGCGGCCGCATTCCGTACAGGAAAAGGCATTCAATAGGTTTACCCTAGACAAGTCATTGACATCTTTGGCACCAAAGCGACCTATCTCCGCCGCTTCATTGGCAGCTGGTTCTGCGGCCATGCCCAACATCATTTTGACCTCTTGGGTGACGCTATCCATATTGTCCATTTTTCCTTTCGGCTCCAAGTTGGAATACCAAGTGTTTGGAAAAGCAAGGAATATGTGCAGGTGTTTGGAGTAAGTGACATATATCGCAAATGCTAAAATGCCAATGATGTGAAACCACCAGGCAAATCTTTCTATCAATACCAGCGTTCCGGACTCTAGCCCCTCGAAAATTCCCTGGATGCTTCCGCTTATCCAAAGGCCTCCCAGTGGGATATAGCCTCCAATGCCTCGATAGGCCAAAATCTGATCAGTAGCATTCATGGTCAGGATGGCCAGCATTAAGACAATTTCAATGATGAGGATAAGGTTGGCATCCAACTTTGGCCATCCCTTTAACTCAACCATATTTAGCCTAGGCACCTTGGTGATGTTTCTGCGTACAAGAAAGACCAGGCAGGAGAGGAGTACTCCAAGGGCCAAGAATTCAAAGAAATTCATGGCAATGGAATAAAAGCCGGCCAGGAAAGGGGCAAAAACCCTATGGGTTCCTGCGATACCATCGATGATAAACTCCAAAACTTCCAAGTTGATGATCACAAAAGAAACGTATATCACCAAGTGAAGAAGGGCCGGAATTGGGTTTTTGAACATCTTCTTTTGCCCAAAGGCAACCAGCAACATGGTTTTCCATCGTTCACCGGGATTGTCATTGCGCGCTATGGGTTGACCCAGTTGGATGGTTTTTCGGATATAATTTATTCTCTTGTACAAAATATACCCTGCTGTACCTAAAACCAATAAAAAAAGCACTTGTGGTAAGCTACTCATATTGAATGTGTTAATAATTTTCCACGATTTTTTTAATTAAATTGCTTGTACAAAAGTAACAAATACCTACCTTTGCATCACTTTCAGCGGTGATGTAGCTCAGTTGGTAGAGCATCGGACTGAAAATCCGTGAGTCGGTGGTTCGAGCCCACTCATCACCACAAGCCCCGGTTTTACCGGGGCTTTTTTTTTGTCCTTTATTTCTTGTCGTTGATTTTCGCTATTATGCATGCTTATTTTTTATCTTTCCTTTGAGTAGGCAAATTAATAAATTGTTAGGAGGCAAACTATATTTTTTATTTTTAACAGGGATAATCCCTCGGATTTGTAGGGAATGCTTAGCACTGTGTTGCTAGTCTAACAAACCCTGAAACAAGGCGCTTGTTTGGATAGGTGTCTTGTAATTTCCGCCTAATGCTTTAATTTTTAAAAAATAATTTCTGAAAAGTGTAACCTTTTTGTTTTTCGATCATCATCTTACTACATGAAGTCCTTTTTTGAATCTCATTTATGGCCCTTAAAAAACCGCCTCTATCGATTTGCCTTGCTATGGTTAAAGGATCGGGATAAAGCGCAGGATGCGGTGCAGGATACCATGTACAAGGGGTTTATGCAGCAGGATTACCTTGCTACCATAGAAAATCCTACAGGGTGGATGGTGAAGACCTTAAAGCATGAAGCCCTGCAGCAAATTAGGGAAGCAGGAAGGTGGGGAGCACTGGAGGAAATTGGTGATTTGCCTATGGAAGAAGTGGAAGCAGTTGATTTCAGCAGGAAAACCCAAATGGTTTTTAAGTTTATCGAAAAACTTCCTGTGCGACAAAAAGAAATCTTCTTTCTCCGAGAGGTTGAAGGGCTGACACATAAGGAAATGGCCACTTATCTGGAGCTGAATGAAGGACAGGTAAAGGTGGAATTGCACCGGGCTAGGAAAAAATTGAAATCATTTCTGGAAAATTATGGAAAATAAGCACAAGGATTTGTGGGAAAAATACTGGAAAGGAGAAACCTCAGTTGCGGAAGAAAAAATACTTTTCGAGGCACTTGAGGAAGCGCCGGAGGATGGAGGGCTAAAAACCTTCTATTCGGGGATTCAATCCTTACGCGCAGAGCGACCAAAAGGAATTCACCTGCCTTTACAAAACTTCCCCTGGCAGAAAATGGCGGCGGTTATGCTGGCTTTTCTTACAGTGGCAGCTTGTTGGTGGGGTTACCGCAGCTATGAACAGGAGCAAGAAGCCCGCGCCTACCGGCAAGTGGTGGAGGTAATGGGTAAAATTCAGTTTAACCTCAAGAAAGGCACCAGTCACCTGGAAAGCATGGAAAAGATCAAATACCTCAATTCAGCTGCGAATTGGTATGAAAACGATAAAAACAATTAGCGATGAAAAAGACAATACTCTTGGCACTTTGCCTATTGCCCTGCTGGCTACAGGCACAGACTGAAGTGATAGAAAAGTTTTATGAGAAATACCGGCAGGATGAACGTTTTTCTCGGGTATACATCAGCCCCAAATTGATGCAAATGGCCGGAGGGTTTCTCAGTTCCAATATGGAGCAAGAGGATGAAGATGCCGAAAATCTTATGGAATTGATCACCAGAATCAAAGGAATAAGAATCCTCTCAGCAGAAAAAATAGGCGGCTTGAGCTTGTTTGATGAAGCCATGGGAGAACTGAAAAAGAACCTTTACGAGGAACTGATGGATGTGAGAGACAAGGAAAGTTCCCTGAAATTTATGGTCAGAGAAGAAGGAGGGAGGATCAAGGAATTGCTTATGGTATCGGGGTCCACCAGTGAATTTACCTTTATAAGCATGCTGGGGGATTTTACTTACCAAGACCTTAACATGCTTTCTGAAAATACTAATTTGCCTGGAATGGAAGAGTATGGCCGGGCAAAGAAACAAAAATAAACAATCAACATTTAATCACTGTATCATGAATCGAATAGCAATTATAGCAGTATTGATGCTTTGTATCGCCCTTCCTAGCGCAGTACATGCGCAAAGCAAAAGTGTAGACCAGCTTTACAAGCAATACAAGGGGCAAGAAGATTTCTT
Source organism: Cyclobacterium sediminis (assembly GCF_054781075.1). Taxonomy (NCBI): domain Bacteria; kingdom Pseudomonadati; phylum Bacteroidota; class Cytophagia; order Cytophagales; family Cyclobacteriaceae; genus Cyclobacterium; species Cyclobacterium sediminis. The sequence goes on along the minus strand of NZ_BAAGVC010000018.1, from coordinate 73,926 downwards.
TCATCTGGATCTTGCCGGAAACATTTTGGATTTTGCCAAAGGTTGGAATCTGGAAATAGAAGAGGCCAATCTGGATGCCATTACTGAAAGCATAGAGCGGGTGAAATTCTTTAAGCTTCCAGTGAGTGGTTCTCGCGCACTGGCAGATTTCCGCAAGCTAAGCAAAGGGCTGGACAGGGAACGCTATGAGCTGATGATGGACGCCACAGACAAGGACAGTGGCTTGTCAATTTATTCCAAAGGAAAGGATGCTGTCGATGGCTTGGTATTGATGATCAGGTCAGACAATGACAAGCAATTTATGGTCATTGAGCTGGAAGGTCGTTTTGACCAAAAAACCTTGGCCAAGGTGGGCAAAGCCATTTGATTGCTCTTGGGACTGGCGCAGCCGAGCTTTTTAAGGGCCAAATGAAAGCTGCAAATTTCCCCCAAGTCCCCTTGTATGGATTATAGAGGGGATTTTCCCCCGGATGTAATCCGGTATTAGTTTTATTGTATCTGCTTATTGTTATAAAATATTTGAAAATATCGATTTTTGGCATAGTTTTTCCTTGATAGTAGTTTGTATTGAAATAAACTACTATGATTATGAAGACACTTAATTATTTTCTCTTTATCGGGGCCTTATCTTTGGCAGTTGCCTGTGGACCCGGAGCCAATAATTCCGAGGAAAGTGCTACCGATAGAATAGAAATTACAGAAAATCAGATGGACAATATGGAAAGCGAAACCGATACTGCCGAGCAGTCAGCCATGGCTGTGCTCTCAGGGGCAAATGGTAGTGAGGTTTCAGGAACGGCCACCTTTAACCAAACAGCTGAAGGAAAGGTCAAGTTGGTATTGTCAGTAAATAATTTGTCAACTGGAAAGCATGCGGTTCACCTGCATGAAAACGGAGATTGCAGTGCTGCAGATGCTACTTCAGCCGGGGGACATTGGAACCCTGAGGGGGAAGAACACGGCAAAAGAGGTGAAGGTGAATTTCATGCCGGTGATATAAATAATTTGACCGTTGGTGAAGATGGTCTGGGATCGCTTGTGATGGTGGTAGACGGATGGTCTATCGGTGATGGACAGGATTCAGATATCCTAAACAAGGCGGTAATTATACACGCTGAGGCCGATGATTTCACTTCCCAACCTTCCGGTGATGCCGGATCAAGGGTAGCCTGTGGAGTAATACAGGAATCCACCTAAACAATACCATTTAAATTAAGAAGAAATAAGCAGAGCATAAAAAAGCCCGATGGAGCAATCCATTGGGCTTTTTAAATTAATTGGTATTTCTTTTTTAATAATTTTAGATTAACGTTGTAATGGATTTAATTAAAGTACCTTTGACCAAGTAATATTGATCTTAAGTCATTTACCTACCTTTCCCAATTTTATACTGGGCTGATATTATACTTTTTTCAGTTTCTAATCCCATTGATAGGAGGTGGGATACCTTAGGATGACACCGCAGTATAGGTTATGAGGCCTATAGTTTGCCTTTTTTTACTTAACACTAGAAGCCAACTTAATGCCTGGAAGCTAGAATTACGATTGAGGAGTAATTTAAATCCAGCGTTTTGCACCTGTCATTGCCTTGCAGTTCGCTAATAAGCTTAAAAATTATATGGCGCTATTAAAAATAGGAGTAATAGGAACTTCAAAAAAAGAAGATGAAAGACGTGTACCAATTCATCCGGAACATTTAGAAAGACTTCCACAAAAAACTCGGAGACAACTTGTATTTGAGAAAGGTTATGGATTACCATTCAATAAATCTGATCAGGAGATTGCTGCACTTTCAGGTGGTATTGCTACTAGAAGTGAATTACTTTCAGATATAGGGTCTGTCATTATTGCAAAACCAATACTTGCAGACCTCGAGGAGCTCAAAACAGGTGGTCTACTTTGGGGGTACCCCCATTGTGCACAACAAAAACAGGTTACTCAAACTGCTATAGATAAAAAGCTGACTCTAATTGCTTTTGAAGACATGTATGTGTGGAGTCCAAGCGGGCAAATTGGAAGGCATACATTTTATAAAAATAATGAGATGGCTGGTTATTGTGCAGTGATTCATGCCTTGCAGCTGAAAGGCATAGATGGGCACTATGGTAACCAGAGAAAGGTAATTATTTTGAGCTTTGGGGCGGTAAGTAGAGGAGCCATATATGCCTTAAAGGCCCATGGATTCCGAGACATTACCATTTGTATCCAAAGGCCCGATCATGAAGTAAGAGAGGAAGTATTGGATGTACATTATACTCGCTTGCGAAAAGGGGAAGAAGGGGAGGCAAGATTAATTGTGGTGGAACATGATGGCAAAGAAAGGCCTTTAATTGAATTAATTAATGCCTCCGAAATTATAATTAATGGAACTTATCAGGATACTGATGATCCCATTAATTATGTGCTGGAAGAGGAAAAATCAATGCTCAACCCGGGTTCACTATTTATTGATGTCAGTTGTGATAAGGGTATGGGGTTTTATTTTGCAAAGCCCACCACTTTTAAAGATCCGATGATCAGTATTGATGGCATAGATTATTATGCTGTTGACCATACCCCTAGTTATTTTTGGGAAAGTGCTTCAAGATCTATTTCAGCTGCTTTAATTGTTCATTTACCCATTGTGGTGGAAGGTAGAGAAAATTGGGATAGGAGTAGCACCATAAAAAATGCCATCAATATAGACAAAGGAATTATTGTAAAAGAGCACATTCTTAGGTTTCAGAACCGCCAATTTTCCTATCCACATATAATTGATCCGGCTCTAGAATAACCATAGGAGAATCATAATTTTCCGCGAGCCTTAAAAATTTAACCACTATTAAATAAGCCTATACGTAAAAGAACAAAAAATATGAATAAAGCAATTCATCCTAATAAACCCGAACCCTTTGTCTTGGCAAGGGCATGTGCCAAATTTAATGAAGAGACAGATGTTTTGCTTACTATTCAATTATTAGAGGCCGGTAATCCGGTGTTGATTAGTGGGCGCTATAGCAATGGGCTAATGCTGCTAAAAGCCCTGAAAACCCACTTACAAAAAAGATTCACTCAAAAGTCATTTCAAGACCAGTGCGAGTACCGTTCTGCTTACCAGAAGCTTTCCAGCCTTGTTTTGATAGAAATTGCTGCCAACAAATTGGCACTTAAAAAGGCCCCTTTTATAGGCTGGTTGGAAGAATTGTACCCCGACAATAGTGATTTCTTGCTGACTTTTCCTCAAGTGCAGGGACTAAACAGTTCTTGGGAATGGTACAAAAATGGGATTTCCATTCCTGTACTAAGGAATAAATTGCACCCTTATTATGGCACCTATTTCCCTACACGTTTTGATCATTTGGCACAGTTTGACCAGTGGCTAAAACGATACACAGGGCCTAAAAAAACAGCCATAGACATTGGTGTGGGAAGTGGTATTCTCTCCTTACAAATGGTACAGTGTGGTTTCCAAAAAGTTTTTGGAACCGACACGAACCCGAATGCGATCCTGGGGCTAAAAGCCTATATGGGAGACACCAAATTGTCAAGGAAAATAGAATTGGATCAAGGACACCTTTTTGGAAAATGGGATAAACAAACTGAGCTGATCGTTTTTAATCCTCCATGGCTACCTTCCTCCAATGTTGTGAAAAACCTGGATACAGGCATCTATTACAATGAAAAACTATTCCCTGAATTTTTTTTAGAGGCGAAGAAACACTTGCTGCCTTATGGTAAACTGCTGCTTTTATTTTCTAACCTGGCTCAAATCACGGAGCTGACCAAAGAACATCCCATAGAAAAAGAGCTGGCTGAAGGCGGTCGTTTTCAGTTGGTAAGATGCTTTAAAAAATCCGTGAAACCAGCCTCAAAGAAAACAAAGCGAAACCAGAACTGGCGTGAAGAGGAAGTAGTGGAGCTTTGGGAGTTGATGCATAAGGAGGTATAGGTTGTTGCTTGGCTGATTCGAAAGTTGCGACCAAATGGTACAGACAATTGATGAGCGTAGGTTAAGCTAATAAACTGCTTATTGAATATCTCTTTAAAGTGAATGTTAAAGCTTAAGAAGAAAAACGCTCATCAGGAAATTACACTCCATCTATACCGAAAAAACCAAATGGAATTGACCCATTTGGTTTTTTTTAAGCTATTTCATATTATAATAATTATCTTCATTAATTCTTTCTTGGATTAATAAGCATAATTTATGGAACATACAATCAAGTCAATTCGGCCATTTATTGGGGCTAAGGATTATACCATTTCCCGGCAATTTTATCAGGACTTTGGATTTGAGGAGCTGGTGCTTTCCGAGAAGATGTCTTATTTCAAGTCCGGTACTTTTGGCTTCTACCTGCAGGATGCCTATGTCCAAGACTGGGTAGACAATACCATGGTTTTTATGGAGGTGGAGGATTTGGCCAAGCATTTGGAAAAAACAAAAGCCCTCCAACTTCCCCAAAAATACAAAGGCGTCCGCCTTTCCGAGATCGTCACCAATGATTGGGGCAGCGAATATTTTCTACATGACCCTTCAGGGATTTTATGGCATATTGGGGAGTTTTTGGGGTAGGGGGTAATGAAATGACTGAATGACAAAAGAGTTTGTCGTAGTTATTTTCAGTGGTTATAATGATTACAAATGAATTTTTTAAATTCAAATTTACTTTACTCCCCCCTTTGGGGATGTGAAAAAGTAGTTGTTTTTATTTCAAATCCTTATTAATTGTTTTATGAAAAAGTATAAGGTCTTATGAATCAGGGTATTTACGAGGAGTTAGTAACTCAGTTAGTTACTCAAAAAATAAATGAGTTAGATAATGGTGACTTTTATATCAACAAAACAAATATTGATAAAGGAGAGGCTTCAAGTTTACTGGCACAACATATCTCTCGAACCATTAAAAGTGCCCTTGATTTTGTAAAGAGTGAGAAAGACGGGGAAAGCAAGTTAGAAATACAAATTAAGATAGCCAATAAAATTATCCTTTTCTTGAAAGAAGAGCTCAAGGAAGAGGAATTTGTTAAAGATCTGATTGAAGTAGAAGGTAAGATTTTGAAAGCAGTATTTTCAAAAGTAGACTTTCATTTTTCTGACCTTAATTTACGTCTAAAGGAAATTACACCTTATACTCGATTAATTCATAGCGAACTTTTTACAGGAGGGAATACTGGGTTGTCACTAGAAAGTGAATTGAAAAAAGAAATCTTATCATCTGATAGAATTGATCTATTGGTTTCCTTCATAAAATTTAAAGGGATAATAATTCTTGAAAAAGAATTAAAAGAATTTACCCAAAGAGGAGGTCAATTGAGAGTGATTACAACGACATATATGGGTGCCTCAGATTATAAGGCAATTCAATTATTGTCAAAATTAGAAAATACCCAAGTAAAAATTTCCTATAATACTGGAAATGAAAGGTTACATGCCAAAGCCTACTTGTTTTACAGAAATACGAGCTTTCATACAGGATACATCGGATCTTCTAATTTTTCACGATCCGCTCTTACTGATGGTTTAGAGTGGAATATTAAAGTCACAACAAAAGAGGTTAGTCATATAATTGATAAGTTTCAAAAGACATTTGATTCTTATTGGCAAAGTGAAGATTTTGAATTGTTTGATGGTGAGTCGGGGAAGGAAAAACTTATTTTAAATTTAAGCCAGGGTAAAAATTCTCAAAATACCAACATAAATATTTCGTTTTTTGATGTTAAACCTTACCCTTTTCAGTCTGAGATATTAGAAAAACTTGAAGTTGAAAGGTCGGTTCATGGTCGTTATAGAAATCTAGTAGTTGCAGCTACCGGAACAGGGAAAACGGTGGTTTCAGCATTTGATTATAAGCAATTTAAAACAGAAAAAAAGTCAAGTAAACTTTTGTTTTTAGCTCATAGAGTTGAGATATTATCTCAATCACTTTCAACCTATAGAGGAATACTTAGGGATAATAATTTTGGCGAGTTATGGGTTGGTGGTCAGGTTCCTAATAGTTTTGAACACGTTTTTGCATCAATTCAAACTATCAATAATAGCTTAGATTCAATTAATTTATCTCCTGACTATTATGACTATATTGTAATAGACGAATGTCATCACCTCACTGCAAATACCTACAGAGGGATAATCAACTATTTTAATCCCAAAGTACTTTTGGGACTAACTGCTACTCCGGAGCGAATGGACGGTGGGGATATTCAAGAAGATTTTCATAACCGAATAGCTGCAGAAATAAGACTTCCTGAGGCTTTAAACAGAAAATTACTTTGCCCTTTTCAATATTTTGGAATTACAGATAATATAGACTTATCGAATGTTGGATGGGAAAAAGGAAAATATAAGGTAAGTGAGTTGACTAATATTTATACTTCTTCCGACAGAAGAGTTAGGGATATAATTAATTCATTGGAGCATTACACAAAAGATTTAAACAATGTTAGAGCCATTGGTTTTTGTGTGTCAATAGAGCATGCGAAGTTCATGGCTCAAAAGTTTTTGATTGCAGGACTAAAAGCAGCATACTTAACGAGTTTAAACAACGAACAACGAGATTCTTTAAGAAATCAAATCTTAAATAAGGAAATTAACTACTTGTTTGTGGTTGATATATTTAATGAAGGGGTGGATATTCCTGAAATTGATACAGTGTTGTTTTTGAGACCTACTGAAAGTTTGACGCTATTTCTTCAACAATTAGGTAGAGGCTTACGCCTATCAAATGATAAGGAATGTTTAACAGTTTTAGATTTTGTTGGAAATTCCAGGCCAGAGTACAATTTTGAGAATAAGTTTCGAGCATTAATTGGTAAAACTTCGACATCCGTTATCAAAGAAATTGAAGACAATTTTCCGCATTTGCCCTTAGGGTGTTCAGTCAATTTAGAAAGGAAGGCTAAAGAAATAATTTTAAAGAATATAGCTTCAGCGACTTCTTTAAACAGGTTACAACTAATACTTAAAATTCAAAATTTCAAGCATCAAACAAAACTTCCGTTAAATCTTAGAAACTTTTTAGGGTTTTATAATATCCCTATTCAATCTATTTACAAGAGAGGTAGCTGGAGTCGGCTTTGCCAAATAGCCGGAGTTGTGGAAGAATTTGATGATTTAAATGAAAAACCTATAGTCAGTGCTATTTGGAATAAATGGTTATCAACAAAATCCACTAGTTATTTTAAATTTATTCTCGATTTAGCGAGAAATAATTTTCAGGTAAATCCTGAAGAAGTGACAAAAGAAAAGCATCTCATGTTATTGATGTTGCACTATGATATTTGGCAAAAAGAAGGTGGTTTTAAATCTCTTAAGGACAGTATTTGTGAAATAGGGAAGAACAAAGTTCTCTTGAATGAAATCATTGAAGTATTAGAATTTTTGATTGATAAAATCGATTTCAAGGAGCTAAATATTTCCTTACCTTATAAACAGCCGCTTAAGGTTCATTCTAGATATACCAGGGATCAGATTTTAGCAGGATTCGGTTTAAGTACTTTTGAAAAAAAATCTTCAAGTAGGGAAGGGGTGGCCCTAAATACAGAATTAAATACAGAGTTACTTTTTGTTAACTTAATTAAGTCAGATGAAAACTTTTCATCTACCACCATGTACGAAGATTATGCAATCAATGAATATTTATTTCACTGGCAATCCCAAAATTCTGCCGGTCCTGAAACAACTAAAGGAATTTCTTATATCAAGCACCGTGAAATCAATAGGCGGATACTTTTATTTGTAAGGGAAAAGGTAAAAGATGAATATGGTAATACCATGGGGTATGTTTTTATTGGCGAAGGAAGTCTGAACGATTATTATGGATCAAAACCAATGAGTGTGAAGTGGGAATTGAGCGAACCCTTGCCACATTATTTATGGAAAGACGCTGCTAAACTAAGAGTGGGATGATAATATTTGTATTTTAATTTATTAATATCTTTAGGGGATAGTGGATCCAATTATGTATACCTATGCTAGGTTAACTTTAAATTTCAACCAATAAACCCCAAAATCCCATTTCTTTCCCATTTCGCATTGTACCTTTAGGCCGTGAAAATTTCAATCCTCGAAGACAAAACAGCATTAAGGTAGCGCGTAATGCGGAATAGTCCCTTTTTGACTGGAGGTAGGTTGATTTTGAAGTGATATCCGCGCCTAAAAGCATATCTATTTTGGCTTATAAGGTTTTGCCTATTAAATTCAATTTCATTAAACGCTTCAATAGAGAAGAAATCGATGCACGATGGTTTTTCTGAATACCAAAAACTAGTTCAAACCGGGGATATAGTGAGGGTTTACAAAGGTATAATAGACTATATGCAGTCTCTGAGAAGGCATTTAAGGGATAAACATCGGGAGTATAAAATGGGTAGTTTCAATCAGGGGGCTATGGATTTCACCTATTTTTCGCTTTCTACCAAGGAGTTAAAAGCAGAACAATTAAAACTGGTCATTATTTTTAATCATCAAAAGGCAAGTTTTGAAATTTGGCTGGCAGGACAAAATAAGCAGGTACAAAAGCAATATTTAGCCTTAATGGATGAAAAAGAAATGGGGGCTCATTACAGGGCTTCTACCCATCCCCATTCCATTTTGGAGTGGGAGGTTTTGAAAAATCCGAATTTTAATGACCTGGACACAGTCACCACTAAAATGGAACAAAGTGTAAAAGTATTTTTGCAGGACTTGAGCAAAAATGGCGACCAATAAAAAGAAAGGGCGGTGTAAAATTTGGGATGGGTAGTAGCCCATCCAAGATTAGGCAAAACTCAACCGCCTAAGGTCTGAATGGCTGTGGTAAATTTTTTTGCCATTGTTTTTGGAAGAGGGTTGAGCAAATAAATCCTAGTACCCAAGAATGTAATATTCCCTATTACCCACCTGAAACAGATCCCATAATAGGATATCCTTTTGTTTACTAAGGGATTGATCAAATAGGACCTTCCTTTTAGGAATCAAAATAAATCAAGCTTAAAGTATATTAAAAATGATTTGCCATTAGTTTTAATTGCCCCTATAATATGTTTAAATTTGGTAAGATTTTTAACTTAAAAAAACCATGAAAAACTTAAAACTAATTGCCTTAAGCCTTTTATTGCTTGCTAATTTTAGTTGTAACAATGCCAATAAAAGCACCGAAACTGAATCAGAGGTTGTAGTTGAGAACAACTTTAGTTTGGTGGAAGATTCTACCAAGGTAAGCTTTGTGGCTTATAAAACCACAGAGAAAGTACCTGTGGGTGGTCAATTCACCAAAATTAATATTAGCAATTTTGGACAAGGAGCTACCGCCTTGGAAGCCATGAATGGTACGGAATTTAGTATTCCTGTAAGCAGCTTGTTTACCAATGATGCCACCGGAACAAGAGATCCTAAAATCTTAGAATTCTTCTTTGGTGTAATGGAAAATACAGAATTGATCTCAGGCGTGTTTAAAGTAGAAGGTGGTAACAAATGTTCTATTGACGTAACCTTGAACGGATCCACTCAAAATATCCCTTTGGAGTATTCTACAGTGAATGATACCCAGTTTATTTTTGATGGTGTGATGGACTTGGAAAACTGGGATGCGCTTGATGCCGTGGCTTCTATCAATAAGGCTTGTGAAGCTTTACATACCGGTAAAGATGGTGTAAGCAAAACATGGAGTGAAGTAGCAGTACATGCAGAAGTGCTTTTGGAGAAAAAATAAATTTCTACGATTAACAGTACATACCCCCTAACAAATTTAGATTTGTTAGGGGGTTTTTTGTTTAGTTCGGATTTGTAAATAGGGTTAAATGTCGTGGAGATTTTGTCAGCATTGTTGCAGAAAAAAGCAACAATACCGCCAAAATCAATTGACGTTCAAACGCATTGACACGGGTTTTCACCCGTTTCTACAAAAGTTTCACCCCTGCCGGGGTTGCGTTTTATTTTAGGATGTAATACTTTTCAGCGATAGCCATCAAAAACTATTAAGCTTTAGTTTGAATTGTAAGGTCTCGGGGGAAATACCGTAGACAAGCGAACTAACAGAGATTTTGTCAGCATTGTTGCAGAAAAAAAGCAACAATACCGCCAAAATCAATTGACGTTCAAACGCATTGACACGGGTTTTCACCCGTTTCTACAAAAGTTTCACCCCTGCCGGGGTTGCGTTTAATTTTAGGATGTAATACTTTTCAGCGATAGCCATCAAAAACTATTAAGCGTTAGTTTGAATTGTAAGGTCTCGGGGAAATACCGTAGACAAGCGAACTAACAGAGATTTTGTCAGCATTGTTGCAGAAAAAAAGCAACAATACCGCCAAAATTATCCTGCGTTTTTAACATTTCCAATGGCGAAAGCTCTGGTTATTGGAGTTCTTCAGACTTATTTATTTACCCTACAATCAATCAGGTCTAGGCTTACCTGAAATCTATGAGATTTTATATAGATAATCACTAATAGACGTGGAGGAATTTACTTTCCGGTATATTAAAACGCGTCCCCTGAGCTTGTCGAAGGGAACGCATCAAGTAAATGTTAGTCTAACCGGGCTGAAACCAAGAGGCTTTGTTCAGTGGTGTAATAAATTTCATCTCCATAGATTCTAAAATACTTTTCACCAAAATAGTCTTCCAGGCGATTGATGGCAAAGGAAATGCTGGCGGTTTCAAATGGATAGAGTTCCTTTATTTCACGTTCCGAGATGGTCTGACCATTGTCTACATCGATCTCGTATAGAAAATTATTCTTCGTATAAAGAAAGAGTCTTTCCTTGACCAGAAATAACTGCCCAATATCCCTATTTTGAATTTGAGATTCCCATGTTTTGGATTGGGAAGACCAGTTGATGGCCACTACTTTTCCGGATTCATTGTCGTGGTAGATCAAGGACTTCTTGCTCTCCAAATGAAGCATTTGCGTCAGGTCGAGGGTATTATTATTGAAACCTTCCGGGTATTTCCATTCTGCTGCTCCTGTAGTAGGAGAACGCAAGATGAAATTATCACGGCTGACACTTAGAATAGTGCTTCCAAGATCCACGGCAAATGAATAATAGTTGAGGTGACCATAGTTGGGTTCGTCATAATTGAAAACTTCCCAGTATTCATTACAGGTATTGGGATCTATGGAAAGTAAATTCCTGCCTCCACGGATCACCATCAGTACCAGCTGCTCATCTTTAAAAAGGAAATTTCTAATATTGTCTACTGTCAGCTCCTCACAGGCGACCTCGTCATTCCCTGTTTCCAAGCTTACCTGATATAGGGAGGTTTCCCTTTTTCTTAAGCCAAACCAATTTCCATCTACCTGACCGGAGGGGAATGTTCCGGAAGGCTTTTCAAAGAGCACATTGCCATCTGAAGGATCCACTTTGATTACCGTGGGATTGTTGATATCGTAGGTCATGGCCCAAAGGTGATCCCCAATTGTTTTCATGACGTAGGGAACGCCTATACTGGCTTTTTCAATGTTCCAATTGGCCTCTTGGCTGTTTTTGTTCATAGATACAATGCCCTTGCCACTATAGGGACTGTACAAGTAAAGGTCGTTTTCAGTCAGGTGTAAAAATGGAGAAAAGGATCCTCCAATTTCATCACCTTCTTTGTTGATGGACCATTGGACGGTAAAAGGCAGGTCAGTGGGATCTTCCAGTACTACCTCTTCCTCCTCTTCTTCTTCCTCTTCGTCGTCAATGGTCTTGTTGACATCTTCCGGGGAGATGCAAAATTGAAATAGTAGCAATAACAATAGCGGAAAATAAGTGCGTAGTAAAAACTTCATGTTGGTTTAAATGTATGGTTGTAGGCGTTTTATACCTGCAAAATATAAAAAAAGACCATAAGGTTCAGGTAAACAGTATTTTAAATTTAAAAGTATTAATTAGGAGGCTTATAAAGGGTGAACGCGAAAGAGAACCGTGGATAAGCTATCCATCCTGACATTGATTAGCTTGGTGGAATCTGACATTACTTTGTTAGTCAAAGGATCAATGACTTGGGCATAATAGGGGAGTTGGATGCTTTTGTCCCCACCAGCGACACTGTGTACGCTCAGCCAATTTCTGCCCACATAAAAGATGTCTTCTGTAGCAATGTATTGGTGCACACCGGCCTTCTTCCAAATTTCCCTTAACTCGGAAGGGCTCCATTGGAATTTTTCAGGGATTAATTGGCCGGCTTTTCCCGGAAAGTATAGGCTTGTTCCTTTATCGTTTGTCCATAAAACAGTTGTTCCCCTTTCTTGCCACATTTTAATTTTAGCCTCTTCATCAGGGCTTAGCCGGAGCATGCCCATTAGCCAAATTACTTGGTAAGATTGTGCATTAATTTCAGGTAAATCACTGCGGAGAAAGAGGTCATAAACACTTCCTGTTTTGGCAATAGGATAGCGGTTGGATAGTATTTTTTCCGTAAGCCGTCCATAACTTTTGTCCCAAAAGGAAAGTTCTTCATCCACCACCAACAAAACAGATGAGGCCATTTTCTCAGGGTTTTGAGGGCTGTATTTATTGTAAAATGTCTGGGTTTTCTCCAATACTTGAAGCATCTCTGGGTCACTGAACCAGCCTCCCCACATATCAAACCACCAGCCTCCATAGCCATAGGCCAACATCCGTGCTGCATTTTTCCATAATAAAGCCACAGAAGTTTTGAGGCTTTTTGGGCCAAGCCAAACCCCTCCTTCATATTGTCCCGGAGGAGCTATTCCTTGAGATTGGTCTTTTAGCAAAGTAGTTTTTGAAGTCCGCGTATCATTTTCTGCCAACCAAAGTTTGCCATGTTTATGCACAGAATTAATGGCGACCATGGCCGGCCAGTCTTCTCCTACCACCCTGTTGTAGACATTTGGGCTAGACAAGTAATCCAAGTCCGGGCTTTCCAATAATTTGGACAAGGCTCCATGTCCCCGCCTTGGATCAGTGACAAAATAATGGTAACCATAAAAAGCCCCTGTTAATAAATTTCCCTCGCTTTTCTCTTTGACAACCTTACAGAAATAGGCAATATTATCTGCCATTACTTCCGTATGAAATCGATAGGTATCAATATAGTTGATGTCTTTGGCAGGATTTCTCCATGAGACATTGTCAACAGCCTCATCAATATTGGTCAATTGGGCATTGGCAAAAGTAATAGTGGGCTTGTTCCAGGCAATTCTTAAGGAATGGACCGTAGTATATTTTTTCTTTAACCAGTCTCGGAATGCTTGCAATCGAACCGGATTTTGGTCTTGGTACTGCTTTGGATGATAAAACCATTCTTCTGTAAAACCGCTGGCCACATGGATGCCTGCCAAGTGATTACGGTATTTGGATGTTAGCAACCAATCTAAACAATCCTCTAAGGCTACTTTGGTTTTTTCCCTCCATTCATCGGAGGCAAAGCATTGGCGATACAAGCTTCCATCCGGCAGTTGTGCTGCAGCAGAGGGGTTGGCCAAAGTCCACCAGCGAGGAGGATCCAAATATAGGCGAATGACTATCTTGGCATTTGGGTCTGCACCAAGTATTTTTTCAAAATCGGTCACTATACTTGAAAAATCATATTGACTTTCCCCTTTCCAGATCGCATTTCTAAATGCGCCTATACCTGAGGAGGTATTGATGCCTCCTTCTCCCAAATATGCAGGGAAATTGTACAGATGGATCCCTGTGGCTGCTATTTCCCTGTAGTATTTCTCTTCCCCTAAGTAAGACATATAAGCAAATGGCGGGTGGTTTTCTCCATCGATAAGTAGAGACGGGCTACCATTTTCCCAGCGGACTTCGGTTTTAATTTGAGCCCTAATAGGATGCGTAATTATAAGTAGGGAAGTAAGGACAATGAGGTGGTGAAGCTTTTTCAAGGTTTGGGTTAAAATAGGGCAATAGTTTGTCATATTAAATGAAGTAGGAATCCGGCCAAAGTGAGTAATTGTCAAAGCTTCTATTGAAAAGGTTAGCCTTGGGGATAAGTGTAAAACGATTGATTGGTTAAAAATAACTTGAAAAGGATGGTTATTCTAGAATTTATCTTCAAAATATTAGGCTTTTTGTGTAAGGTGAAAAATTATAAGGCATTATTCTCTTACTTTATTCATAGAAAAGTTTAGTATAAAGATGTGCTTCTGATCCTATTTTGGTAATTTGAGGAACACAAAAATAAAGGACCATGGCATATGATGAACAACTTGCAGATAGGGTTAGGGAATATCTTTATGAAGTTGGGCAAATGGAGGTTGAAGAAAAAAGGATGTTTGGAGGGCTAGCATTTTTAGTCAATGAAAAGATGTGTGTGAATGTAAGCGGCCCAAGGCTTATGTGTAGATTTGACCCTGAAAAACTAGAAGAGGTGGCCGAAGTAAACGGTTTCCAACCCATGCATATGAAGGGGAGGGTATATAGGGGATATTGTTATGTTGGTGAAGAAGCCCTTAGAACCAAAAGGGACTTGGCGTACTGGATAGACCTCTGCCTGGACTTCAATGTTAAAGCCAAATCATCCAAGAAATAGGACAGGGAAATCCTGTAATTGAATGGTTTAATAGAACCTGTGTCTTCCATTGTTTTTATTTTGACAACATTAATCTTGCAATCCATAAAACCTGTTGAGGAGCTTAGGGGTTAAAGGTTTATAGATATGAAACTAAAAAGTTGCTATATAAGAAATTATTTATGGCCAATTAAACTGTGTATTGCTTTCCTGGCTATGCTGTTGTTAAGTAAAGAAGGGAATGCTCAAAAAGTCAATCTAGAACCCATACCTCTACGTGTGGCTGCTCAGGTTTTTAGTCCGGATGAATATTATATTGCTCGGGTCATTGATGAAAGAGCGGACCAAAACCCTACGGCATTTGTGGTTGTTGACCTGGAGCGAGGGAATAACCTGGAAACGGTAAACTTAAAAGGCGGAACCATAGCTGCATTGGAAGGGTATATTTTGAAAGCTTATCCGGGAGATAAAAATTTGCGGCCTATAGTGATTCGGGTTAAAGACTGTAAAATTATAGAAAATCTCAAAAACCCTAAGACAGGGGCTGTAGAAGGAGACATTCACCTGGATTTTACCTTTGCCATGGAGAAAGGGGATGAACTTGTAGATTTGTTGGATTTTCAAGGGGGGATAAGTTACCAAAGAGGGATTAGACAAGTTAATTTATTGGAAGCCTTTCTAAGACGTTCGGTGAATTTGTCCATCAAGTATTTTGACGATTGGATAAAGAAAGACGCCGCCAATAATCAAAAACTGGCGAAGTCTGTTCGGTTAGAAATTAGTGATTACCAGGGGACGAATGATAAGGATACTGTTTTCTACTCCACTGATAGGCCACTTTCTTGGGAGGATTTTAAAGGAAGACCCAGGTTTAACAACTATGCAGCTTCCATTTTTGCAAGTATAGGTTACGAGTCCAATAGCAAGGTAGAAAATGGGGAGATTGTGGTCGATTTGGTTTTTAAAACATATATGTTAAAAAGTTCCTCATGGGTGAGGAGTGGAAACAACAGCTACGGCTTGAATCACGAGCAAAGGCATTTTGACATTGCCAAGATTGTCACAGAGCGACTTAAAAACACACTTGAGGCATTGCAATTAGAACCCCATAATTATGAAAGAAAAGTATCCTTTCACTATTTGGAAGCCTTTAGAGAGATGAACCAAATGCAGGAAGAATATGACCGGGAAACTTCAAATGGAACCAATGGCTCCGCCCAACAAAGGTGGAATGAAAAGATTGATTCTACATTGCGTCAATTGGGAGTAGATTGATATTGCGTAACATCTTTTCCTAATACAGCTAAGGGTCTATCATCAGACGCTTTAGATTTATCCTGGAGCTTCTGAATGGCTTGAATTTGTTAGCTGCACCTACCCTATTTAATATTTCGGGTTGAGGCAATAATTTTTCCTTAGGCAGGTAGCTACAGGACAGGACTATGGACTATTCATTTTATCTTGCCTTTTTAACCAAAATGACAAGATCTAATGAATGTGATGCAAAGACCCCTAAAGCTTGTTTTTTCCTTGACCCTGTTAATGGCAATTGGTTTCGATGCTTTTGGCCAGCTTCCTCCTGCGTTTAATAATGGCAAGGATTATAAAATTGCAGATGATTCCAGAACCAGGAAATACATCGCCCCGGTTAAAATATTTTGGAAATCTACCGAGGATAAGGGACTGATAAAGAATGAAAATCATCTATTGGGACAACCGATCGGGCAGGCCATTCTTACTTCCAACCAAGACTTTTTGGTCATGAGGAGTACTGCAACAGAAAAGCCCGGTATCCTGTTGGACTTTGGGGTTAACCTTCACGGAGGCATTCAATTGGTCACTGGCATGATTGGCTCCAAAGACCCGGTTCGGGTGCGCATAAGGTTGGGAGAATCTGTAACTGAGGCCATGTCTTCTATAGATACCCTTCAGGGAGCCACCAATGATCATGCGATGAGGGACTTTATCGTTTCCTTACCTTGGCTTGGTAAATTGGAAATTGGCAATTCGGGTTTTAGGTATGCCCGTATAGACCTGGTTGATCCGAACAAAGAGTTGTTGCTCAAAGAAGCCAATGCCATATTAACCTACCGAGACATCCCTTATTTGGGGAGTTTTAAAAGCAATGATGAGCGGCTGAATAAAATTTGGGAGATGGGTGCTTATACAGTTCATATGAATATGCAGGAGTATCTTTGGGATGGCATCAAAAGAGACCGTTTGGTATGGGTAGGTGATTTACATCCGGAAGTTTCTACCATCAATGCTGTATTTGGCTACAATGAAGTGGTGCCAAAAAGCCTTGACTTGATTCGTGACATTACACCCATGCCTGAATGGATGAATGGGATCAGCACTTATTCTATGTGGTGGATCATTATTCATCGGGATTGGTATTTGCACCATGGGGACAAGGCTTATTTGAAGGAACAAGAAGAATATTTAACTAAGCTTCTGCGTCATATGTCGAGCAGGGTAGAAGGGAACAAAGAAAAATTGGATGGTACACGCTTTTTAGATTGGCCATCAAGTGAAAATCCGGCAGCCATTCATGCCGGTTTACAATCCATGCTGATTTGGGCTTTTGATGCATCTGCAGCTATTTTTACTGTTTTGGAAAATTCAGAAATGGCCAAAGAAGCAGCAACCATGTCTGCTAAATTAAAGACTTATCGTCCCAAACACGCTGGATCGAAACAAGCGGCTTCCCTTATGTCTTTGACAGGAATTATGGATCCTGTAAAAGCCAACCGAGAGGTCTCCAAAAATGGAGTTGCTGATTTTTCTACTTTTTATGGCTATTATATGCTTGAGGCCAAGGCCAAGGCTGGGGATTATCAAGGAGCCATAGAAAATATTCGTGAGTACTGGGGAGGAATTATTGATTTGGGAGCGACTACTTTCTGGGAGGATTTTAATATTGAGTGGTTAGAAAATGCAGGGCGAATAGATGATTTTGTACCGGAGGGTAAAGTTGATGTTCATGCCTCTTATGGTGGGTATAGCTATGATAAGCTCCGACATAATCTAAGTCATGGTTGGGCTTCAGGGCCTACAGCTTGGTTGAGCAAGCATGTTCTAGGGGTGGAGGTATTAGAGCCTGGATCTAAGACCTTGTTAATTGATCCACACTTAGGGGATTTGGAATGGGTAGAAGGAACATTCCCTACACCATATGGCTTGGTTTATGTCAAGCATGTTAAGCAGGGTGATGGAAGCCTAAAGTCGGATGTTTCTGCTCCTAAGGAAGTCAATATTGTGTATACCAAATAAGCCGGCTGGGCTTAAGGTTGGGTCAGGGTTTCGTTAGGGGATAAAAAAAGGCAACTGCCCATTAAAATGGACAGTTGCCTTTTTACTTATGGATGGAATTGTGGATCAACTGCCACAAGCTTCACAATCATCAGGGTTGTCCAATGAACAAACAATGGCCTCCTGCTGTTGTTTTCTGCTTTCTGTATCATCAATTGCAGCCGGTTTGTCACCACCCAATTGAGATTTGTCAACAGTAAACTTAATGGCACTACTTGCCGCTTTAGAGCGTAAGTAATAAATTCCTGTTTTCAATCCTTTTTTCCAAGCATAGAAATGCATAGAGGTTAATTTACCGAAATTAGGTTCCTGTAAAAACAGGTTCATACTTTGTGACTGACAAACATAGGCACCTCTGTCGGCCGCCATGTCTATGATGACCTTTTGAGAAATTTCCCAGACAGTTTTGTACAGATCTTTCAGGTTCTGAGGAATGTCCGGCATGTCTTGAACGGATCCATTGGAAGCGATCAATCTGTTTTTCATTCCGTCGGTCCAAAGTCCTAATCTGATCAAATCTTTCATCAAGTGTTTGTTGACTACCACAAACTCTCCGGACAAGGTTCTTCTTGTATAGATATTGGTGGTATAAGGTTCAAAACACTCATTGTTACCCAATATTTGAGAGGTAGACGCGGTTGGCATAGGAGCCACCAAAAGTGAATTCCTTACGCCATACTTGTTTACCTTTTCTTTAAGTCCTGCCCAGTTCCATCGACCTGATTTAGGGGTTACCCCCCACATGTCAAATTGGAAAAGCCCTTTGGATACCGGTGAGCCTTCATAGGTCTCATAGGTGCCATTTACTTTTGCCAGTTCCATGGAGGTTTCCATAGAGGCAAAGTAGATGGTTTCAAAGATGTCTTCATTGAGTCCTTTGGCTTCTTCGGAATCGAAAGGCATTCTCAATAGAATAAAGGTGTCAGCCAATCCTTGAATTCCTAAACCAACTGGTCTGTGTCTGAAGTTTGATTTACGCGCTTCAGGAACAGGGTAATAATTGACATCGATTACCTTGTTAAGGTTTCTGGTGACCACCTTAGTGACTTCATATAATTTTTGATGGTCAAAGTGTTTTTTACCATCTTTTCCTGTGGTCACAAATTTAGGAAGAGCCAAAGACGCCAGGTTACAAACTGCTACCTCATCAGGAGAGGTGTACTCCATGATCTCCGTACATAGGTTAGATGATTTGATGGTTCCCAAATTTTTCTGGTTGGATTTGCCATTGGCTGCATCCTTGTACAAGATATAAGGGGTACCTGTTTCAATTTGAGATTCTAAGATCTCAAACCAAAGCTCTTGTGCTTTGATGGTTTCACGCGCTCTACCTTCTTTTTCGTATTTTTCATAGAGTCTTTCGAACTCTTCACCATGGCAATCACCCAAGCCGGGGGCTTCGTGTGGACAGAATAAAGACCATTCTTCATTGGCTTCTACCCTTTTCATAAAGAGATCGGATACCCAGACAGCATAGAATAAATCTCTAGCACGTAGTTCATCCTTTCCATGGTTCTTTTTCAAGTCAAGGAAGTCTTTGATATCCGCATGCCAAGGCTCAAGATAAATGGCAAAACTACCTTTTCTTTTTCCACCACCTTGATCAACATATCGGGCAGTCATGTCAAAGTTTCTTAACATGGGTACAATTCCATTGGAAACACCATTGGTGCCTCTGATATAAGAGCCTTTGGCCCTTACATTATGAATGGAAAGACCTATGCCTCCTGCAGATTGTGAAATTTTCGCACATTGTTTCAAGGTGTCATAAATTCCATCAATACTGTCGTCCTTCATCGTTAGCAAGAAGCAAGAGGACAATTGAGGTTTTGGTGTACCTGCATTAAAAAGAGTAGGGGTGGCATGTGTAAACCATTTTTGAGACAATAGGTGGTAAGTCTCAATGGCAGCATCGATGTCTTCCTTATGGATACCTATTGACACCCGCATCAGCATGTGTTGAGGTCTTTCCACCACTTTACCATCAAGTTTGATAAGGTAGCTTCTTTCCAAGGTTTTGAAGCCGAAGAAATCGTAGTCAAAGTCTCTGCTGTAATCAATTACTTGATCTAGTTTGGCAGCATGTTTTTTTACAATTCCATATACATCAGGAGCAATCAAAGCTGCGTTCTCATCTGTTTTTGGATTGATATAGGTATAAAGTCGTTTCATGGTGTTCGAAAACGACTGACTAGTAGTTTTGTGAAGGTTTGATATGGAAATTCTAGCAGCAAGTATTGCGTATTCCGGATGCTTTACCGTAAGGGAAGCACAAACCTCTGCGGCAAGATTGTCAAGTTCCGAGGTAGTGACACCATCGTATAGGCCATCAATTACTTTCTTTGCAACCTCAATGGGATGAATGTAGCGAGCATCCAAGCCATAACATAGGTTCTCTATTCTAGTTGTGATTTTATCAAATCTGACGGACTCTCTTCTACCGTCTCTTTTTATTACTAACATACTTACTGATTATAATGGTTAAAAAATGATTAAAAGTCTTCTTCAACAGAGAATTTTCCTGAAGAAGTGTCGTCTTTGCCTTTCATTACCCCGGCTTTTTGATAATCACCGACACGTTTTTCGAAGAAATTGGTTTTTCCTTCTAAAGAAATCATGTCCATAAAATCAAACGGGTTTTTACTGTTCCACACTTTAGAACATCCCAACTCAAGTAGCAGCCTATCTGCTACAAATTCAATGTATTGGCACATCAATTCAGCATTCATGCCAATAAGTCTTACAGGCAATGCGTCTGTAACAAATTCTTTTTCAATTTCCACAGCATCCATAATGATCTGTGTAACCTGTTCCTGAGGCAATTTATTTACCAAATGTTTGGTATAAAGGTGGCAAGCAAAGTCACAATGCAAGCCTTCATCTCTAGAGATTAACTCATTAGAGAAAGTCAAACCAGGCATCAAGCCTCTTTTTTTCAACCAGAAGATGGAACAAAATGAACCGGAAAAGAATATCCCTTCCACAGCAGCAAAGGCAATTAATCTTTCCATAAAATTCCCTTTATCAATCCATCGCAATGCCCATTCTGCTTTTTTCTTTACGCAGTCTAGGTGCTCGATGGCGTTGAACAATTGATCTCTTTCTTCAGGATTCTTTATATAGGTATCGATTAATAAGCTGTAAGTCTCACTATGGATGTTCTCCATGGCAATCTGAAAACCATAAAAGAACTTGGCTTCTGTATATTGTACTTCCGCTACAAAATGTTCTGCGAGATTTTCATTTACAATGCCGTCGCTTGCTGCAAAAAATGCAAGTACATGGGATATAAAATGACGTTCTCCATCACTTAAGTTTTTCCAATCATTTAGGTCTTGGCCCAAGTCGATCTCTTCAGCAGTCCAAAAACTTGCTTCTGCCATCTTATAATACTCCCAAATGTCATCGTGTTGGATAGGAAATAAAACAAAACGACTGTTATCTCCTTGTTCTAATATTGGCTCGGACTTCATTAGTAGAATTGGTTTAATCTGAATTAAAATTAATTTTAAGCAAGTTCACTATTTCTTCTTACCGTCTAAATCAAAGCGTTTTAGAGTGAATTGTTAATATTGCCTTAACAAATATGGGCAAGAAAAATGAAAAAGTAAAGCCCAATAATCCTAAAAAGCCTAAAAAACTGACCGCTGGTCAAATGGTTATAATAAACTGTAAATAAGCTATAAAACCTATTTGAACGGAAGTAAAGGTTTAATCTAAACAGACCAAATATGCAAGGTTAACTTTTTCGAAATATTTTTCAAATAATTAAAAAAAGTCAAAAATGGCCAAAAAATTGACCTTTGGTCAAAAAATAAACTTTCACGGCTGTTTGTAATTGGTTGTAAGTGAGTGAGAATCAGTTGTTAGAGTAGGATAATCACGGTTTAAAGACAGATAAATGAATATTACAGCTTTAAATTTGTGTTATGTGGACATTTATTAAATGATTTTTCGGTCAAATACAGTAAATAATTACAATTAAAATTAGGGAAATATTTTATCTATGCTGTTAATTTTCTTATATTTGCACCTCAATTTTGATAATTGTAATATATCAAACCATTATGTACGCAATAGTTAACATTTCCGGTAAGCAGTTCAAAGTAACAAAAGATCAGCACATCTTTGCACCAAAAATGCAAGGTGAAGTTGACGCTTCCGTAGAATTCGATCAGGTGCTTTTGGCAGAAGACGATGGCACTGTATCGGTAGGCGCACCCTTGTTGTCAGGTGCCAAGGTATCAGGGAAAATCCTTGATCATGTGAAAGGTGACAAAGTAATTGTCTTCAAAAAGAAGAGAAGAAAAGGTTACAAAAAGAAAAACGGTCACCGTCAGCAGTTCACAAAAATTTTAATTGAAAACATTACGCTTTAATCCTTCGGGAAGCAACCTTAAATAATACAAGTTATGGCACATAAGAAAGGTGTAGGTAGTTCCAAAAACGGTAGAGAGTCTGAAAGTAAAAGACTTGGTGTAAAGAAATTTGGTGGTGAATCAGTTATTGCTGGTAATATCATCGTTAGACAAAGAGGTACAAAACACCATCCTGGTGTAAATGTTGGTTTAGGTAAAGATCATACGCTTTTTGCCTTGGTTCCCGGTAAAGTTGCTTTTACAAAAAAGCATGATGGCAAATCCATTGTTACTGTGATACCTGCAGAAGCTTAAGCTTTCTAATCAATCATAAAAAAAGGTCATTCGAGAGAATGGCCTTTTTTTTGTGCTATGCTTTTAGACTTGCAGAAGCAAGAATTATCATTTCTCTCATTGGAGGGAGTTAACCTATCAATAACAATGAACTATACAGAAAATTACAAAGGAATTAAAGTTGATGTCCAATCAGTGAATATTGATATCAATAATGCTGTACAAGAGGAAATTCGTACATCCATAGACAAACTGTCTAAATTCACCCATGATATCAATGCTGTAGATGTTTATTTTAAAACAGAAGGGAGCGGGGGAAATGCGGTAAGCATCGTAGGTATGCGTGTGGGTATACCGGGACCGGATGTTTTTGCTGAAGAAAAAGGGGCACATTGGATTCCATTGCTAAAGGATGTAGTCGATAAATTGGTGCGACAATTAAAGAAAGCCAAATAATAAGTAAAGCTTCAGTCTCCACTCTAGATTAGAACTTAAGATCCAATGCTTAACCTGTTTAGAAAAGGCTGAAGTTTTTTACTTGCTCCCAAAAATGCAAGGCGTTTTCAGGAGAGATAACTACAATCACGAGGATTCCAAAGACCGCACCATAAAAATGGGCATCGTGATTGATATTGTCTCCACCTGTACGACCTTTATAAAAAGCATAACCTAAAAAGAGTATACCCAATATAAATCCAGGTAGGCAGAAAATCCCAAAAATGCAGATGTCTGACAAGGGCATTAGAATGATACTTGCAAATACCGTGGCAGAAGTTCCCCCAGATGCTCCCAAAGCATGGTAGCTAGGATTGTCTTGCTCCTTAAGGTAAGTGGGTATATCTGCAATAACAATGGCAACAAGATAGAAAATCACAAAAACCACTATGCCTAATTCCGGACCAAAAGCATAATTGAAGTAAGACTCTACTACATTGCCGAAAAAATAAAAGGTGAACATATTGAATAACAGGTGGGTACCATCTTTGTGGATAAAACCCGACGTTACAAATCTTCCATAGGCGCCATCAGCTTTTATAATATAGGGAGTGAACAAGTTTTTATTGATAAACTCCGGTTTTTTCCAACCGTAATAGGATGTCAGACAGGTAATGATAATAATGATTAAAGTTACAGATAAGTCCATGGTTCTATTTTTCTCTGTTGGCGAGATGCTGTGTTAAGTTTTGTAGTAATTGTAAACCTGTGGTATTTTTTACCTGCAATTCAGACAGCTGCTTGAAGCCTTTTTGGAAATAATTTTCCATTACAGCCATTGTTTTTTCTTTTATATGAAGTTGATCGTAGATAGTCGTTACTGCTTTTACCTTTTCGTCCGAGGAGAAAGATTTTGAATGAAGCCATTTTTCAAGCTCCTCTAGTGTGGATCCTTTGGCGGACTCTTTGGCTTTTACCAAGAGGTAGGTTTTCTTATTGGCAATAATATCTCCACCCACCTGTTTGCCAAATTTTTCCTTGTCGGCATAAACATCCAATAGATCGTCTTTTAATTGGAAAGCAATTCCAATGTTCATCCCAAAATCGTAAAGTCGCTTGGTGTCACTTTTGGGAGCTCCAGCCAAAATTGCACCGAGCTGAAGGGCAAATCCCAATAATACAGCAGTTTTCAAGCGGATCATGTTTAGGTATTCCTCTTCACTTACGAGTTCTCTGCTTTCAAAATTCATGTCGAGCTGCTGTCCCTCACAAACCTCGGCAGCGGTCTTGCTAAATAACTGTAAGCTTTCTTTCAAGTACTCAGGAGCAATTGACAAGAGCAGGTCATAGGCTTTTACCAACATAACATCTCCGGATAAGATGGCGGTGTTGTCATCCCATTTCTCATGGACTGTGGCTTTCCCTCTTCTCAGGGGAGCGTTATCCATGATGTCATCGTGCATCAGCGTAAAATTATGAAAGACTTCGACCGCAGCAGCAGGGCTTAGTACACTTTTATAGTCTTCCTTGTACAGGTTATAAGCCAGTAATGTGAGTAATGGACGTATCCTTTTGCCACCCAGGCCCATAAGATAGCTGATTGGGTTATAAAGTTCTTGAGGGTTTCCTTGAAGGTCAAGTTGCTGAATGTATTGCTCGAGGTTGGCTTTAATTTCCTCAAGCTGGTTTTCATTTATCATCGTTTACAAATTCCAAATCTATGGTTCTTCTGTCTATGTCGGTGCGCGTTACTCTAACCTCAACTTTGTCACCTAGGGTGATCATTCTTTTGTTCTTAGCGCCTATGAGTCGCATGTTTTTCTCATCAAAATCGTAATAGTCATCGGTTAGGTCTTGCACCCTTACCATGCCTTCACACTTGGTTTCAGAGATCTCTACGTATACGCCCCATTCTGTTACTCCAGTAATAATCCCGGCGTAATCCTTGTCTTCTGCAAGTTTCATGTATTCTACTTGCTTGTACTTAATGCTGGCTCTTTCTGAATCTGCGGCCCTTTTTTCACGTTCAGAAGAATGAACACACTTTTCCTCCCAGGCCTGGTTTTCAGGTGGCTTCCCACCATCCAGATAATGTTGCAAGAGTCGGTGTACCATCATGTCTGGGTACCTTCTAATTGGTGAGGTAAAATGCGTATAGTGATCAAAGGCTAAACCAAAATGCTGTTTAGGCTCAGTGGTATATTTTGCCTTTGCCATGCTCCTGATGGCAAGTTGTTCAAGTATGTTCTGCTCCGGTTTACCAACGATCTCATCCATCAATTTGTTCAGGCTGTTGGATACTTTCTTCTCGTCTAGGATTTTGATTTCATGACCAAATTTCTTCGCAAAGTTCGAGAATGTCGCCAGCTTTTCCAGGTCAGGGTAATCATGAACCCTATAAACAAAGGTGCTTTTGCCTTTATTTTTATCGTAAATATAGGTGGCCACTGTTTTATTGGCCAAGAGCATGAATTCTTCAATTAATTTGTGAACGTCTTTTCTCTCTTTGATGATAAGCCCGGTGGGTGTTCCGGATTCATCAAGTTGAAATTTCACTTCTACCGTTTCAAAATTAATGGCACCTTTTTTAAACCTTGCTCCTCTAAGCAACTTGGCCAGGGCATTGATTTTCAATAAATCCTTGGCGTAATCACCACTCTCAGCATCCATGTTTTCTTGTGCTTCCTCATAGGTAAACCGCCTGTTGGAATGAATCACCGTACGGCCAATCCAAAAATCCTTGACTTCTGCTTGGTCGGTCATTTCGAAAACACATGAAAAAGTAAGTTTGTCTTCGTTGGGTCGCAAGGAACAGAGTCCATTGCTGAGCCGCTCGGGGAGCATGGGGATGGTTCTGTCCACCAAATAGACGGAGGTGGCCCTATCGTAAGCCTCTTTTTCCATCAGTGTTTTAGGCTTGACATAATGAGTTACATCAGCGATGTGAACACCTATTTCCATGTTCCCATTGTCCAGATAGCGAAAGGATATTGCGTCATCAAAATCCTTTGCATCTGCGGGGTCTATGGTGAAAGTGTCTATGTCTCTAAAATCTTTCCTTTTTTTGATTTCTGCTTCCGGAATTACCTCAGAGATGTTCTCTGCTTCTGCTTCAATTTCCTCCGGATAGTCAAAGGGAAGTCCAAACTCAGCCATGATGGAATGAATTTCCACTTCATGGTCTCCGGCTTTACCCAAAACATGAATGATTTTTCCACTTGGGCTTTTGTCTCCTTCTTTCCATTCAGTAAGCTTTACCACTACTTTTTGGTTATGTTGAGCCCCTTCTAGGTCCGACTTCCTAACGAAGATATCGTGGTGCATCTTCTTAAAGTCCGGCACAACAAAGGCAAAACGAGGGGAAATTTCAACCCGCCCGACAAATTCATCCCTGCTCCGTTCCATTATTTCCAAAACTTTGCCTTCTCTTCGATTGCCTCTACCTCTTTTGGGTAAAATCATAACCCTGACTTTGTCACCATCAAGGGCAGATTTTAAATCTGCTTCTTTGACCATGATGTCGTCTTCTTTCTTTTCTTGATTGCTAGGAATGACGAATGCAAACCTTGGATTGACGAAATCTACTTCACCAATAATAAATTCAGGTTCAGCTGTGGAGGAATAAAGATTTCTGGGAGTGCAACTGATTTTGCCTTCATCTATAAGTTCCCGCAGGGCAGGGTTTAAAAGCTTTTTGGTGTGGGCATCCCTAAGCACCAGTTTTTTGATGAGTTGTTTTTCGGTATAGGCTTCGCCGAAATTGTTGTCAAAAAATTGCGTTAATTTTAATTTTAGTTGTTCTATGTCAGTGGGCTTACTGCCCTTCTTTTTAAATCCTGATTTTTTTCTTCCTGATTTTCTTCCCATAAAAATGTCTTGTAATTATAAAGGTAAGGATATTTATTCTATTTAATGGGCCTTCCTTTATTGGTAATGTTATTGTAATGTTTAAACTGCAGGTGAATCGAGGTTAATAATTTCAAAGGACAGGTCTCCCGGTAAACCTTGATAGGCAAGGTATATTCTCGCTGTTACCTCTACATCCCTTAGACAATATTTACGGATATTGTCCAAATCATCCTCTTTGTAATATACGGTATTGACCATACTTCCATCGATGCCTTCCTTAGAACTAGGGATATCAAAAATTGTTGCAAGCAAATCCAGTCTGGTATAATGTTTATAATCTCCAAACTTCCACAGTTCAAGGGTGTCTAAATGCTTGATTTCCCATGGCTTCTTCCCGGAGATTTGCAAAACTTTCGGAAGGGGAATTTTATTAATCAGCATTCTTCTGCAGATATATGGGATATCAAATTCCTTGCCATTATGGGCGCATATACACCATGACTTCTTCTCTAGTAATTCCCTAAACTCCAATAAAGTTTCATGTTCTGTTATTCCGGCATAGGACTTGGTCCTATAGATTAGTTGATCCTCTTCCCTTTTATAGGTAAAATATCCTACGCCGATGCAGATGATCTTGCCGAACTCCGCGTAAATTCCTGCTTTTTCAAAGTAGAGTTCCGCTGCATCTCTTTCGTCCGTTTTTTGTAATTGAAGGGCCTTTTTTTTCCATTCTTCCTGCCATCTTTCCGGTAAATCTTCAAGATTTTCGACTCCGGAGATTGTCTCAATGTCCAGAAAAAGAATTTCATTCAAATGTTCGAAAAAATCAGCCATAAGCTTTAGGTGTGTAATATCCCATGCATGTCGAGTTCCGGAATGTAGGTCATGTGTTTGTCTTGCACACTGCCCGCTACAAATATAAACTTTTTGTCAAATATTTGGTCGAGTATATAGTAACTTACCCAAAATTCATTGTTCAATACAAATAAAGCGGGGTCAATGGCTTCTATTCTTACAAAACTTGTAGCCTCTAACTTGGCAATCACATGTCTCAATATAGAGGTTTTCTTCACCTCTCCGGATACTGTGCCGTAACCTTTTGCTGTTATCATTAAGGTTTCTAGCTCAATCAAGTTATTGTTAATCAGGTAAACAGCCCAGCTTTCCCCTTTTTCAGTTTCCTCTTTTACAATGGCCATTTTCACACCGGTTACCGGATGAAATTTTATGTCTTTTTTCATTTTAATTCTTCACTTTCCAATAGTTCCATCCCAAATAATCGAACGATATGTGACTTTACTCTTTCCTTAACTTCGGGCATGGATATTTTTTTTCCCAGTTCCATTTCCATGGAGGTGACTGCTTTGTCACTGATCCCACAGGGGATAATATGGTTAAAATAACTGAGGTCTGTATTGACATTGAATGCAAATCCATGCATGGTCACCCATCTGCTGGATTTTACCCCTAATGCGCAGATTTTTCGTGGGTTTTTCTGATGAATATGGTCTAGCCAAACTCCGGTTAATCCCTCAATTCTGCCCGCTTCAATTCCATAATCTTCCAGTGTGGCAATTACTGCTTCTTCCAAATACCTCAGGTATTTGTGAATGTCTGTAAAGAAATTGTCCAGGTCCAGAATGGGATAGCCTACCAGCTGCCCGGGCCCATGATAGGTAATGTCGCCGCCACGATTAATGGGGTAATAACTGGCTTGAAATTTTTTCAGTCCAGCATCGTCCAAGAGTAGGTTCTCCGGACGGCCACTTTTGCCTAAAGTATATACATGAGGGTGCTCCACAAACAAGAGGTAATTGTCAGTGATTTGTGCCTGTTCAGGATCAAGTTTTCTGTTGTCAATTTTGGTTGCCACCGTTTGGGCAAATATTTTTTCTTGATAGTCCCAGGCCTCCTGGTAATCTTTGGTGCCTAAATCCCTGAAAATTATTTTTTTATTTATAAATTGATTCACCTTTTGCAATAGTTTTTTTCAAATATAGTCAATATCATACAATGGCTGAACACAATGACAAAGGAACCAAAGCCGAACAACTTGCCAAAGACTGGTTGGTGGCGAATGGCTACCAATTTATCACTGAGAATTACCGGTACAAGCATGCAGAAATAGATCTTATAATGGAGAAAGGAGGTATTCTGATCTTTGTAGAGGTAAAGTACCGCAGTGGTACAGGCTATGGATATGCTGAAGAATTTGTGGATTATCGGAAACGACAATTGATAATTAGGGCAGCAGACAATTATATATACGAGGAAGATTGGAAAAAGGATATAAGATTTGATATTGTGGGAGTTTATCAAAGCAAATCAGGAGGGATTGCTTTCAAGCATTTTGAAGATGCTTTTTATTGAGTGTGGTTATAGATCAAGTTTCCTTCCTTATCCCATTCTGCTCTAATATATGGTTTGAAGCTATTGTTTAATGCCTCATTTTGGTATTGAATTTCGCGTTTTTTTACCGTTTTATCATTTTCCCTTGGCCAGTATTCTGTCCAAATACCGATGCGTTCACCAAATTTGTATTCACCTGCTACTGCTACTTGTCCATCCGGGTAGAAGTGAAAAAAGTTACCTTCTTCTAGGTCATATTCAATAGGTGTTAGCTTTTCAATCTTACGTTCCCCTCGGTTGTAATAAGTTACTCTGGATGCTTTTGGCCAACCTTCTGAGTAATGTTTCTTGTCCAAAAGAATGTTTTTGGTGTCAAAAGTCATCCACCGGCCATGTTTGGTGCCGTACATATACATCCCGGTTTCTACCACATTGTCCCCAATCCGCTTTTCGTAAGGACCATGCAATAAATAGCCCTTTGAAGGTAAAAATCCCCCATTTTTAATGGCTTTGTTTTTGGTGTCATACCAAAATATATCTCTGATATAGGGATCCGGCTTTTTATTCCTGGTGGTGTAATTGAAAAATTGATAGGTGATTTGGTCTCTGAAGCTGCTTTTGATCAGGGCTCTACTGGTTTTTTCACCAAAGTGGAAGTTTTTTTTCTTCTTTTTCCGCTTCTTCTTTTTTTCTTCTTTGAGCTCATCTTCTGCGTCAGAAAACAAAAGGATAGGGGTGGAGGTTGGGAGAAGTCTGTTTTCTTCTACTCCCGATGAGTCTACCTCTGCAGTAGCGGATTCTTCTTGTCCAATACTTACAAAAGCATTAAAAAACAGCATCACAGAAAATAAGTAAATGAGTTTTTTCATAACAATATTAAAACGAAAATACAGTCCGGATATTACCGTAAAGTGTGAAATCCCAAAATGTTCCAAGCAGTTAGTTAAATCTTCCGCCATTCAAAACTAGTCAAAGATTTAGGAATCGTTGTCATTATGCTTATTTTTGCAAAATTAAAAATGGAGATGGAAGGCCATCACTTGAAATGAATTTATCTATTGGTCTAAAGTTCCTATTAATCTGATTATCAAACGTAATTTAAATAAAATATAAATGAATTCCATCCTATCTGATCGTATAAACAATATGGAAGAGTCAGCAACGCTGGCTATGGCAAAAAAAGCCAGGGAATTAAAGACTCAAGGGATAGATATTATAGGTCTGAGCTTGGGTGAACCTGATTTTAAAACGCCTAAACACATACAGGAAGCTGCCAAGTCTGCCATTGATGAAGGCAAGTATTTTTCCTATCCTCCCGTGGCGGGTTATCAGGACCTTAGAGAGGCAATCGCTAAAAAACTAAGGGAGCAAAACAATATTGCTGAAGCTAAGGCAGAAAACGTTGTGGTTTCTACTGGTGCGAAGCATTCGATTGCCAACATCTTTATGTGCTTAATCAACGAAGGGGATGAGGTTATCATTTTCTCTCCATATTGGGTGTCATATTCAGAAGTGATCAAATTGGCAGGTGGAGTTCCGGTACTTATAGAAGGAAACCTTGAAAATAATTTTAAGGCTACAGCCAAGCAATTAGAAGAAGCCATTACGGACAAAACCAAAGCGGTGATCTATTCTTCTCCTTGTAATCCTTCAGGTTCTGTTTTCAGTAAATCAGAATTGGAAGCCATTGCAGAGGTTATCAAAAGCAAAGAAAATTTAGTGGTCATTGCAGATGAGATCTATGAGTTGATCAACTTTACCGGATCGCATGCAAGCATTGCTTCCTTCCCTGGCATGTTTGAGCGAACCATTACTGTCAATGGATTTTCTAAAGGATACGCCATGACCGGATGGAGAGTTGGGTATATTTGCGCACCTTTGTTTATTGCAAAGGCTTGTGAAAAAATTCAAGGTCAGTTTACTTCAGGTGGAACAGGAATAGCACAACGTGCAGCACTTGCGGGGCTTATTGGAGACCAAAAGCCAACAGAAGAAATGGCAGCAGCCTATCTTAAAAGAAGAGATTTGGTGTTGGAATTGTTGAGAGACATTCCGGGAATCAAGACGCACGTTCCTGAAGGAGCGTTTTACTTCTTTCCTGATGTTTCTGACTTTTTTGGTAAATCTGCAGGAGATCAGAAAATTGAAACGGCGGATGATTTTTGCTTGTATGTGCTGAAAGAGGCAAACGTATCTTTGGTTACCGGAGCAGCATTTGGCGCCCCTAATTCTGTAAGGTTGTCCTATGCAGCTTCTGAAGCTGAATTAAAAGAAGCGCTCAAGCGAATAAAAGAAGTTTTGGCAAAATTGAAATAATTTTTAATAAATCCCCGGACTTAAATCCGGGGATTTTTCTTAATTTCCAAGATGCAGGCAATAGTAATCACTCCCGTTAAAGATGCGCTCGAAGCTACACTAGAGACAATCCAAGCCATAACAGAAGCCAATGGAAATTATGAGTATTGGGTTTTTAATGATTACTCCACTGATGAAACCAAAAAGGCTTTGGAAAAAGCCAGCAGTACCAAAGAATTTAACTTGGTAAACCTTGAAGAGGTCACATCCAACCCTTCTCCAAATTATAAGACCGTCCTTAAGATTGCCCAGAAAAAAGCCCTTAAAGCGGGGGTTCCCTTAATTATTGTTGAGTCAGATGTGAAAGTAAATCGAGATACCTTAGAGAAACTTTTACATTTTGCACAGCAAAATCCCAAGGCAGGTTTAGTCGGTGCAATTACCCATGATGCAGAAGGAAAGGTTAATTTCCCCTACCTGAAATTTAAGCAGTTAAAAAGCAAGGAGCCCACTAAAACAAATCGTAGCCTTAGTTTTTGCTGTACCTTAATCAATAACAATTTTTTAGAGAAATACGATTTTACCGATCTGGATACCAGCAAAGATTGGTACGATACACACATCAGCCAAAAAGCCATTGCCCTAGGCTTTGAGAATTTTATTCTTCCGGAGCTTCCTGTTTGGCATAGTCCGCATGCCAGCAGACCTTGGAAGCAACTCAAATACAAAAATCCAATCCTCTATTATTTCCGCAAATGGTTTTTAGGAAAGGATAAGATTTAGTAATTGATTGCTGTCCGAGTGCTACAAATATTTAAATAATTTTTTATACACTCGATCACCTTTTTCTCAAATTGGATTATAAAAAATTTATTGAATAATGGAGTTTTTTGGTTCGAAAACGAAAATCTATAGATGAATTTGCCAAAACTTTTGCTCTTGTGATTGGATTCACATTTTTTAGAAATGAAGCTTTTTTTTAGGTTTTTGAGGTAAGTTTTCATGATAAAGTGCTAATGTAATTTATATAATTATTTGAATAATAAATTATTTGTTTAATTTATAAGATTGAAGCGATGAGTAGATGATTTTCAGCCTAATAATATTTTTTATAATTAGGATCAAATGAATTTTATCGCTATCATTCCTATTTTATTGTTTTAATAGTTCAATTAAATCTCTGAATATATATAATTAGCGAATTGTAATATTTTGATAAAATTTCTATTCTAGCTAATGTTTAAGCTGATCTGAAAGGGGTTTTCAGGCGTTTCCTTAAGAGGTGAAATTTTGATTTGTAATTATTTCGTTAAAATATCGAAGTATACTAAGATTTTATTTTTGCTTTATTGCGCTAAATTATTGTATCTTTGTGATGGGTGATTAAGCAACTTTTTATACTTACTCTTTTTTTAGAAAATAATTGGAGGTTATTTCGAAATAATTTTTCCTAACCTCCCTTTCCTCTTTGATCTAATTTTCAGCTTTATATCTTGTTTTCATTAAATTGGAATAATTAACAAGTATTTATGAAATATAGCTTAGCATTTATCTTACTTGTTTCTACCCTTTATCTACCGGTATATTCTCAAAATACTGAAGACTCCACCGTGTATTATGAGACTTACCCTGATCAATTGGTGATACGAACCTATTTGTCAAGAAAGTATACCGGTTTGGGCCTTAATGTAGACGAGGTCCACTATTGGTACCGCCCAAACTCTACATTAAATATGGGAGTTGGAGCAACCTATGATGGTCTTACCTTAAATTTAGCTTATGGTTTTGGCTTTTTGAATCCCAATAAAAGTAGGGGAGAGACAAAATATTTTGATTTGCAGGCACATGCTTATCCAAAAGATTGGGTAGTAGATTTTTTTGGTCAATTTTATAACGGATATTATTTAGAAAGAGGAAGTCCTTCTGAAATTAGTAATGAGCTAAGGATTTTTCCGGAGATGAAACTAAGGAAACTGGGAGCCTCAGTTCAGTATTTATTCAATGGAGACAAGTTTTCATACAGGGCCGCTTTTCTACAAAATGAGTGGCAAAAGATTTCTGCAGGCTCATTTATGGCCGGGGTTGAAATGTATGGAGGACAAGTAAGAAATGCCGGAGGAATATTACATGCTCAGGCCAAGGTGAGAAATTTTGACCAAATTAAGTATTTTGAAATTGGTCCAAACTTGGGCTATGCTTATTCTTGGATCATTAAAAAACATTTTTTTGTTACCTTATCTGCTTCCACAAGCCTTGCTTTAGGCAAGACTAACTTAAATTTTGAAGATGGAACTGACCAAAGTAATTGGTCAGTTCGTCCCAATTATTTCATAAGAGGATTTACAGGGTATAATTCAGATAAATGGTCTGTTAATGTAAATTATGTTTACAATCAAGTCAATTTGGTTCCGGTAGAGGATTACCTGATTAACCTGGGTACCGGAAATTACCGATTGAATATTATTTATCGCATAAGCCCCAGGGAGGGATTATCAAAAAAGCTAAATTGGGTAAGTCGCCTCAAAAATAAATTGAGGGGTAATTAGAATGTTTTTTTAGTAATCGGGTTTCGTTCGCCAAACCCGATTAAATTGACTTGTGAAGTTAAATTTGAGTTAATTTTTTGGGCAATTTAAGAGTAAATTCCCCTGCACTTTTCTTAGATCAATTTAAGCTTCAGCAAATACTTCGCTATTTATCGGCTCATGCAGATGTGGTGTTCATTTTTAAGTGAGTGTAAATTAAAGTTTTATGCTGATGGTCTTGAGGCTGTTAATGAT
Organism: Cyclobacterium sediminis; assembly: GCF_054781075.1. NCBI lineage: Bacteria > Pseudomonadati > Bacteroidota > Cytophagia > Cytophagales > Cyclobacteriaceae > Cyclobacterium > Cyclobacterium sediminis. The sequence goes on along the minus strand of NZ_BAAGVC010000018.1, from coordinate 39,835 downwards.
TTTAGGCTTTAATTGAATTAAATTTGGTAAACCCGGATAATGCTTGAAGGATGTCAGAATAAATAATCAGTTAATAATCTTATAACAAAATAGAAATATGTAATTGTGTTTAGCATATTGCTTGACCTTTTGATATGAAGTTTAATTGCCAATATATATTAGGTTTGAGTAGTATGTTTTGCAGTATTTTAGTATAATTAAAAAAAAGCATAAACTATAAAAATAATTTATGGTGAAGAGGTTTACTAAATTCAATAACTGGTATCATTTAATTATACTGTGTTTCCTGATAGGATCCATGGTTCCAGATGCGTTGGCCCAAAGCAGAAGGGTCACAGGTAAGGTCACCTCCACGGGAGATGGCCTAGGAATTCCCGGAGTAAATGTATTGCTTCAGGGAGGTCAGACAGGCACAGCCACAGATGTCAATGGAGAGTACTCCATAACTGTGCCCGACAACAATTCGGTATTGGTTTTTTCCTTCATTGGTTTTGAACCGGTAAATGAAGTGGTAGGTAATCGATCTGTAATCAATGTTTCACTTTCAGAAGACGCTTCTGAAATGAATGAAGTGGTAGTCACTGCTCTCGGAATAAAGAGGGAGGAAATTTCTTTAGGTTATTCCATCGAACGTGTGGAAGGAGAAGAAATGACCAGAGTGGCGCAAGAAAGCTTCCTGAATGCCATGGCCGGTAAGGTGGCCGGTGCTACCATCAGTACAACCGGCGGTACGGGTTCTTCCGTAAGCATGGTTATTAGAGGAGCCACTTCGCTGAGTACTGATAACCAGCCATTATTTGTAGTGGATGGTGTCCCGATTGCCAATACGCTAAATAATGTCTCGTCGGTTGGCTCTGAAAACAGGGTCGATTATGGAAACGCGATTTCGGGGCTTAACCCTGATGATATTGCAGATATATCTATACTGAAAGGACCAAGTGCCGCAGCTCTTTATGGGTCCAGAGCAGGAAATGGAGTGGTACTTATTACCACCAAAGGAGGTAATGTAGACCGATTAACAGTCAATGTAAGTACCAATACTGTTTTTGATGTGCCTTATAAATTTCTTAAATGGCACAGTAAATTTGGTGCAGGACAGTATTCTGCGATTCCTGTAGATGTTAGTGGTAATCCATTGACCAATCCTTTTGGCAGCTTGGTTCAAGAAAACGTAAATGCTGCCTTTGGGGCAGAGTTGGACAAAGGCTATGAGCAGGTGCAATGGAACAGCCCCTTGGATGAAAATGGAAACCCCATAGCGATGCCTTTGGTTTCCTACCCTAACAATGCACAAAATTTTGTACAAACAGGTATTACCTCTTCCAATAGTTTTTCAATTGCCAACAGCAATGATGCCATGAACTATAGGATCTCTTATTCCAATATGCGAAATAAAGGTATTATACCCAATTCAGACTTGTTCAGGAATACCTTGAATATTAATTCCAATATTAAGGTAAATGATAAGTTGAATATCAGTACCAATATTGATGTTAGCCGAAACAATTCCAATAATAGACCTGCGGGAGAACGTGGAACCAACCCTTTACAGTGGGCTTATGAAACCTCTCCACATGTTAATATTCTGGATCTGGAGGATTATTGGCTTCCGGGACAAGAGGGATTGGAACAAAAAACCATGGATGCGGCGTATGATGTGAGATCGACAAATAATCCATATTTCCTTGCCTATGAAGTGAACAATAGCTTTAAAAGAGACAGGGTTTTTGGAAATGTAAAAGCGGATTGGCAGATTTCTCCATCCTTGAACTTCTTTGCCCGGTATTCCTTGGACTTATACAATGAAACCAGAGAAAGTAAAATAGGCAGGAGTTACAGTCAGGAACCGGAAGGTGCCTATGGTATTACAGAGCTTCATGGCCTGGAGACCAACGCAGATTTCCTACTAACTTATAATAAGGATATTAATGATTTTGGTATTACCCTTTCGGGTGGTGGAAACATTAGGTATCAAAATGGTAGTAACTTATTTGCAGGAACCAAGTCCGGCGTAGGCCTGATCACCCCTGGCGTGTTTACACTAAGCAATATTGCTCCTGCCAATATTGAATATGGCAATAGTAGTTTTGAAAGAGGGATCCATAGTATTTATGGATTGGCTAACTTCTCTTATAAGGATATGCTTTACTTGGATCTGACAGCCAGAAATGACTGGTCGAGCACTTTGCCGGATGCAGACCCATACTTCTACCCATCTGCTGCTTTAAGTGTATTGGTCAGTGAAATGCTGGAATTACCTGAGCCTTTCAGTTTGGTAAAATTGAGAGGTGGCTATGCATCAGTAGGGAATGATGCCAACCCTTATCAGCTATTGGGGACCCTGTATAATGCAGGTGCATGGGGTGATATACCTAGACTTTCCTTACGAAGTGGTTTGCTGAACCCTACCTTAAAACCTGAGATTGCCACGTCTTATGAGGGTGGAATTGATTTGAATTTTTTTAATGATCGGTTAAGGTTTAGCGGAACTTACTATAAAGTACAGAATGAAAATCAAATTCTGGGTATTGATTTACCGCCATCCACAGGTTATACATCAAAAAGAATCAATGCAGGCTTGTTACAAAGTGAAGGTGTAGAGTTGACGCTTGGATCCGATATTATCCGAAATAACAATTGGGACTGGTCAGTCAATCTGAATCTTACCCGTAACAGGACCAAAATTATTGAACTGGCTGATAATATGCCCTATTACACCTTATGGGAAGATGCCAGAGGTGGCTCATGGACCTATGTGGGAGAAGAGATTGGGGATATTTATGATGCTGAGGTGGTAACTGTTAAAGATCCGGAATCACCCTATTTTGGTTATCCGATTTTGGATCAAACCGGCAAATGGCAAAGCATAGATGCGGTAAGTTCAAGAAATAAAATAGGTAATTTCAATCCGGATTTTGTATTGGGTATGCAAACTTCATTGTCTTACAAGAACTTTCATTTGAACTTGACCTTTGATTGGAGAAGTGGAGGTGACTTTGTGTCCCAAACTTACCGATTCGGTGAGGAGCATGGCAGGTCATCAGTATTCTTGGATAAGCTGATCAATCCGGGAGAATTGGAAGGAGAAGCATTGAAGAATTATCTTGTCGACAACAAGGAATCCATGGTTTTGATCAATGGCAACAATTTCCCACTAGTAGGGGGGCCGACTCCTGAATATGGCAGTTATCCATTCACTTATGGACCATTTACTTTACCGCATGGGGGAGTTTTCATACCGGGAGTGTATGCCACAGAATTTGATGACAATGGCAACCCTACCGCATATGCCGAAAACCTAGGTGAAAATATTGGCGAGCCGGGAGGAACTTTAACCTTGCCTTATGCAGGAAGTACCGCCTGGAGTTTTGCTAGGGCATTCTTATATGATGCATCTTTTGTGAAATTAAGAGAGGTTTCTTTTGGTTATGATGTGCCAAAAACTTTTGCCAATTCCCTAAAAATGCAAAACCTTAGTTTTTCTGTTTACAGCCGAAATATTATTCTCTGGACAGCAGCAAAAATTAACATTGATCCGGAAATGGCCTTTCAACCATCTTCAGGCACGCAAGCAGGGACTCAATTCAAGCAAGGGATAGAACGATGGAATGTGATGCCATGGGTGATGCCAATTGGGTTTAAAATAAATGCTACTTTTTAATTGTTAGTTTTCAACTGATAAACGAAATTACTATGATTATCAAAAATAAATTAATTTTCGGTTGGGCGCTTTTATTGCTGTGTACATTTTCCTGTAAGGAAGATCTCATAGAGATGAATATTAACCCAAACGGTGCGAGTCCTGAATCGGCCAATCCCAACCTAGTGCTCTCAACTGTGCTGACAGAGGCAGGTAAGTCTGTTCTTAACCTTGGCTATCAGAATATAGCAGGTGTAATGCAGCATACACAAAAAGATGGCTGGTCGGGTTCCCATAATTCCTATGATTGGAATCGGAGCAACAGTTGGTCAGGATATTATGCTATTCTAAGGAATAATCAATTCGTATACGAAAGGGCTGTAGAACTGGATCAAGAACTTCATCAAGGAGTCACTTTGGTGATTCGAGGAATGATGTTTGGACTGATCACAGACCTGTGGGGAGATGCTCCTTATACAGAAGCGCTAAAAGGTGCCGAAGGTACTCCTGAGGGTACTTTTCCTGTATATGACACCCAGGAATCCATTTATCGAGGCATTCTGGATGAATTAGAAATGGCAAATCAATTGTTGTCCAAACCTCAATCTGCTTACAATAGCTCCGTAGAAAGCGCAGACGTATATTTTAATGGAGACCCAAGCAAATGGCAAAAAATGGCCAATTCGCTCCGACTTAGATTTTATATGAGATTGTCAGAGAAGTTGCCTGATTTTGCTAAGCAAGGAATTGAAACTATACTGGCGGATCCGGCGACCTATCCTATTATTACCAGTGCCGGGGATGATGCTGATATGTCTTTTAATACCGAGAGTGAAGCAAGTAGCTGGCCTAATAATACCAAATTTGATGTGGATGCGAGTAATTATAGGCGATTAAAAATGTGCGAAACACTGGTTGAAGCCATGCGGGCAAAAAATGACCCTAGACTTGGGGTTTGGGCCAATCCTGTTGAAATCCCTTTGGTGGTGGATGCAAGTTTGCCTGAAGGAACTGATGTAATACAAGATGGAAAAAGATACCTTTCTCCGGATGTGTTGGAAACCAGAAATGTTGCCTTAGAAGACATCAGTCAAAACCAGGATTATGTAGGGATACCTCCCGGGATAGCAGGGGCACAAGTTTATAACCTAAGTCCGGATGCCAACCAAGCATCATTTAATCCACATGTTTCATGGTTGAATGACCGGTATAGAGAACCAAATGGACCATTGTTAAAAGCCAGACTAATTACTGCTGCCGAAGTTAATTTCATTTTGGCTGAAGCAGCATTGAAAGGTTGGGCTGTTGGAGGAACCGCTGAAGACTATTACAATAATGCAATCCAAGCCTCTTTTACCACTTGGGGCTTATCTGATCAAGCGGAAGCTTATCTTCAACAAGAAAATGTAATGTTTGATGGTACGGTAAAACAAATAATTGAGCAAAAATGGATTGCTTCCTGGACAGCCGCTGCTGAGTCTTGGTTTGATTACCGAAGAACAGGCTATCCTGAATTGGAGGCCGGGCCTTTTACCATAAGAGCTGCGATACCTGTTCGTTTTTATTATATGGTAGAAGAGCGCAATTTAAATGGAGCCAATTCAGAAGCAGCCATGAGTCGCTTGGAGACGACCAACTTTTCGGAGGTGGATGGTGCCAATAGTGCATGGTCAAAACCTTGGGTCATTCAAGGTACCGGCAAACCATGGTAAATAATGAATACAATTTTTCAGGAAAAAGGATTTTTCGAAAGAAAAGTCCTTTTTTTGCTTAAGGTTGGGCATTAGATTTGCTTATTCGCCTTAAATTGCAAAATAACCGCTCTTGCCTTATGAAGTTTCTACATTTAAATCCACCCCAAAGCATATCTATTATTTTCACTCTGCTAGTGATGGTTTCATGTACTAAAAATGTATCATTGACTAGGTTGATGCCTGCAGAAATTAATGTGCCAAACCATATTCAGCGTTTACTCATTGTGGATAGGACCAAACCTGAAAGCCAAGGGGTGGCCATTATCGAAGGAATTCTTACAGGTGAAATGCCCTTTGAAGTGAAGAATGCTATAGATGGAACCTTGGCTTCAGTGCAGCAAGAGTTAAGCACCTCCCCTAGGTATAAAATTGTAAGGGCTAATGAGCGGTTGACAGGCGGTTTATTTTCGCAGACATTCCCCAAACCCCTGGATCGTGAAATGGTGCGGGCTCTTTGTAGGCGTTACCAGACAGATGCTGTATTGACTTTGGAGAAATTCAGTTCTGATTTTGTCCTAACAGATAAAAAGATCACGATAAAAAAGAAAATAGGCAAAGAGGAAGAGGCCCGCACCATAGAAGTTCCCGGGATTTTGGTGGAAGGGGTGGCTACTGTACAGGTAGGGTTTAGGTTGTATGATCCTGAGAGTGGGTCAATTTTGGATCAGGATGATCTGGTGAAAAATAACCTTTGGTCTGCCGAGGCTGAGACCAAGACACAGGCAATGGCCTTGCTTATAGAAAAAGCTCAGGCTACCAGGTATGTTGGACAGATGGCAGGTGCAGCCTATGTCCGAAGAATTGCGCCCATGTACCTTGATATAAACCGTACTTTCTATGCTAAATCAAAGAAAAGCACCTCCTTAGAAAAAGGCGCACGCTATGCAGAGGTAGATAAATGGGGGAATGCCATCCAAAGTTGGGAAGAGGGCTTATCGCTTCCTGCTGACGAAAAAACCTATGGTAAGCTGTGTTACAATATTGCTTTGGGGCAAGAAGTGCTTGGCGATTTATTTTTGGCCAAGGAATGGGCAGCGAAAGCTTATACCCAGTATGGATTTAAACCCGGAAGGACCTATGCAGAGGAAATTGAGCGAAGAATGATGGAAGATGAATTGCTTCACCAGCAATTGAGTTCTCCTCAGGAGCAATAAAAGTAAACCCGGATTAGGTGAAATTTGATTACCTAACCCGGATTTAAATTCATTTAAGTTAAATCATTGGAAATTTTCTCTATTTCTCTTAATTCTTTGGCAGCTTCAACCATAAGTTTTAGTGCCTTTTCAGTTTCCTCCCATTGTCTGGTTTTAAGCCCACAATCCGGGTTTACCCAAAGTTTAGCTGTGGGAATTACATCCTGAGCCTTTTTTATCAATTGTACCATTTCCTTTTGGCTAGGTACTCTTGGTGAATGGATGTCATAGACGCCGGGGCCTATTTCATTGGGATACTTAAAATCTGCAAATGCATCCAATAGTTCCATTTGAGACCGAGAACATTCGATGGTAATCACATCTGCATCCATGGCGGCAATGCTCGGCATGATGTCATTGAATTCCGAATAACACATATGGGTGTGAATTTGCGTGGCATCACTTACGCCTGAAGAAGTTAGCCTGAAAGCTTGAGTCGCCCATTTGAGGTAGCTTTTCCATGCTGATTTTCTTAAGGGAAGCCCTTCTCTTATGGCAGGTTCGTCAATTTGTATGATGTTGATTCCTGCATTTTCAAGGTCTTTTACCTCATCTCTAATGGCCAAGGCAATTTGTTTACATGTGGTTGCCCTGTCTTGATCATTTCGTACAAAAGACCATTGCAAGATGGTAACCGGGCCGGTTAACATGCCTTTTACTCGTCTTTTAGTTAAAGATTGAGCATATTTAGACCAGAAAACTGTCATTGGTTTAGGCCGTGAGATGTCTCCATAAATGATCGGTGGTTTTACACAGCGACTGCCGTAACTTTGCACCCAGCCGTACTGACTGAAGGTAAAACCAGCCAGTTGTTCTCCAAAGTATTCCACCATGTCATTTCTCTCATATTCTCCATGTACCAATACATCCAACCCAATCTTTTCCTGTTTACGAATGACTTTTTCAGTAGCTTCTTTTAATAAATTTAGGTAGGTCAACTGGTCAATAAAACCTTTCTTAAATTGAGACCTCCATTTCCTTACCTCTCCTGTTTGTGGAAAAGACCCAATACTGGTGGTAGGTAAAAGGGGTAGTTTAAGAAAATTCTGTTGAAGGATACTTCTGGAGGCATACTTACTCTTCCTTTTGTCGTCTGATGGAGATATGGCATCTACCCTTTGTTTTACAGTTTTATTGTGGATTAAGCCGGAGTTTTTTCGATTAGCAATGGCGGCCTTATTGTCCTCATAGGCCAAGAGCTGATTTTTTTCCGGATTGGGTAAAGAGAGTTCTTGCAATAAAGTAACCTCTTTCAATTTTTGTTTGGCAAAAGCCATCCACCTTTTAATCTCAGGTAATAAGATGTCTTCTTGACGTTCCAGTTCCAAATCATAAGGAACATGCAATAGGGAGCATGAGGGAGCAATCATGATCTTTTCTCGCCCAAGGGTATGGCTGGCTTTTTTGATTGCTTTGAGCGATTTTTCAAAGTCATTTTTCCAAATGTTTCGGCCGTCAACGAAGCCCAAAGAAATGCTCAGATTTTCAGGGATTTGGCTCAATACTTCATCCAGTTGTTCTGGGTTTCTGACCAGATCCAGATGAAGGGCACACACGGGGAGGGACAAGGCCAATGCTGTATTGTCATTTAATCCTTCAAAATAGGTGGCCAGTAAGGTCTTTAGCTTGGGGAACGTTTTTCTGATGGTTTTATAGACCATAAGGAAAGCCTCTTTTTCCTTTGAATTGAGGTCCAAGCCTAATACGGGTTCATCAAATTGAACCCAATCCACTCCATTTTCCTCCAATTCTTTAAGAATCTCCAAATATACCGGAAGGAGTTTATGAATAAGGTCAATTTTTTCAAAACCTTTGGTTTTCTCTTTTCCTAGCCAGAGATAGGTCACCGGACCTATTAGAACCGGCTTGGCTTTGATTCCTAGTTTTTTAGCCTCCTTAAATTCTTCAACCACCTTTGAAGAATGATTACTGAAGCTTTGATCGACTGTAAACTCAGGCACCAGGTAATGGTAATTGGTATCAAACCATTTGGTCATTTCCATGGCGGTGATGTCTAATCCCTCTTTTTGATAGCCTCGAGCCATGGCAAAATAAAGATCCAGAGAGGAAATCTCCTTATTTTTTACAAGGGCTGCATACCTTTCGGGAATGGCTCCTACTGTTAAGGACATGTCCAGCACTTGATCATAAAAAGAGAAATCATTTACAGGGATAAGGTCTATTCCCTGTTCTTGCTGGGTTTTCCAATTTTGAAAACGGATTTGTTTTCCGGCCTCTTCTAATGCTGTACCGGAAATTTTGCCTGACCAATACTGCTCGCAGGCTTTTTTGAGTTCTCGTTTGCTACCAATTCGCGGATAGCCAAGAATGTGCGTTTGCATGTTCTTTTAACTTTTTAATGAATAAAATGAGTTAAAAGCCCTTTGCTTTATTTCAAACGCTTTGTAGAAATGGGAGTGGAGTTGGTTGTAGAAATTGATCAAAAAAGGCACAATTATCCCATGGCAAACAATTGTTTTAGTTGATAATATCCAACCTGACACCAGACTTTAGATCGCGAAAGCGTTGTCAATTCGAAACAGGCAGGTCTCCTGACTTGTAACATTTTTACCTTCCTTCCCATTCTAAAGATTAGAACAGTGGATTTGCTATGGGTAAAAACCTTTGTAGTTACTTACAGTTGCGCGACAGTTCGTGATTCTCACACGATTCCCTATTAATTCACGTTAAGTAAAACCTATTTCGGTTGATAAAGAAATAATAAAAGAACTTATTGCCCCCAAATGTAGGACAGATAAATTACATTTCCTGCAACAATTTCAAAAAGGAGAGGAAAAAGGTAGCTGTAAAATTATACCCGGTGTAATTTATAGGGGTAAACACCATCCGCATTCCATTGGCAAACATAGAGGTTTTTGTCCCTGTCCAAACACACATCATGACAATGTTTGAAGATGGGTTCTTCTTGAAACATCAGTTCAAGTTTACCTTTTTTATAAACAGGTTTGGTGCCTCCGGGATTAGAAACCACTTTGTTGTCTTTGTCTAAAATGGTTACAAAGCCTTTGTTTAAATGCATGTTATAATTGTCTCTTTCCATACCAAAACAGACACCGGAGTATAAATTTTCATCATCCAAAACAGGTCGGCTTATAAATGCACCGGGTAAATAAATGTCTTCCAAGTATTCCCCTTCTAAAGTAAAGCGCTTGAAAGTATTTTTTATTCTTGCAGAGCAAAGTAGGCTCGGATTGCTAGGGTCTCGGTAATCTATGGCCACACCATGTGCCTGTTTAAATTTGTCCGGTTGGAGAAAACTGTCTCCGCCAAATTTGCGAATAAATTGACCTGACTTGTCGAATTGCAAAATAAACTGGGAACCATAACCGTCGGCCACATAAATATCCCCATTGGGGCCTATGGCTGTTTCGGTGGGCCGATAAAAGGCTTGTTCGCTGTAAGCTCCTATTTTGCCCGGATGATCCAATTCCATCAGGATTTTACCGTCCATGGTGCATTTTACTACCTTTCCTAAACCGGTATCGGTGATGAACAAAAATTCTTCACCACCTTCTTTCGAAATCGACAAACCATGGGCACCTGAAAAACCTAAAGTCCAAGTGACCAAAATTTTTCCTGAAGTATCATAAACCAGGACATTGTTTTTCGGATGGTCAGTCAACAGTATCAATCTGTTCTTTCGGTCCAAAACCATTTCGTGGCAGTTATTTACAGGATGGCTGTTGCTGTTGGTTTTGCTCCATTCTCTTTCTATTCTGTATTGGAAATCACCATGGCCCAGCATGTCCTTTTGAAGCTGCGCTGCATATGAATTGATGTTGAAAAGAGGGATTCCGGCAGTAAATACTGCACCACCGGTGATGGATTTTTGGATAAATTTTCTTCGTGAATGCATGAATTGTATTTATGCCAAGAGTTCATTGACTACCTGTCCGTGGACATCCGTTAGTCTGAATCTTCTGCCTTGATGTTTAAAAGTTAATTTTTCATGGTCTATACCCAATAGGTGTAGTAAAGTGGCTTGAAAGTCATGAACATGCACCGGGTTTTCGGCTACATTATAACTGAATTCATCGGTTTCTCCATAGACCATTCCTTTTTTTACTCCAGCCCCTGCCATCCACATGGTAAAGCATCCGGGATGATGGTCCCTGCCATAGTTGGTTGCGGTAAGCCTTCCTTGTGAAAAACTGGTTCTGCCAAACTCTCCTCCCCAAACTACCAAAGTGTCTTCCAGAAGTCCTCTTTGTTTGAGGTCTTGAATCAAACCGGCGGTGGCCTGATCTGTGCTTAATGCCTGGCGCTTGATGCCACTTGGTAAACTACCATGCTGGTCCCAGCCCATATGGTAGAGCTGGATAAATTTAACATCTCGCTCTGCTAGCTTTCTGGCTTGAAGACAATTGGAGGCATAGGTGCCCGGAATTCTAGCATCCTCTCCATAAAGCTCGTAGATATAATCAGGTTCATTACTGGTATCTACAGCCTCCGGAACGGAATTTTGCATTTTATAAGCCATTTCATATTGGCTGATCTTGGACTGAATTTCCGGATCCTGCCATAAATCAAACTGTTGTTCATTCAGTTTACCGATATGATCCAGTGCCCGACGTCGGTCATGGTCATGGACTCCGTGGGGATTATTGAGGTACAAGACCGGGTCTTTTCCAGAGCGAAATTGAATGCCTTGGTGGTGGGAAGGCAAAAAACCATTGCTCCAAGCATTGGAGTTCAATGGTTGAGAACCGGGGCTTTTGGATAGTAAAACCACAAAATTGGGTAAATTCTCATTGTCGCTTCCAAGGCCATAACTCAGCCAAGAGCCGATTGAAGGCCTTCCGCTCAATTGAGAGCCTGTCTGCATAAACATGACGGCAGGTTCATGGTTGATGGCTTCAGTGATCATGGACTTGACAATGCAAAGCTCATCTACCACCTTGGCTGTGTGAGGGAAAATTTCACTTACCCAAGCTCCGGATTGTCCATATTGCTTAAAATCATAAATGGATTTCACCAATGGGAAAGTAGATTGATCTGCCACCATGCCGGAATTTCTTTGGGTGCCCTGAACAGAGGGAGGGATTTCTTTTCCATGCCACTTTTCCAGAGATGGTTTGTAATCAAAAGTTTCAATCTGAGAGGGTCCCCCGGATTGGAAAAGGTATATGACCCGTTTTGCTTTGGCCGGAAAATGGGTTCCTGTGCTAAGTCCTTGTGGTTTGTAAAGACCGGAACTGTCAGGGCTGTCTGCAAAGCCGTATTGGTTACCCATCAGACTAGAAAGTGCCATTGCTCCAAACCCAAGTGAAGTTTTTTTCAAAAAGCCACGTCTGGTTTCTCCAAATTTGTTGTTGTTTCTATCTTTCATGGCGATTATCTAATTGTGTACCCGTCTGTAGTGTTCATGATGCCATTGATGACTGTTGCCAAAGAAGCGACCCTTATCGGGTCCAGTGTGTCGTCTATAGGTTTACTGCCTGTACTTAAGTAAGCCATGGCATCTCCTTTATTTTGAGTAAATCTGTCCTCTTCCTCCTGATAAAATTGTTCAATAATCTCTAACTCATTGGCGTCAGCTTGCCTGCCGGTACTTAACTTAAAGGCCTTGGCAAGTTGCTCTTTGGGTTGGTATTTTTTGATTAATTTTTCTGCTGTCACCCTTGCTGCTTCTACATATTGAGGATCATTTAACAATACCAAAGCTTGTAAAGGTGTGCTTGTTTCTGTCCTTCTTACCTTACATTCTGCCCTGTCACCGACATCAAAAATCATCATAGAAGGTGGGCCGGATGTTCTTTTCCAAATGGTGTAAAGGCTTCTTCTGTAAAGTCCATCTCCGGGCTCCTGTAAGTATTTGTATCTCCAGGATTTGGTACTGATTTCATCCCAAAGGCCTTCCGGCTGATAAGGGTAGGCACTTTCGCTACTCGTATTATGGACGAGCAAACCGCTTATGGCAAGGGCATTGTCCCGCACCATCTCTGCTGTCATCCTAAAACTCGGCCCTCTCGCCAAAAGCAAATTGTCAGGATCTTTCTCTAACAGCTCAGGACTGTATTTGGAAGATTGCTGATAAGTAGCGGACATCACGATTAGCTTATGCATTTTCTTAATGTCCCAACCGGATTCCCGAAATTGTACTGCCAGCCAATCCAGCAGTTCGGGATGTGAAGGCATGCTGCCCTGATTCCCAAAATCATCTGAAGTAACAACAAGCCCTTTTCCAAAATGCATTTGCCAGATTCTATTGATAAAAACCCTTGCGGTCAATGGATTTTTTGGATCGAAAAACCATTTGGCGAGTCCAAGTCGGTTTTTAGGCAATTTTTTATCATAGGGTAGTACCGTTTCAGGAATACCCGGCTCCACTTGGTCTGTAGGTGCATTGTACATCCCTCGGTCTAAAATAAATGTTGGTCTGGGTTCTTCAAGATCTCCCATGACCATTATCTCTTTGATGTCGTTAGTGGTTTTAGCCCTTTCTTTCCTTAAATCTTTTAAGGAATTTTTGAGTTTTTTGGCCTGCTCATTGGAAGCATTGAAAAGGTAATCTGCAATTAATTGTCTTGCTTGGGGATCTTTGTTTTTGGAAATTAAAGCGGTGGCTTTTTCCGGGTTGACCTCATAGAGCACTTCCAATGGACTCAATTCCTGATTGTATATCTTCAATTCATCCAGTCCCCCATTCAAAAAGGTCTTCATTTTGTCTCTAACTCCTAGGACAAAGCCTCTGAAACCGTAGGTGTGAATGTCGGGTTTAAATAAAATGGATTTGTAGATATTGTCAGCAGATACTGTGACAGGAACCTTTTCTCCATTGAGGTAGATGCCAATACCGGCTGCTTTTCCCAGTCCGTCATAGGTGATGCTAAGGTTGGTCCATTCTTTTACCGGTATGGGGTCAACCGTCTTTACCTGTATGGCATTGTCAGGCCAGCTGTAAGCGATAATAAAATTGAGCTTGTTGTCCTCTAGAAATAAGGAGTATCCTTTTAATCCCAAGCGAATATCTTCACAGTGGGTAAACAGTACCGCTTCATTGTAAAGTGTATCCGGAAATACAGACAGACTTACTGAAAATGGGTCGGTTTGGTCAAACCAGCCAAGTTTTTCCGGTAGACTTAAGGTAGTAAAGTCATTGATGAATACGCCTTTGCCCTTGTGGCCTTCTTTGATCACGGGCTCTTTTATCAGAACCGATCCGGATTGTGATGGTTTTCCCGGACTTGTGAAGGTGTTTTTTTTGTCCCCCGGTATTATTTTATCAAAATCATAAGCAGCTACAAGTTTTTTAGACAGGTCTTTATTAACATTTGCTAGAAAGGCAGTAGCATTCGTTGCTTGTTGTGCTGTTTTAAGGGCTCCTTTCTTTAAATCTTCCAGATGCCCTTTTTTGGATTTAATTTGACTGTCTATGTATTCCAGTAGCTTGTCTTGTTCTTCATTTGTAAGCAATAAGGCTGGCCCGGGAACCTGCCCCGGTCCATAAACAGCGGTTCCCAGCTCATTGGTGCTGTTAAAAAAGGCCGAAAGTTGGTAGAATTCTTTTTGACTGATTGGATCGTACTTGTGGTCATGACAACGGGCACATTCCATACTCAGTCCCATTACGGCTTTGCCTACGGTGGAGGTACGATCTGCCACATATTCTGCCCTGTATTCTTCAAAAACGATACCTGCTTCTGAATTCTTTTTATGGAGGCGGTTAAAAGCAGTCGCTAAAATGCTCTCTTGCGTGGGATCCTCAATAAGATCTCCGGCCAATTGCCAGGTGATGAATTGCTCATAGGACATGTTTTTGTTAAAAGCTCGGATGACCCAGTCCCGGTAAGGGCTAAAATCCCTGTGCTTGTCATCCAAGTAACCATCTGAATCTGCATACCGGGCTACATCCATCCAGTCTGCAGCCATGCGTTCCCCATAGGCCGCCGAAGCCAAGAGTCTGTCGACTAATTTCTCATAAGCCTTTGGGTCATCACTTTCAACAAAGGTCTCTATTTCTTCCAAGGAAGGAGGAAGACCTGTCAGGTCAAAACTCACCCTGCGAATTAGGGTTTCTTTGCTGGCCTTATTTGAAGGTATTTGCTTGTGAGTTTTCAACTTGGCGGCTACAAAATGATCAATTTCATTATTGGCCCAGTCTTTATTCTCTAGGTCAGGAACATTAGGTGTTTCAGGAGGGATAAATGACCAATGAGGTTTGTATTTTGCTCCTTGTTCAATCCATTTTGTCAGCGTGGCAATTTCTGCTACACTTAGACTTAAGTTTGATTCTGGTGGAGGCATCATCAGCTCCTTGTCTTCTGTCAGTATGCGGTTGACTACCTCACTTTTGCCTGGCTTACCAGGGACGATGGCAAAATGGCTTGAATTGCTTTTCAGCGCTGCAAAAGCAAACTCTTCCAAGTCAAGTCTTAAATCTGCTTCCTGATTGGCAGCATCGGGACCATGACAAGCAAAGCATTTATCGGAAAGAATAGGTTTAACATGGTAATTGAAATCTATGGCCTCCGGCAAGTCTTCATAGGCTTTTTCAATAGCTTCCGGTCTCTCCCAACCACAGCCAATCAGGAGCGGGAAAAGTAAAATTATAGGAAGGACCTTCTTGTATGTTATATTGGGTATGACTTGTGTCATTTATTGTAAATTAATAATTTTATATGACAATAGATATGCCAAATGTCATTTGCGTTCAGCGTAATTTAACGTGTATTTTTTGTCAATAGTTAACCTTAAAGTTATTGAATATCTTTAAGAAATAAAAGAATTAGATTGATAGCATCGAGGCGGGAATAAAAACAATTCCAGGAGAACTTAACCTTTGTGGTCTTTGAGATCGCGAAGGTTTTTAATGACTTTGTTTACGAAAAAGACCTTTGTGGTTTTGGAAACCCCAAAGGTCAGGGGAACTTAACCTTTGTGGTCTTTGAGACCGCGAAGGTTTTTAATGACTTTGTTTACGAAAAAGACCTTCGGGGTTCTGGAAACCCCAAAGGTCAGGGGAACTTAACCTTTGTGGTCTTTGAGATCGCGAAGGTTTTTAATGACTTTGTTTACGCAAAAGACCTTCGGGGTTTTGGAAACCCCAAAGGTCAGGGGAACTTAACCTTTGTGGTCATTGAGATCGCGAAGGTTTTTAATGACTTTGTTTACGAAAAAGACCTTTGTGGTTTTGGAAACCCCAAAGGTCAGGGGAACTTAACCTTTGTGGTCATTGAGATCGCGAAGGTTTTTAATGACTTTGTTTACGCAAAAGACCTTCGGGGTTTTGGAAACCCCAAAGGTCAGGGGAACTTAACCTTTGTGGTCTTTGAGACCGCGAAGGTTTTTAATGACTTTGTTTACGCAAAAGACCTTCGGGGTTTTGGAAACCCCAAAGGTCAGGGGAACTTAACCTTTGTGGTCATTGAGATCGCGAAGGTTTTTAATGACTTTGTTTACGCAAAAGACCTTCGGGGTTTTGGAAACCCCAAAGGTCAGGGGAACTTAACCCTTTGTGGTCTTTGAGATCGCGAAGGTTTTTAATGACTTTGTTTACGCAAAAGACCTTCGGGGTTTTGGAAACCCCAAAGGTCAGGGGAACTTAACCTTTGTGGTCTTTGAGATCGCGAAGGTTTTTAATGACTTCGGTTACGAAAAAGACCTTCGGGGTTTTGGAAACCCCAAAGGTCAATATTTTTCTAAAGTAAATTCTTCAGGTAGAAAAAGATCAGTATTTGAGTTGTGAGTGGTAATAAACCCATTTAACCCACCAAACCACTTTATAACCAGTTCTCTATTTAATTTGGATTGGCTTTTGGATAAATAGCTTCTATATGAAGAAAATTTCCACTCCGACGGAGCTCTGGTTAATCCGTGTTTTACCGGATTAAGATGAATGTAAATAACTATCCTGGTTAAATATTCCTCCGTATCAATTTTCTTGCGTTTAAATTTCCGTTGAAACAACGCGCCATTTCTACTAAATACTTTGTTATAACTTTTAGAATAGGAGTTTAAGAAATCTGAAAATCCTTTAACAATCAATTCATTGGTCGAATTTTCTTTTATGTTTACCAAAAGATGGAAATGGTTGGGAAGAAGACAGAAGGCTAAAGTATCCAATTTGTCATCAAGATAATAACAATATTTTTTTATGAAATATGCATAATTGTCATCGTTGCGAAATAGTATTTCATTTCCAATTGTTCTGGTATAGATATGATACATTCCCCCTACTTCAAATATATCGGTCATAACTTGTATTAGGTTGGTTGAATAAAAATACAAATTTTTCTATAAAACATATCCATAGACCTTCGGGGTTTTGGAAACCCCAAAGGTCAGGTTTCAGTTTACCAGGATATATCCAGCCTTACAAAACCCATCTCGTCTTCGATATTTTCAAATAGCCATAATTTGCCGTCTTTGGCAAAGTGGAAGGAGGGTGTACGATCCAATTGAGGAACAGCTCCTTCTGCCATCAAATTAAAATCCTTATCCAAGACGCTTAGATAAACTGTTGCTCCAATAGGCCGTGGAAAGAGTCGTTTCTCTTTTGGTATGTTATTTTCATCAAAAATATATTGAAAAGAAAATCGATAGTAGACCTTTCTTTTATCATCCCAAACAGGTGCCTTGTAACTGATGTCTTTCTGTATTTTTAGAGCATAGGTTATAAACTGATTCTTACTTGAAACTTCTGGTGGATAAGTGCCTGACTTTTCATTGGGAATAAGCCGGCTATTAAAAGTTATATGTCTTAGCGAGTCTGCGTCTTTGTCTAATACGTAAAGTTCACTACTTGCTTCGGTTCCCAGTATGACTTTTCCTTGCTCAATGTTTAAATAACGTTGAGGACCAACAATGGCAACTGTCCTCTCTTCTACCAATGCAACATCAAAATTTTTGGCTTTCTCAATGACTGGAATTGGGAGTTCTTTAATTGTATTATTGGCTGGTTCTATTAAAATAAAAGAACGTTTTTTATCTTCAAAATTGTGAATTAGAGAAGCAAATTTACTACCATCTGAAGCTATACTAACCGTTTTATAGGGCCTGTCACCTTCTTTTAACTGGCCTAAACTAATTCCTATTTCTTTAATACCAAAGCTTTCTATTTTTTCTCCTTGCCAGTTAAAAACACCATCGTTATAAAAAGTGCTAATAAAAAGCATGTCTTCGTTAATGAGTGAAAATGCAAGAATACTATGGCCAACTGCATTTGGGCCTTCCTTTTCTAAGCGGTACTTTTTTTCAAATGCTAAGGTATTTAGGTTGATTTGCTCAATGGTATATTCCTTGGAGTTGATGTTATATAGGTGTTTTTTATCCTCACTTAGTGTACTTAAGCCCAAATTGCTATTAAGGAATAGAAATTCTTTACCTTGATCTATCACGACGGTGTCTAAGGATATTTCTAAAGAAGGTAGTGCATCACTGTCACTGGTGGATTTTGAATGGTTACACGCAAAAAAAATAAATAGAGTAATGCAGTAAAAGCTGGATTTCATTGGCTTAAAGTTTGAGAATAAAATTTAGTGGATAGTTTTTAGTTATCCTAAATTTTTAAGGAATTCTCAAAAATCTGAAGTGATTTCCTTCCCTAGGCTCTAATTTTCTCTACAGTTGTTCACCATTTAATATCCAACCTTACAAATCCCATTTCATCTTCAATATTTTCAAATAGCCATAGTTTACCGTCTTTGGCAAAATGAAAAGGGGGACTTTTACTTAATTCAGGTACTTTCCCTTCTGTAATTAAATTGAGTTCCTTGTCCAAAACACTTAGGTAAACAATTGCCCCGGAAGGTTGTGGAAAAAATTGATTTTCATCAGTAACCTTAGATTCATCATAGGTCATCTGATAAGAAAACCTATAATAAACTTGTTTTTCCTCGTCCCATACAGGCGCCATGAAATTGATCTCTTCTTTAATTTTGATCAGGTAATTTCTAAACTGAGTACGGTCACTGACTTCACTGGGATACTCTCCTGTTTTTTCATTGGGAGTGAGTTGGCTTTTGAAAGTAATGTGTTTGAGGGAATCGCTCTCCATTTCCATAACATAAAGTTCACTACTTGCCTCCGTTCCCACTAATATTTTGTCACCTTCCTTCAATAGATACCGGTCCAGACCGGTTGCTGCACTTCCTTGCCCTTCTCTTAAAATAATCTGAAATTTTTGTGCCTTTTCGATGGCAGGAATGGCAAGTTTAATAAATGTGGATTGATCCAGATCTATCAATGCTAGTGAATTAGATTTTTCTTGGAAATTTGAAATTAAAGAAACGAATTGATTTCCACCGGGTGTCCGACTGATGGTTTTAAAGGGCCTATCTTCATCTACTAACTGGCCTTGTCCTTTTCCTAATTCAGTAATATTGAAAGTTTTAAGCTTTTTGCCTTCCCAATTAAATATACCTTCATGCTCATAGGTGCTAAAAAATAATCTATCCTCATCTATCAGAGAAAAACGGAAAAAGTATTGACCTATACCATTTGGCCCTTCCTTTTCAAACCTGTGAATTTTCTTAAATGCCAATTTGTTGAGGTCAATTTGTTCAATTAAGTACTCTTGAGGATTGACATTGTATAGGTATTTTTTATCATCACTTAATGCACTTAATCTTAATCTACTATTAAGGTATAATATTTCCTGCCCCGGATTAATTAACACAGTATCCATGGTGATATTTAAAGATGGGGAAGCTCCGTCTTCTCCTGTTTTTGGACCACTACAAGCAAGTATTAAGCAAAAAGCAAAGCAGTAAGCACTGTATTTCATAAGGTTATCAGTTTAGACTAAAAATTTAGCTGATAAAATTTTAATTTCCTAAAAAATTAGTAATTATTTTTAATTTGATCTTTTTTGGCCGGAATGAATTGATTACCAATTGATATCCAACCTTACAAAGCCCATTTCGTCTTCAATATTTTCAAATAGCCATAGTTTGCCATCTTTGGCAAAATAGTATTCAGGGGTTTGGTTCAATTGAGAAACCTGGGTTTCAGCCAACAGTTTGAAATCTTTGTCCAAAACACTTAGGAAGACCTTCGCACCCTTGGGCTGGGGAAATCCCTGCATTTTTTTTGTCTCATCAAAGAGGGATTGAAAAGAAAACCGGTAATAAACCTGTTTTTTTTCATCCCAAACCGGAGGCATGAAATTGATGTCTTCCTGAATTTGCTGATGTAATTTTGCCAATTCAGCTTGATCACCCACAACAGCAGGATAGCTACCACTTTTTTCACCAGGCGTTAACCTGCTTTGGTAAGTTTTGTATTGAAGGGAATCATTTTCAATATTCATTACGTAGAGTTCATGGCTTACCCCTGTCCCTAAAATAATTTGATCCCCCTCTTTAACAAGGTAATGAACATTTCCCAAGGCAATTTCCATCCCTCCACTGTTGAGTGTAAGATCAAAATTTCTTGCTTTTTCTATGGCCGGAATAGGCCATTTGATCATGTTTTTCTTTTGCTGGTTGATTATGGCCAGCTTACTGGATTTCTTTTCAAAATTTTGTATCAAGGATACTAGTCGAGATCCTTGATCTAAATATAAAGTTTTGTATGGCCGGTCTCCCTCTTGATGTTGGTTCAAGTCCTTACTGATTGCTGTAATATCAAAACTTTCGATTTTATTACCCTGCCAATCGAAAATATGATCTCTAGGAAAGGAGCTTATAAATACCCTTCCCTTATCAAGGATGCTCAATGCAGAAACATTGTCACCGGTTCCATCAGGCCCTTCTTTTTCGAACCCATATTTTTTCTCAAAAGCCAATGTGTTGAGATTGATCTGTTCAATGGCATTTTCCTGACTATTGAAATTATATAGGTGTTTTTTATCATCGCCTAGGGTACTTAATCTTAATTTACCGTTAAGAAATAGTATTTCCTGACCTGAATCGATAATCACAGTGTCCAATGTAATATTTAATTTGGCCAGATCACTTTTCACCTCCTTATGGTTATTGCAAGCGCAGATAAAGGTGAAAATTACCCAATAAAAAGTATTTCTCATATTTAAATTTTTTTGTAGATAATTTTTTTTTGGCAAGGCCTAAACCTACGTCTTTTAGGTGCCAAATGAACGTTTATACATCATATTGGAAGTGTTTTAAATTCAATTTATTGAAATAAATCAATAAATTAGAATGTCTTTAATAAAACATAATCACATGTTTCAAAACCATCAAGCCCAAAACTTAATCTTATCAATACTATGCCTTTTACTCCTAACCACAAGCCTTCAAGCCCGTCAATTGCGCTTAGACATTGATACTTTGCTTGTGGGAGTGGCAGGAAGTGAGCCGTTTGTATATGGTGAAGGGCAGGATGTTAGCGGGATTTCAGTGGAGATTTGGGAAGAATTGGCAGCCAAACATGGGTGGAATTATTATTTTAAGTCCTATACTACTGTAGATGCCGCTTTGCATTCCTTGGAAGAGGGGGCATTGGATTTGGTAATTGGGCCTATCAGTATTACCTCCAGCAGGGTGGAAAATTTTAGGTTTTCCCAACCTTTTTATAATTCTAGTTTAGCCATCGTTTCCCGGTCAGCTAAAATGAGTTTTTGGGACAAAATCAAACCCTTCTTTAGTGTCAGGTTATTAATTGCAGTTTTTGTGTTCTTATTTATTTTGGCCATTGTAGGCACCATGCTTTGGTTGGCTGAAAGGAAGCATTCAAAGGATCAATTTCCTGAGGACCCGGTTGATGGTATCGGCAATGGGATGTGGTTGGCCATTGTGACCATGAGTACTACAGGATATGGAGACAAGGCTCCAATTACTTTAACCGGAAGAATAATTGCAGGAAGTTGGATGATTATATCCATTATTTTTGCTACCTCCATGGTGGCCGGAATTGCCAGTACCCTGACCCTGAACTCTTTGGGAACCTCGCCAATTTCAAATATTGAACAATTGGCCAATAAGAATGTAGCGACGATAGCCAATTCCCCTTCGGAAGTGTTTATAGAAGAGCACAATGGCAATGCTTTAGGTGTCCACTCCTTGGAAGAAGCATTTTCAAGGTTGAAAAATGAGGAAGTGGCTGCCGTTTTGTACGACCGTCCCCAACTGTTGTTCCATCTCAAGAAAGTGGAAGATGAAGAATTGTTTATGGCCAAAGCAGAATATTACAAGCAGGGGTATGGTTTTGCCTTTCCTTTAGAAAGCCCTTTAATTTATGAGGTGAATCGAGCACTATTGGAGCTGGCAGAGGATCAGGAAACAGATGAAATTATAGACAAGTACCTCAAAAGAGAGGAATAATAAAAAGGTCAAAAAATTTCAATTAACATGTGTTTTACCTTTCTATTTAAAGGCTTTCATTTTGCTGACCATGTCCCAGAGTGTTATGCCAATACTTACAGAAATATTTAACGAATGTTTGGTTCCAAATTGAGGGATTTCCAACACTTGGTCTGCAGCCGATACCACATCTTCTTCCACACCAAAGACCTCATTACCAAAAATAAAGGCATATGGTTTTCCTGGTTTTGGAGCAAATTCATTGAGAGGGGTGCTGTGAGAAGCCTGCTCCAAAGCACAGATCTCATATCCTTTATTTTTTAATCTATTGATTATTTCTAATGTGCTCTCATGGTGTTCCCAGTCTACCGATTCGGTGGCGCCCAGGGCTGTTTTATGAATTTCTCTATGCGGGGGTTTACCTGTAATACCACATAGGAAAATTTTTTTCACCAGAAAAGCATCAGAAGTCCTGAATGCCGCCCCTACATTGTTAAGGCTACGGACATTATCCAATATCAAGACCATTGGATTTTTCTCGACCTCTTTGAAATCTTCTATAGAGAGCCGGTTGAGTTCATCCATGCTGAGTTTTTTCATGGTAGAAAATTTAAAATTTTTAACACGCTGATTCAATGAGTGATAGGTAAAATAATACCTTCAAGCGATCAAATTTACTTATTTAATGGCATTAAAAACAATGTCAAAGGGAAGACAGGTTTAAATTTAGGTTTTGTTTCCCTTACATTCTTAATTAAATTCATGTCCTGAAACAGAAAAAACACGATGGGCAAGACGAAAGCCAAAGAAACCCCTTTAATGAAACAGTACAATGCCATCAAGGCAAAGCATCCCGGAGCTATTTTGCTTTTTAGGGTAGGGGATTTTTATGAAACCTTTGGAGAAGACGCAGTAAAGGCAAGCAAGATCCTTGACATTGTCCTGACCAAAAGAGCCAATGGCTCTGCCTCTCATATAGAGTTGGCCGGGTTTCCACACCATTCTCTGGATACTTACCTCCCCAAGTTGATCAGGGCAGGAAATAGAGTGGCAATCTGCGACCAGCTGGAGGATCCAAAGGAGGTAAAGGGAATTGTAAAGCGAGGGGTTACAGAATTGGTGACACCCGGTTTGGCTTACAATGACAATGTACTGGATAAACGTCGGAACAATTTTTTAGCCAGTATTCAATTTGGGAAAGAACGATTAGGGATTGCGTTTTTAGATCTCTCCACGGGAGAATTTATGTGCGCCGAAGGGCACCAATCCTATATTGAAAAGCTTTTACAGAGTTTCAACCCTTCTGAGGTTATCTATTCCAAAGCTGCTAAGGTGGCTGCCGGAACTTTGTTAAAAAATGATTTTCATACCTTTCATTGCGAGGATTGGGTTTTTCAGCCTGCTTATACTTATGAAAAACTCACCAACCACTTTGAAACCAATAATCTAAAAGGATTTGGAGTGGAAAACATGGAGCTGGGCATTACTGCGGCGGGTGCCATTCTTTATTATTTGGAAGAAACGGAACACAAGCAAGTCAAGCATATTGTTTCCATCTCCCGTATCGCTGAAGAGAAATATGTGTGGTTGGATAAATTTACCATTAGGAATTTAGAGCTGGTATATCCTCAACAGGAAGGCGGCGTGCCTCTTATTCAGATTTTGGACCGCACCCAAACACCCATGGGGAGCCGGATGATGAAAAAGTGGTTGGTATTACCACTAAAAGAGAAAGCATTGATTGTAGAAAGGCAAAAATCAGTCGGCTTTTTCTATGAGCATTCAGAGTTAAGAGAAGAGCTTTTCTCCCACCTCAAGCATGTTGGTGACTTGGAGCGGTTGATTTCCAAGGTGGCTGTGGGCAGGATCAATCCCCGGGAAATGAACCATCTTAAAAAAGCCCTCAATTATACCCTGCCAATCAAGGAGCTGCTAAAGACCCAGCAAAATGGCGCTTTAAAAAAATTGTCTGACCAACTGAATTCTTGCTCCTATTTGCTGGAGAAGATTGACAAAGAGCTAATGGAAGATGCACCCATGCTAACCCATCAAGGGGGGATCATAAAAAATGGTGTGGATTCGGACTTGGATGAATACAGGAAGTTGGCCAATTCAGGGAAAGATTACCTAGTTCAAATTCAGCAAAGGGAAGTACAACGTACAGGGATTACCTCCTTGAAAGTAGCCTTCAATAAGGTGTTTGGCTATTATTTGGAAGTGAGCAATACCCATAAAGACAAGGTGCCACCGGAATGGATACGGAAGCAAACCTTGGTGAATGCAGAACGATACATCACCGAAGAGTTGAAGGAGTATGAAGAAAAGATATTGCATGCTGAAGAGAGGTTGATAGCCTTGGAGCAAAAGTATTTTCAACTTTTGGTTCAGGATGCAGGGGATTATGTAGAACAAATCCAGCAGAATGCAAGGGTCTTGGCTACATTGGACTGCCTTTTAAGTTTTGCGGAGGTGGCCTCGGAGAACAATTATAGTGCTCCAAAAATCGCCGACTCAGATGCCATTGAAATAAAAGATGGCCGACACCCTGTCATTGAAAAGCAGCTGGCCATAGGGGAGGATTATGTGCCTAATGATATATACTTGGACAATTCCAGTCAGCAGGTAATCATTATTACTGGCCCCAATATGGCGGGTAAATCAGCCCTGCTTCGACAAACAGCACTGATTGTGTTGATGGCCCAGATGGGGAGTTTTGTTCCGGCTTCATTTGCTCGGGTGGGTATAGTTGATAAGGTTTTTACCAGAGTCGGTGCCTCCGACAACCTTTCGAAAGGGGAGTCCACTTTTATGGTGGAAATGACTGAGACCGCCAGTATTTTAAATAATCTTTCTGATAGAAGTTTGGTGCTAATGGATGAAATCGGAAGAGGTACATCCACCTATGATGGGATTTCCATTGCTTGGTCCATTGTAGAGTATCTGCACAACCATCCCAAATGCAAGGCCAAAACATTATTTGCTACCCACTACCATGAACTGAATCAGCTGGCCAACGATTTCCCCAAAGTGAAAAATTTCAATGTGGCTGTAAAAGAGTTGGGGAATAAGGTGGTATTTATGCGGAAGTTGCAAAAAGGGGGAAGTGAGCATAGTTTTGGTATTCATGTAGCCCAAATGGCCGGGATGCCCAATCCCGTGGTTTTACGCGCTGCAGAAATCATGAAGTTTCTGGAGAAGGACAAGCAGCTTCAGCAGCACAAAGACAATATCAAAGATATACCCAAGAACAATTACCAATTGAGTATGTTTGAACTGGATCCAAAATTTAAACAAGCACAAGAGTTATTGGAAGCATTGGATATCAATACCATTTCTCCGGTGGAGGCGTTGCTTAAATTAAATGAGGTTAAAAAGATGCTGGAATAATTTATCCGCTTTATTGTCAGGGGAGTAGCAATAAGTTGAGAAAAATTTCTTTCGGAATATTGGACTTTAAAAATTAAGGCGTAAATTTGCATTCACAATCGCGGAAATAAACGTTTTTCTGTGTGAAAGTAACAAGCGAAAGTAGCTCAGCTGGTAGAGCACGACCTTGCCAAGGTCGGGGTCGCGAGTTCGAATCTCGTCTTTCGCTCATATAAAGCCCTTGAAGAAGGGCTTTATTATTTAGATGGCAATTATAGTGAAAATGGCTATGCTTTTTCTATATTAGTTGTCGCTAATGTTGCCGGGATGGTGGAACTGGTAGACACGCAAGACTTAAAATCTTGTGACCTCACGGTCGTGCGGGTTCGATTCCCGCTCCTGGTACACTGGTTATGCTGTTAGGCAAACATAAAAAAGCCGCTTAAATATATTTTAAGCGGCTTTTATTTTAGGTGGTTTTTAGTTTTTTACTCCCAATACTCATAATATCTCCCCATCCAGTAAGCTACGAGGTAATAAGTGCCACTTACTTCAGTTTTCCCCCCTCCGCTAATTTTCAATTGTTTTGGGTTGGTGTTCCATCTAAAGGTATTGCCTTCCGGTGAAGGGATGGCGGTGTAAGCTTGTGGGCTTCTTCCTCTGCCAGGAAATTCATCTATCCTGAGGTCCCAGCGATGGCTGTTATCGATAGACCAGGTAATCATGTCCAAAGGAAAAGTTTGGATTTCATGCAATGCGATGTTTAAATCCTTGTCTTCTTTTAATAAGGCGCTGGCAATAACGTTCCAAACAGGCATATTATCTGTTTGTACTGCTTTCCAAGATCTTTGGAGGCTTTGTAGGTAGAGTGGGTAATTGGGATCTTCTTTGGGTGTGTATTTTAGTAAATTGTAGTAAGGAAAGAAATTTAATATGTCATCAGAATGACTGATATCAAAAGGATCTGTCATCTTGGCCTGTAAGGCATTTTGTGCATAGCCTTCTTTCTCTATCAAATGCTGGTAAACTTTTTTGTATTTGGTCTTTCCTGTGAAATGATAGGCTGTTTGTAAGGATGATAGGATTTGCAATGAGTTCAAACCTTTTTCGTAATACCAATTGGAAGATCTGTTCAGGGAGTCGGGAGTCCAAATGGCCCATCTGGTAGGTTTGCCATCATAATCAATCAATTGCAGGTCATTGTCTACAATATGGCTAACGATCCTGTCAATTAAGTCAACCACCTTCTCTTTATCTGCTTCATCTGCTACGAAATCATGGTACAGGGCCATGGAGAATAGATGTCCCACAATTTCGTCTGAGCTGGTGTCGTCGAGCCATTGCCATTCTCCGTCAGGTGATGGGTGCCAGTTTTTAGGGTGAGGAGACCTGGAGGGAGCCAAAAGATCTTCTGATCTTACATAAGACCTTGCGGGATATCCTGGTATTCCTGTTACTGTTTCTAGTCTTTCCAACGCTTCAAAAGTACGTTTTGCCTTGGCCTTGGCATCTTCACTTTTGGTGACAGCGTATCTAAAGGATTCGGCAATTAAATAGCAGGAAGTCCAAAGACCATCATTGTCTTGATTTTCTAGAAAGCTACTGTTAATGTCACCGGAGATGGCTAGTTTAGACCTGTTGATGATGCCTATCCTGTTGTGTCTTTTTTCGATGATGTCTTCGATGCCATTGGCCTTTTCTTCCAAGGTCATGGCTTTTAGTCCAATTTCGGAAATGCCATTGGGTGTCGCCACCCATACTTTCCCCGGTTCGATGGCTAGGATGTCGTTGATCTGATCATCAACCAGCCATCTTTTGCTGGTATAATACCTCCAGTTTTTGCCCTTGCGAATCAGGCCTTTTGCAGTGCCTATCCATAACAAGCTGTCTGTTTCAAGAATTGTTGTTGCCGGACCGTAGGGCAGTCCATCAGCACCTCTTTTGAGCCAGTGGTTACCGTCTGAGGCAAGAGCGGCAATTGCTTTTGGGGAGCTAAATAAGATGTCGTCTCCTTTCAGTCCGGTGGTGACAGTCAGGTATTGGCTGTTATGGCCAAGTGCCAAGCCTATTTTGTCGATGTCCAGCCATTCTGTTGATTTTTCCTGCCAGAGTCCTTCGTCTGAAGCAATCCAAACGGTGCCTTCACTGTCCTGTGTGATGGCATTGATCTTTATTTCCGGGAAGGAAAGGTCTTTTTCCCAGGAACCATTCCATAGGTACAAGCCGTGGGTAGTTGCAGTGAGTAAGGAGTTTTTGTCTAACCAAAGAGTGGCGGTGATGGCTTGCCGTGCATGGGTTCGTGGAGGGTTAGGAATTCTTTCCCCTTTTTCAGACCATATCGTCTTGTCGTTGTTCATCCAAACGGTTTGCCCTTTGTCAATGCTGGCATTGATTATTCCGGAAACATAAGGTCTGCCTGTCCATTTTTCGTTTTGGTAATAAAATATGCCATGGGAGGTGATTGCTTTGATGCGGTCTTGATTTTTAAACAATTTAATTACATCGAGCCCAGCTTGTGGGGGTAGTGAAATGGTCTGGCTATATTCCTGGTAAAATTCTCCTGAATGAAGTTTTTGAGAGTAGGTATTGAAGGCGCTCAAACATAGGATGAATAATTGTAAAAGAATTAATTTTATTATTTTCATTTTTGATGTTTCTATATTTAATTATTCCGATAGGTGATATGATTGGATTTTGTATTTTTATGCTTAATGGCTAAACTCTTGATATACTACTGATAGCGTCAAAATTCAGGCTATTTTTTTTATTTCCTAAAAGGTCTTAGTTTTGTTAAATAAATAAACTGTTTAAGCCTATTTTTGTTGATTTGCCCAGAATTATATCAATTTTAATATTTACCTAATATGTGAAAATAGCCTTAAATGTGATATGCTATTCAGAATTTGATAGTAACTCTAATTTTTTATATAACACAAATGATGCAGGGATATACTAAAAGATCTAATTATGACTAAACCGCTTAATACTGCTACTACTGAAACCTTATGGAAACAAAAGCAATTGCTTTTGTTAGGGGAGGGGGCAAGAAAGTCGGTTTGGATTGGGCTTTTTACTTATTGTCTATTGGGAAGCTTAACCTTGAGGTATTACAATACCGAGATGCAGGTATCTCCATATATTTTCATTAGCCTAATTACTCCAATTGTTCTACTCGCCTCTTGGTTTATAGGCGGGAGGGTGAAAAATCCATTTATTCTTGCCTATGGGAATTCTATAGGGCTTATTTCTTGTAATGCAGTGCTTACCTCCTTGACCTTGAGTGAAAGATCTTTAGGGCCCTTAATACTTTCAAATATTCCTATTTTTATCATTCCTGCATTACTCCTCGTTTGGAAGAGCAAGCATATGTTAATTTTACTAGTTTATGGTTTGTTTACAAATTTCATACTCTTTGAATTGTATAGTTCTTTTTCAGCAAGTGATACACTTCGTTGGTGGCCGATAGCGGTAGCGATTTGTATAAGCGCCTATTTTTTGGTAGAAAATAAGTATAAGGGGACTAGGGATTATTTTGTGCTCAATCATAATTTAAAAAATAAGCAGAAAGAGCTAGAAGCCGAAATTGATACAAAAAATAAGCTGTTTTCAATTATAGCTCATGATCTGCGTAGTCCCATAGGTAATCTTTATACTTTGCTAGAATTGGCAAGTGAGTACAGTGTGCAAGGTGATAAAGAAAACCTTGACACTTTTTTGAAGGTGGCCAAAGCTTCTTCTAAAAGTTCTTTTGAATTATTGGACAATTTATTAAAATGGGCTCAGGCCCAATTGAATGCGATAGAGGTCGAACTTTTAGAGGTGAATTTGCTTGAAAAAGCCGAGAAGGTGGTTGGAATTTATGCCAATCAAATAAAGGAGAAGCAATTGAAGGTGAAAACGTTAATTAATAAGGAGGATGTGGTTTTGGCGGACAAGCCGGTATTGCAGACTGTTATCCGAAATATCATGTCCAATGCCATAAAGTTTTCTCCTGAAAAAGGAGTGATTGTTATTCATTATGCAGATAAGGTTTTAAGCATAAAAGACCATGGTAAAGGAATGACTGAGGAAAGAGCTGCTGCCTTGTTGTCCGGTAAATTCAATAAAAGTTCGG
This sequence comes from Cyclobacterium sediminis, assembly GCF_054781075.1. Lineage (NCBI taxonomy): Bacteria > Pseudomonadati > Bacteroidota > Cytophagia > Cytophagales > Cyclobacteriaceae > Cyclobacterium > Cyclobacterium sediminis. The sequence continues at coordinate 10,544 of NZ_BAAGVC010000018.1, read as the reverse complement.
TGGGAACTAAAGGCGAACAAGGTACTGGCTTAGGCCTTTCCCTGGCCAATGACCTGATGCGAAAAATGGGAGGTAAAATAAGGGTTGACAGTAGTCCAAATGCGGGGGCTACTTTTCAATTGATTTTTAAATAAACAGAATTTTGGTCTAAATTTTAGAGGTTGACTTTAGCAAGGGTAGGCATTGTTGCTAGATACAATAAAGATAAGTGATCTTATTGCTGCAAGAGTTATTTTTTTTATTTTACTAGTTTAGGTTTGGGAAACCGGTCCGGTTTAGGTGAAGGTTATATTGTCAAAAATATGCAATTCAACCGTGTCGCCATTGTCCATGAAATAGCAATCTGCCAAGTTTTCTACAGGAAGTGTACTATTTTTTTGTTCTCCAAAGTGTCCAAGTTTCCCTCTTCCATGGTTATGATATGGAGGGTTAAAATAAAATTTAAGCGAATAATTGGTTATTTCTTTTTTTACTAACTCGTCAGGCATAACCCGATGGATTTTGAAATAATTTGCCAAATGGGACCAAATTTTTTTTTGAGCTGATTCCTCCAATAAGGGAGGTAAAAATAACCTCCGGGCTATTTTTTCACCATTAGGATCTGTTGATCCAAAAGGGTGATGATGAATGTCTAATAGATCTGCAGTAACCAATTTCATATTATAAATGGGTTTGAATTTATAGTTAATATTGTTTTACTCCATCAGACGCATTAGTTCTTGAATAACTAATCATGTAAGCTTAGGAGTAATTATAACAAGTAAATGAATTTATAATATTAATATAGGTATATATTATAAATAAACCAATGGTAAAAGGTAATAATAAATTAAAAAAATTATAAAATATTGGTAAATAGCTTGTTGCCTGACCATATACTATTGATAACTTTTTAAAAATATTGAGATAGTTTTGTCTTTCTCCTATCTAATTACTTAAAATTTAGGGGGCTTTTCTTTTGAATTTAAAAGAGGAACTTCAAGAAGTTGATCAGCGTAAATGGGGCTTACTTTGCACATAGAATGATAAATGCCATATCCTGCTTGAATGCAATTTCACTCTCATCAAATTAGTGGGAAAGAAACAAAGTTTAAGTGAGTCGCATGGAATTATTGGTTATCTTTAATATTTTAATGTTTAAGTTTAATTACCCCCTTATTGCTGATAAAATGTCGGGTTGTTGTAATAAGACGGGGCGTTCAGGTTTTTACGATTTAGAATCTTTTACAGGTTTAATAAATTGTAAATATAAAATTATTAATATTGTCCGCTTTTCTCATCTTTTTAAAGAGCAGAGAAAAAAGAACAATCGAAATAGCTTTACCTAATCAGTTGTCAATAAATAAGTTTTTAATTTAATCAGGTTGTCATTAATGAAATCCTTTTTTGTAAGGGGAAAATTGGTTTTTTTACTTTACTTATTGCAATCATGTGTTCAAGAAAATAATTTTGATATTGTATTGGAAGATTTTGAAGGTGGTTTGTTCTCTGAAAATTGGGAAATTCAGGGCACGGCATTTCATCAACCGGTAAATATCGACTCCTTACAAGATACAGTTTTTAATGTTCATGGCAAATATTTCGCCTATTCTTCAAATCAGGTTCCAGGGACTTTTAAAGGTTCTGGAAAACTAATCTCTAATAGTTTTACCATCAACAGGAATTTTTTAAGATTTCTAATAGCAGGGGATCAGCATGAAACCAGATCCAGCGTCAATTTGATCATTGATAATACTATTGTTAAAACTGCTACCGGCAAAAATGACTTAATTCTTAGAGAAATAATTTGGGACATTCGCAAATACCAAGGTAAGGAGGCCTATTTGGAAATAGTGGATGCTTTGGCTACTGATTCAGAGGAGGGTTTTGATAATAGATTATTGGTGGATCGAATAGTTTTAAGTGATGATAATTGGGATAATAAAATGGTTTTTGAGGATTTTGAAAGTGGAACCTTTAATAGCTGGAATGTAACTGGTGATGCCTTCCGAGAGCCTAATAGCAATAAAAATGTTTATTACCCAATAATAGCAAATGGCTACAAAGGGAATTATTATGCATTTAGTTTTGGGGATTCTCATGATTTACTACAAGGAATGCTTGTTTCTAAGCCATTTAAAATTCAGTATGATAAAATTCAGTTCTTGATTGGTGGGGGAAGCCATGATGGTAAAACATGTATCAACCTTGTAGTTGGTGAAAAAGTGGTTCGGTCAGCAACTGGAGATGATGATGGGAATTTGAGGAGAAAGGAATGGAATGTCAAGAACCTAAGAGGAAGCATTGCTACCATAGAGATTGTTGACCAATATTCCGGCCCTTGGGGACACATAATTATAGATGAAATCCTATTTGTCAACACTCCCTGGTATCAAAGGTATGCTAAAATAGCTGGGGTTGTTTTTGTAATTTTTTTGATAACTATATTCCTACTCCTTAAAATCAGGAAAAAATCCAAGATTGAGATTTCTGATATAGACCGTGCAGCTTTAGAGCAGTTAAAAAATCAAATAATAATCAGTAAAGAATTCACGAATCAAAAATTTAATTTAGCATCCTTTTCTAAATCTGTTGGCATGGATTCAGAAAACATCGAACAGTTGTTTTTAACCGGAGAGGGTAAAACTTTTTCATTTTTTATAAATGAGCTTAGGGTCGAAGAATTTAAAAAAGAATTGCAAGATCCAAAAAACAAAGCGTATACGATGATTTACATTGCAAATCAATGTGGATTTAGTTCCAAAACCTCTTTTTATAGAATTTTCAAGGAGGTCACTAAAATCACCCCTACTGAGTATAAAAAGCTGCTATAAAGTTACAGTAATTTGGATCCATAACACTTTTTTCGTGTAGTAAAGCCTGTTCAATCTAAGTATTCTTCATGTAAAGTTTTTGATGAAAACAATCTGCAATACTCAATTCCAGATTTACCAAATATAAAACACCCTTCACGAAGGCTTTAAGTACGTCATAGAAAAAGGTAGCGATGCAAATTTTATATATGCTTAAACTCGACTCTGCACCCGCAGGCCACCACTTAAAAATTCATAAGTGAACTTTAATAAACATTAGAAATACTTTTTCAAAGTTTGTTCAACGAGGACATCTCCAAGTTTGGCATGAGGGATTCAAGCTCAACCGATTTTTAAAATGTTTTAGAGGACATTTTGATCAGGCCATATTTATCATTTTTGGAATTTGGGATGTCCCAAAGTGCTTTTGGGACATTTTTCGCATGTTTCAGGTTCACTAGACTTTTATATGATTGTACTTTTAAGCGCTGATTATTGAAGCGCTTATGAAGGGAAAAATAATTTTTCCACGCATGTCTTTGGTATTTATTCTTAATTGTTGGCTTGGCTAGAAGGTTACTTTTATTGAGAATGGGCCTACAGAAACAGTGCTTTCATTGCATAGATAGCAACAGATGTTAATAGAAAAATTGAGTATATAAACAAAAGAATTGAAATTCAATACTATTCATAAAATGAATCCATAACCATAATAATACCATGAAAAATCATATAAAAATAGTTAGACCTAAGGAGCAAATGTGCAGCTTGTACAGCTGTACAATAATTTTGTTTTTTGTTTGCTTTGTTAATTTGAATTGCTATGCACAAAGTGAAAATCATACGATTTCGCTTTTTGAAGGAACGTCTTTAGAAGGTTGGGAAGTGGTCAACCCAGAAAACGGGAAATACTGGTCAGTAGTTGATGGTGTAATTACAGGAGGTAATGGAACAATCAATATTCCAACCAACACCTATTTGCGTACGGTTGAAAGTTTTGAGGATTTTGAATTCCGTGCTCTTTTCCGTTTAACAGGTGATCACACCACTGGCCTGATCAACAGCGGTATTCAATACCGTTCCCTCATCGAAGGCAATACTATCATTGGGTATCAGGCTGATATAGGAAAGGGGTATTGGGGAGATATCTACGACGAGCACCGTCGAGGCAAGCTTATGGGCGGAGATCTCAGTACGCTCAACAATATTTTGTACGAAGATGGCTGGAATAGTTATATCATAAGGTGCATAGGAAACAAGCATGAGCTGTATATCAATGGGGTAAAAACGACGGAATATTTCGAAATGGACGCTGAAATTCCTTCAAAAGGAGTCATAGGGATTCAGTTGCACAGTGGCGGGAATGCTAAAATTGAATTTAAAGACATTACAATTACAAAGCTTTAAAGAGCTAGTTACCTAACCGTTTAGCAATACAAATGAAAAGAGCATTCTATATATTCTTTATTCTGATAATCTTAGTTGGTATTGGCTGTAAGGAAAAGACACCTAATTCACCAACAGATGCTGCTGGTAATGAATACATTGATTACAACCATAAAACACAGTCTGCCAGAACGAAATTGTTTACTCCTGAAGAGGAGTTGGCAGGCTTTGAAGTACCTGAAGGTTTTGTAGTAGAATTGGTAGCTAGTGAAAGAGACGGAGTGGTAAACCCTATCCACATAGCTTTTGACGATGCTGGGAAATTGTGGACTCAAACCGCAGAGATGTATCCTATGGATCCGGTTTCGGATATCGCCTGGCATGAATTATTAAATTTAATGGATAATCCTGAAGCTCAGGAGAAAGATCCTAATTTCACAAGGATTTTTGACCTGTACCGTGGCAAAACCAAAGGGAAGGACAAAATATTAGTGCTTTCTGATCTTTATGGAAATAATAAGGTTAAATCCACTATTTGGGCAGATGGACTTGCCATACCCCAAAGCGTTTTGCCTTACAAAAACGGAAGCTTTGTTGCTCAAGGTTCTGAACTCTTTTTTTTAGAAGATACAGATGAAGATGGTAAAGCAGACAAACGAACACCTTTGTTCACTGGTTTTGGAATTACAGATACACATACCATGGCACATGCATTGGTACGCGCGCCGGGTGATTGGATCCATTTTAGCCATGGTGCTTTAAATAAGGGAAAGGTAAGCTCCCTTATTAGCGATGCTGAAGTGCGGATCGACTACAGTAAAATTGCTCGTTTTTCTTTAGACGCCTCAAAAATGGAGCTGGTTAATTCCGGCCTGCAAAATATCTGGGGGTATAAGCTGAGGGGAAATGGCCAATGGTATGGTATTGAAGCCAATGATTTGGGATACTCTATTGTCCCTATGGAAAAAGGGACTGGCTTTCCGGGTATTGGAAATGATCGTATTCGTCCGTATCAACCTTGGATGCCTGAATTGCATGAATTTCGTGTAGGAGGAACGGGTATCTCTGGAGTTGCTTTTGCAGATGATTTGGATGGAAGCTTCCCCAAAGAATGGAAAGATGTGGCTTTCATTGCAAATCCCATTACCAGTTCTATTAACGCTGTGAGAATCTTACGTACCAGCGATGGTTCCGTGACAGCCGAACATTTACCTGATTTTTTGACTTCTCAAGATGACTGGTTTAGGCCTGTCAACATGGAGTTTGGACCTGATGGTAGCCTATATATTGTCGATTGGTACAATAAAATAGTTTCCCATAACGAAGTGGGAACATCCCATCCAGATAGGGATAAATCACATGGTCGTATTTGGAGAGTTCGCCATAAATCCCAACCTTCTCGAGAAATCCCCAATTTTTATGAGGTAAAAACAAGTGAGCTTGTGGCCTATCTGAAATCTCCGTCGATTTGGGCAAAAAGGGCAGCATGGCACCAGATCAGTGATCGTCCTATTGAAGAAACACGGGGCCTTGCCAAGGAGCTTATCGAACTCGCTTCTGATAGTGCTCAAGATGAAATTACAAGAATAATGGCGCTTTGGTCACTGGAGGGTATAAAGCATTACGATCAAAATCTGATGAAGACTTTGTTGGGCAGTCGATTTGATAACCTTAGAAGAGAAGCTGTTCGTGCATTGCAGTCCTTTCCATTAAATGCAGCTGTACTTGCTGCCTTACTTAGAGAACCATCCTCAGATAGCAATCCCATGGTACGGTCTCAGGTATTAAGGACTTTGGAAGCAGTCAATACTGCGAATGAAGCAACTATTGGATTGCTAGTCGAGGCCTGCAAGGAGCCACTTGAAGGTAATGCAATGGGTGGTGCCTATGAAAGAAATTTTGAGCGATTTCTAGCCAGAAAAGCGCTCGAGAACTATCCAACTGAATTGTTGGATTTCTTCAGATCTCCTGTTGTAGAACAATATGAAACATCCAATTTGATCTGGGCTAGCCAAGCCTTGCCCCAAGCTAAAAAGGAACAGGTATTTATAGAACTATGGAAAAACTATACCAAAAAAGAGCTGGATGAAGTGACCTTCGTACTAGTAGCCGAAATGCTAGGTAACAGAAACGTATTGAACTTAGTATTACCAATATTAGAAAATAGGGACATGGCCGTGAAACATGTTTCACTCACTTTAAAGAATCAAGCCAGGGTACAATCAGAAGAATTGACAGAAGCGTTGAAAGCGCCAATAAGTCATTTATTAAAAAGCTCAGATGTTTCAAAACAGATGTTAGGATTGGAGGCCGTTGGAAAATTGAAGATCAAAGGCTTTCGGGCCGAGGTGGTGCCACTGGTTGATGATAATTCTCCTACCGAAATGATCAGATTGTACATGTCTGCACTTATCTTCCAGCCTAATGAAAATAAGGAGACCTTTATCAAGCTTTCAAAAATGGAAACATTGAAAGTTGAGTTAAGGGCTTCCGCTGTTCAGACTGTAGCTGTTGCAGATTTAAATGCAGCCAATGAAATTTTGACTAACTGGGTCCCTAATCTTGATTTGGAGCAGAAGAAAAAGGTCATCCAAAATTTGGCAAACGCTAAAGAAGGCATTAAACTCTTAAAGCTTTTACTTGAACAAGGGCAAACCTATGCCAATGAATTCGATCTGTCAAGTGCAGAAAAAATATATCAATCAAACACATCTGATGAAAAAGGAATGCGGCTTTATGAAGAGGTAAAGAAACGAATTAAGGAGGAAAAAAGTGACATGGAATTAAGGTTACAAACATTTATGACCATAGCGGAAAAAGGAGATGGAAACCCGAAAAAAGGAAAGACGCTTTTCCAGACCTGCCTTATGTGTCATAGTGTTGGAGACCAGGGCTTCGATTTCGCACCTGCCTTAGATGGATCCTCATTACGTGAAAATGAAGCTTTATTGACGGCTATTCTGGAACCCGATGCTGCTGTAGAAAGTAATTATTTAGTTTATCGGGTGACAAAAAATGACGGAAGCAATATAGAAGGGTATTTAGTGAAGAAGGATGAAAGAGGTACCACTTTAGGTTTTATGGGGGGGAGCAAACAGTTCATCCAAGCTTCTGAAATTAGATTTGAAGGTCATTTAGGTGGTCGTTCATTTATGCCTAAAGGACTGATAGATAACTTCTCGGAGGAGCAGGTAGCTGACTTGCTAGCTTATATAAAAACACTCAAATAGCTATAGCAATATACTCTTGAGAATTACAGAAGTTAAATTCTCAAGAGAGGACCTATTATCTGTTCTTGTAAGAAATTTTATGGGAATAGTTTCCTCTTTTTATAGGATCAGAGGTTTAGTAGAAATTTATTTAAATTTGATAATATAAATTACAATGATGACCAGACATTTTGGAATGTTTAAGTTTAAAGAAACGGTTAGTTCTGAAGAAATAGAATTTTGCTTTGTCACGATGAAGGCAATGATTGGAAAGATACCGGGCTTGTTAGGGATGGAATATGGTGCATATGATAGTGGAGAAGGACTTAACGATGGATTTACTCACGGATTTATTATGACCTTTGATAGTCCTGAATCTCGGGATGCCTACCTACCACATCCAGTTCATGAAGAAGTAAAAAACGTAGTAGTCCCAAATTTAGAACGGGTGGTTGTTTTTGATTTTAATGTTTAATAATTGAATTAGGCATGCAGGAAAAAAGTATTGTAGTTCTAGGTTGCTTTGATACAAAAGGAGAAGATTTTACATTTCTCGTAGATTTTCTTATTAAACTGAAACAACCATTAATTACTATCAACGTCGGGGTTATGGAAACGTTGGTTGACTTTGATGTACATATTGGCAATGACGTGGTTGCTGCCGCTTCTGGTGTAGGTTTACAAGCTATTCGAGAATCAGGAGATCGGGGAAAGGCGGTAGAGCTAATGGGGAAAGGAGCTGCGGAAATCCTTGCAGATCTTGTTTCCAAAAACTTAGTAAAAGGGGTAATCGGAATGGGGGGAGGAGGAGGCACCTTTATCATTTTGGAAGCGATGCAAAAAGTAACTTTAGGCATACCCAAGTTGTGTCTTTCAACGGTAGTTGCCAAGGAGCTTTCCAGACAAATTAGAGTAAAGGACATTACCATGATGTCTTCTGTGGTAGATATAGCTGGGCTGAATCGAATCAGTAGATTATTGATTCGGCAAGCTGCTACGGCAATATCAGCTATGTCAGAAGTCACAGAGGATTCTGGGTTGCGAAAAAGAAAAAATATTGCGATTAGCATGTTTGGAAACACGACCAAATGTGTTGACCGGTGTACAGAATTATTAAAGGAGAAAGGATATGAAGTGATGGCCTTTCACGCTACTGGAGTAGGCGGAGCGACTATGGAATCGCTTATTCGTGAAGATGTTTTTGATGCAATATTGGATATAACTACAACGGAACTGGCTGATGAGCTTTGCGGAGGGATTTTAAGTGCTGGGCCTGACCGATTGACGGCAGCGTCTGAAATGGGAATTCCTCAACTAGTAGTTCCCGGCTGCTTGGATATGGTCAATTTTGCCCAAATAGACACGGTTCCTCAAGAATATCAAACAAGGAAACTTTACAGTTGGGCCCCGGATGTAACACTCATGCGAACCAATATATCAGAAAATAAGGTTTTGGGGAAACAACTAGTAGAGAAATTGAAGAACACTACCGGGCCTAGGGAAATTATAGTCCCATTGAAAGGTATCTCACAAATAGATAATGAAGGTGGGGTTTTTTATGATCCAGAAGCAAATAGTGCACTCTTTGAATCAATAAAGTTGACTGCCAAAAATGAAATTCATGTAATTGAAATGGACGCTCATATCAATGATGAATCCTTTGCTAGAGCCTTGGTAGACCGATTATTGAAATTAATGAAATAGTACTTGATATTTAATCGAATTAGAACCAAAAAAAATTTAAAATGCCGAACAAATGGACAGGTAAAGGGAACCCATACACCCGCGAGGAAGTCAGACAACGATTGCAAAAAACTTTGGCTCAAAAGAAAGCCATTATTGGTGCAGGGGCTGGAACAGGAATTAGTGCAAAATTCATAGAAAAGGGTGGTGCCGATTTTCTGATTGTATATAATTCCGGACGATTTAGAATGGCTGGCCATGGCTCCACAGCTGGCCTTATGGCTTATGGTGATGCGAATGCAGTAGCCATGGAAATTGGTGAGTTTGAAGTCTTGCCGGTAGTTGAAGAAATTCCGGTATTTTGCGGCGTTCACGGATCGGATCCTCGAAGACGTATGTGGCATTTTCTGCAACAAGTAAAAGCAATGGGATTTTCAGGAGTCAACAATTTCCCAACCCATTCTATTGTGGATGGTAATTTTAGGGATATCCTCGAAGAGACCGGAATGGGGTTTTATAAGGAAGTGGAAATGGTTCGTTTAGCCTCTGAAATGGACCTGTTCTCATGTGTTTATGTGGCCACTCCAGAAGAGGCCATTCAAATGGCAGAGGTGGGAGCGGATGCTATTATTGCTCATGTAGGAACTACAGTAGGAGGATCAATTGGAGTAGTAGGAGCAACTGTTGATATGGACTTCGCTATCAAACGGACCCAAGAGATCATTGAAGCAGGCCGAAAGATCAATAAGGATATCCTATTCTTAGCTCATGGTGGACCTATAAATACTCCGGATGATGTGAAGGTAATACTCGCCAACACAGATGCTCACGGATTTGTAGGTGCCTCTTCTTTAGAGCGAATGGCTGTAGAATCTTCATTAACAGCATTGACTCAAGACTTCAAATCCCTCAAACTTTAAGTTATAAATTTCAACAATTATAAGGGCGGGTTTTTTGATCTGCCCTTAATTTATTTTTATGAAAGTTATTACTTCCAAAAGCCATTTCGGAGGGAAAATATTCCAAAACCTCCTGAATAGCTTGGTTGGTTCAACCTAATCGGTTTTTGGTATCTTTCAACTATGTGCAGCACAACAGTATGGGCCATCGTCTCCTGATCACAGATGCCTGTTATTAAAAAAATTAATGGCTGGAGGGTAAAGGGCGACCTTGCCTTAAAGCTTTGGAAAGAGGGTTATTGAAAGATATTCCTCAGTATGTTATGGTAAACCATTCAGACCGTATCATGCAATATTAAAGTTATGACTATATAGTCCTGTTGGAAAATAACAAAGTGTAGATCAATAGGTAAACGAAATAGTTCATAAAAAATGCCAGACCAGGTTATCCCAGCCTGGCTTCTCGCCGAGGTGACAGGATTTGAACCTGGGACCCTCCTGACAGCCGTCAGGATACGCTGTCTTCTTGGCTATAGCCTACCGATCCTTTAACCTCTCAATGTATCTTCGACTAC
>NZ_BAAGVC010000017.1:0-172608 GCF_054781075.1 Cyclobacterium sediminis | reverse complement strand
GCACAGATAGCATTTATGGAATGGGTCTGGTTTTAAGCCTTTCCGTTAAAAATAAATCATTATTCCATTACGCTCTTCCCATCCCGATCCGCCGCGGCGGATAAGCCCCGCAGCGCCGATGGTACTGGTGCGCCACGGCGCATGGGAGAGTAGTGCCTGTTCCGCCTCATCGGGATCGCCGCCTTCTTTTAGTCTTAGAGCAATCTAAGGGTCTTTTTTTATGCCCTTTTTTGTAAATAATCCTGCTTAAACCCCTAACTTTTTTAGAACGCTGCCCTAACCTAGGCTTCAAGGTGTTGAAATATACCTTATATAATCACTCAGCAAACCACTAATCCGTATAGGGTGCTCTATTCTGGCCAAATACAGACGTATTCGAATCAAGAATTATAATTGAAGTGGATGTAATCCAAAAAATATTCTTAGTAAATAGAAAGGTGTAGATACAATCTACACCTAGTGTTTATTTTGTTTAAGTATCAGTAGATGCTTGTAATTCTTTTGGGATAGGCTAAATCATTTTCAGTTTTGCATTTCATTTAAAAGGCTTATTGAAACAGTTTTTAATATGCTTCATCCAACATTAAAACTCCCCATTCATTTTGACGGTTCCATTGCGATGACCAATTTTTTATTGTCCGGGCTCATTGAAATTCTGCTAATGTTATGGTAGTCCGGAATAGTTAATGTAGCCATTTCTTCCCAATCAGTCCCTTTGCTAATGTTTTTTAAATAGATGGTATTTTCCCGAGCCATTAAAAGGTTGTTTTTGTCAATCCATACAAAGTCTTCGGCGCCGGCTAATGCTATACCTATGGATTTTGATTGTCTGCTTTTTACATCAAAAGCTTTTAATTCATAAGTTTCTTTGCCATTAGATACGATATTTGAGCTTTTGTCTATATACACCATCTCATTTGTACCTGGTCTTTGGCTTATGCAGCGTCCCGGATTTTTTGCTACCTCAAATATATCTTCTCTGCTGTAAGGATAGACCAATCGGTTAGGTGATCCTACCAGAAACAAGGCAGCTGTTTCCCCATGCCAACCATAATATCCTACGGGTTGGATGTCATCGTACAAAAGCTCCGGTTCCCCGAAATTTATCGGATATAACCATATGCGCTGACTGCTGTCTTTTTCCACCCTTACAGTGGAAATAAATTGACCGCAACTTGTTAGCTTAGGTGAGAACTCATCTAGCTCGGGAGTTCTTGTCATATTGGTGTATTTATCCGTAGCTAGATTATATAAGATTACATCAAAATTACCTGCCTGGTCTTGAGAGGTAAATACCAGTTGACTTTTATTGATAAAAGAAGGTTGGTTATCATATCCATCTCCTTTTGATATTTTTTTTACTGTCTCGGGGTAAATAGTAAAACCAAACAAATTCTTCTTGCATTCAAGAAGAAAAAGATCGGTGTCTTCTTGAGCTATAAGCAAGCTACTGTTTAATAAAAAAGCAGTGAATAAAAGTGTTTTTAAATATTTTGGAAACCTGAAAAGGTGGGGATTGCTCATTTTACTCTTATTTATCATTTATCTCGATCTTTAAATTTTTAATCTTTAGTATCTCAATTATGATTTTCTAATGTACAAAAAGCTATTCGTTTTCATCATTAATTTTATTTTAATTCAAAACTTCTCTGATACTAAAGCTTTCCTTGCGTTTGGGATATTCTTCCAATATTTTCTGTCCGTTATTGAACGTTATTTGTACTTTTAACGAACACATCTTTTGCTTAAATAGGCTCCTATTCGCTCCATTGCTTTATTTTATAACTGGCATTCTATTCGTATATTGATAGACATGAAAGTAATCAACTCAGGGATTCTGGAATTGATTTTATGGACAATTGCTCTTTTAGGTTTGTACACTGCCGGTGCAGACACTTCGCATTCCTTTAGTCTTTGTCCGCTTGATTTATTAGGGTTCACCTGGTGCCCTGGCTGTGGTATTGGTCGATCCATTCATTATTTAATGCATGGAGATTTCACCACATCTTGGGCCTACCATCCATTGGGAGGCTTTGCTTTCTTAGTAATAATATTAAGAATAATTGAATTAATAAAATTAAATTTAAATAAGAAATTATGGCAAATGTATTGAGACACCTTCCGGAACTGGAAGGAATGGAATTGGGCTATATCCAAGGAATATTGAAAGACATGAATGAGGAGCAAGCAAGTTTATTTGCTCAGGTATATCGTGCCAGAAGGAAGGATAGCCAAATGATTTTAATATTAACACTGATAGGTTTTTTTGGTTTTGCCGGATTGCATCGTTTTATTCTAGGGCAAATTGGCCTGGGGATTTTATACCTACTTACCGTTGGCTTGTGTTTTATTGGAACCATAGTAGATTTGGTCAATTACAAAAGCTTGACTTATGAGTATAACATTAAGATTGCCCATGAAACACTTTCCTTATTGGCTGTAAGTGATGATTTCAAAACGAATAATGATGCCTTTAAAAATAAAAACGATGCATAAATATCCCCTATTATTTTTGTTTGTCCTTGTGGGGTTCTCGGGAATACAAATTTCTTGTAACCCGATATCCATGGAAACCATTAGTGATATTGAGTCTACTTATGATGGCATCACTAAAGTTAATGTAAATGGTGGAGCACTTGAAATCAGTTATACCGGAAGGGATGAAGCTGAAGAAGTGGTTTTAAATGCTTTTGTGGAAGCAAGTGATGCACAAATGGAAGGAGTGACGGTAAAGAAAATTGGAGAGGAGTTGTTTGTAGATTTTGAACCTAGGGATGATTTTGGATCCTTTTTCTCCTCCTTTAAAATAAAAGGGTTTATCAGTATCTCAGGCCCTTCAGATATGGCTTTAGATATCCATACTTCATCGGGTACCATGGAAGTGTTTAATGTTGAAAATGAAGATATTGTGCTTAAAGGAAGTTCCGGAAAGATTGAAGCAGAGAACCTTAGCTCTCCGAATTTAAACGTGAGAATCTCTTCAGGAAAACTGGAGCTTGAGAATATCCAAGGTGACTTGAATTTAGAATTGTCTTCAGGAATGGGAACATTGGAAGGGATGAAAGGAAATGTTAAGTTTAGGGGCTCAAGTGGCATGGTTGTTTTGACCGATATTGATGGGCTTGTTTCCGGAAGTATGAGTTCAGGAAAAGCGGATTTAAATAAGATCACAGAATTAGGTGAAATCAGTTTGACATCCGGCATGTTAGTGGCCAATGATTGTGGGCTTGGGCCGGAAACTAATCTGTCTGCTTCATCCGGTTATATGAAAGTAAATACCAATTCTTCCCTAAAGGATTATAATTTTGATTTCAGGGTAGGGAGTGGGAGGCTTAGTATCGGGGATCAATCAAGTAGTGATGATTTACTAATTGACAATGCCGCCGGGCTGACCATAAAAGGTAAAATCCAATCGGGTAAAATGGTAATTGATGATTAAAAATTTACGCATTCAAGCGATATTAGGCAGAGCCTTAGTTTAAGAAACTCCGAGTGCAAGCTCGGAGTTTTTTATTTTAATAGGAATAGTTTAGTTATGGGGGATTGCCCTAAATTAATGTCTTAAAAAAAATATAGGCACAAAAAAAAGCAACCTTTGATGATTGCTTTTCACTACTGATGTCAATGTTATGTTATGCGTTTACTACCTTCACATTCACTGCATTCAGACCTTTTCTTCCTTCTTTAAGATCAAAGGATACATCATCGTCTTCTCTGATTTCGTCAATTAGTCCAGAGACATGCACAAAATACTCTTTTGATGATTCATCATCAATAATAAAACCGAATCCTTTAGATTCATTAAAAAATTTTACTTTTCCTGTGTTCATAATATAATTAATTGATTGTATTTATTGAGGTAAAGGTAATGAATCTTTTGGCAAAAAAAACTCTTGTATAAAAATATTTTCAGGAATTAAAAGATTACATAAAATGCATTGGCCAAGAAATGGCCAAAAACAGTAAGATTCAACCCTTTAATTGGATTATTATCTCATTAATTCTATGCCCTCTTCCTTACATTTTTGAAATTCATTTTCAGGCCAAATTCCCGATTGCACCTCTCCAATGTGCTTTTTTCTTAGCAAGAACATACAGGTTCTGGACTGACCAATTCCACCACCTATACTTTGAGGCAATTCCCCATTTAATAGCTTTTGGTGGAAAAATAAACCGGCTCTTTTTTCTTCACCGGAATTTTTTAACTGATGAGCCAAAGTTTCGGCATCTACTCTTATGCCCATGGAAGAAAGTTCAAATGAGTTTTCCAATACAGGGTTCCAAACCAAAATGTCTCCATTCAACCCTTTATGGCCTTCGGAATTATAGCTACTCCAGTCGTCATAGTCCGGTGCTCGGTCATCATGCTTTTCCCCATTACTTAATTTATCTCCAATACCTATTAAAAATACAGCGCCATGTGCTTTTGTGGCTTCATATTCTCTTTCTTTTGGGCTTAAATTGGGGAAAGCTTGCAGCAAATCCTCCGCCTGAATAAATTTAATTTTTTCCGGCAATATTGGGCTAATCTGAGGGAAAATAGAAACCACACTTTTCTCCATTTCTTGATATATCCCATAGATGCTTTCCACTACCTCTTTGAGATAATCCAGATTTCTTTCGGAAAGATTGATTTTTTGTTCCCAATCCCACTGGTCTACATATAATGAATGCTGCGGTGAGTAGTCTTCATCAGGTCTTAATGCCCTCATGTCAGTAATTATGCCTTCACCATCTTCGGTTTCAAGCTCGGCCAATTGCCATCTTTTCCATTTTGCCAATGATTGCACCACAACGCCGGGAGCATCCCCTTGATTTTTTATTGGAAATTTCACAGGCCGTTCGGTACCACTTAGGTCATCGTTTATACCTGTTCCATCCATTATGATCAATGGGCAAGACACCTTGAAAAGGTTTAACTTTTCGGACATCATCTTTGGGAATTTTGTTTTGATGAGGTCTATGGCTTTTTCTGTCTCTCTCCTGTTTAACAAGGATTTGTATTTCAGCTCGCTCGTTGCTGCCATGTTTTTTTATTTACTGTGTTCACGATTTATCGTTCTTCTCAAAATCGGCCCAATATTAAAGAAAAGAATTGATTCAAGAAAATATCCTGTTTGTTTGCCTGATTTAAGGCAAGAAATTAATATAAACGGGTTTATGAACCTCAAATTTGGTATTTGTTGGCTTCAGCTCACCGGATTCAAGGTCTCTTTCAAAAGTAATGATGGTATTTGAATCTTGGTTTCCAGCCAAAAGGTATTTCCCATCATTGGTGATATTGAAATTTCTTGGAGCTTTTCCCATGGAAGATACGGTTTGTACATGGGTTAAGTCCCCATTCCCTTCGATTTTAAAAACGATAATTTCATTGGCCTCACCACGGTTAGATGCGTAAAGGAATTTCCCGTCAGGACTAAGTCTTACTTCTGCAGCTCCAACTTTGCCTTCAAATCCCTCTTCAGTCAATGGGTGGGTAGCTTGATGCTTTAACTCACCTTGCTCATAGGAATAAACCCCTATTTCTGCTGATATTTCATGAATTAGGTAAAGTTTATCTCCTGTGCTGTTAAAGACCATATGCCTGGGACCTGCACCGGGAGCTACTTTTAACCTGAAAATAGGTTCCGTATTTACGGGCTTTTCCAAGCTACTGTCAAATTCATACACTACCACTTCATCAGTCCCAAGATCCGCAATGAATAGGTTGCCATCATTGGGATGGAAAATAGCTGCATGTACATGGGGTTCTTTTTGTCTGTTGGTGATCACGCTACTTCCTTGGTGGGCAATAACTTGGGTAACAGGCTTTACTTGCCCGTTTTCTGCGATAGGGATTACAGAAAAATCACCGGAACTATAATTGGCCGTTACGGCAAAAGATTCACTTGGATCCAATGTGATGTAACAGGGTGATTTAGCGGCTGCTTTCACCGAATTAAGCTTCGCTAACTTCCCATCCTTAAGGCTGAATGCGGTGATTTTACCTCCTTCTTCACCTCCGTTTTCTTCCACTGAATAGACCAAATCTTGGGCTTCGTTGGCAATAACAAAGGAAGGGTTTTCTACGGCTGCTGCTGTGCTGATGGTTTGAATATTGCCTTCATCAGGATGAAAGGCCATCAGGTGAATGCCTTGTTCCGGAGACTTGGTATAGGTCCCCAATAGAAACAAATGAGCTGAAGAGGTAGCCCCATCATTCGTTTTATTTGCTGTCTTATTGTCATTTGAAGCTGTACCGCAAGCCATAAAGATCATTAGATAACAGGCGTTAATTAGATTTTTTACTTTCATTTTTTTCATCGGTTTTGTTTATACCGCTGGCCAATTCATGAGTTTTGGGATGGTATTTTCCTTTTAAATCGTCTTCTTTAGATTTGGACCAAAGTTTTACTCCGGAGAAATAGGAAGCCCTACCTATCATATGTGCACCTACAGGAGCCGTTAGCAATATGAATACAATTATTGCCAAAACCCTGGAAGTAATTCCAATTTCATTGAAATAAACCGCAGCAGAAATCAGCAATAAACCTATGCCCAGTGTGGCTGCTTTGGTAGTAACAGAAATCCGTAGGTAAAGATCGGGCATTCGAATTACCCCAACTGCTGCAAGTAATATAAATAGGGCCCCAAGGGAGCTTAGAATTATGATTATTAAATCACTCATTTTTTTCTCTTTTATCTAAATAATAAGAAAATGCGACAGTACCTAAGAAGGCAATCAAGGCCATAATCATGGCGATATCGAGAAAGGCCGGTTGGTTGGTATAAATACTGTAAATGGTAATGATGCCAATTCCGGTAGTAAGCAGTAGGTCAAGCGCTACCACCCTGTCTGATAGGGAAGGGCCAATAAGAAACCTGATAAATATCAACAGGGTAGAAATGGCCAGTACCGGAAGGATTATATAATATAGGAAGTCGTATACGCTCATCTCAAAATCTCCAATAGTTTACGTTCAAATCCATTTTTAATATCAGCAATAAAGTGCTCTTTGTTTTTGACATACATGGCATGTACATAGAGTACTTTCCGGTCATCCGACACATCCAGACTTAAGGTTCCCGGTGTTAGGGTAATAAGGTTGGCCAATAAGGTGATCTCCATATCTGTTTTTGCATCAAGAGGGATTTTGATGATGCCCGGTTTCATAAAATAACTGGGAGTTATAACATCATAGGCCACCTGCAAATTGGCTTTTACCAGTTCGGACAAGAAAAAGAATATAAAGGCAATCACTTTTGGTCCTCGGTAGAGATACCTGTTGTCTTCTCCTCGTTGTGCAATAAGCCACATCAACAAGAAACTCAAGGTAAAGCCAAACACGAAATTTATAAAAGAGAAATCACCTGTTACTGCCAGCCAAATAAAGGAAAGCAATAGGTTACTAAGAAACCTGGTTTTTATCATTTTTCTGTCGAATTAATTGCCCAAAACTGCTTGAATATATTGTGTGGGATCCATGAGATTTTCTCCGATTTTTATAGACAATCGCATGACCCACTCAGCGCCAAAGCCAATTCCTAGTGAAATTAAAGAAAGGAAGAGTATGGATCCAATCATGGCCCTTCTTTTCAGAGGTTTTAAGGCATTAAAATATTTGATATGCTTTTTCTCTGGTAGCTCAGGGCCATCTTTCCAGAAGACTTCAGACCACATGCGTGCGATAATGAATAAGGTAAGGAAACTTCCCAGTATTACGAAAACCACCACCAATATATTTGTTTGTTCAATGGCCCCTTGAAGGATAAGCAACTTGCCCCAAAAGCCTGATAATGGAGGAATTCCTACCAAGCTAAAGAGTGGAATTGCCATCAAGAGACTTAATTTCGGATGTTCCTTATAAAAACTGCCAAGCAAACGCATGGAATAGGTTCCTTTGAATTTAAATATCAATCCGCTGACCATGAAAAGATTGGTTTTCACCACAATGTCATGCACCAGGTAAAAGATGGCTCCGGCAATGGCCAAACTGCTATAAACCCCCAAACCTGCAAGCATAAACCCAATGTGGCAAATAATCAGGTAGCTAATTACTTTTCTCATGTTGTTTTGAATCAGCGCACCTATTCCACCTGACAGAATGGTAAAAATCGCCAAAACCATGATGACTGTGGAGAGAAAAGCATCCGGTACAAAGATCAAAGTAAACACCCTTAGCAAGGCATAAACCCCTACCTTGGTAAGTAGTCCTCCAAAAATGGCTGAAATGGCCGGGGGAGGGGTATGGTAGGAGGCCGGTAGCCAAAAATACAATGGGAAAACGGCTGATTTAATTCCAAACCCTACAAGAAAGAGTACGGCGGTTACATTTACCAAACCTCTGTTTTCTATCTCAGCAACTCTCAAGGAAAGGTCAGCCATATTCAAACTGCCGGTCAAGCCGTAAAGGATGGCAATGGCGGTAAGAAAGATGACCGAGGCCAATAAGTTCATGGTAACATATTTGATGGCACCTTCTATCTGTGCTTTCTCTCCTCCAATGGTGAGCAATACAAAGGAAGATATGATGATGATTTCAAACCAGACATACAGGTTGAAGATATCTCCTGTAAGGAATGCTCCACTGAGTCCCATGATTAGCAGGTGGAAAATGGGGAAATACCCAAATTTAACCCGGGCATTTCGGATGCTTCCCACGGAGTAAACACTTACAGCTAAGCCTGCAATTGCGGTAAGTAGTACCAAAAGAGAACTGAAGGTGTCTGCGACGAAGGTGATCCCAAAAGGAGCAGCCCAACCTCCTGCTTGCATGACCTGAATGCCCTCGGTATTTACTTTTACCAAAAGCAAAATGCTAATTACAAGGGCGATTAGAGATCCGGTTACAGAAATTAGCTTTTGAATATTCTTGCTGTTCCAGGAGAACATCAATAACACGGCTATAAAAAGCTGGAAAATTACCGGTAAAACAATGTATGGGTTGTTCATAAGTCTTCGTCGGTTGCGTTCATTTCGTCCAGATCATCTGTTTTAACCACCTTATAAGCCCTTTTGACCAAAATTATGGCGAAGGCCTGTAATCCAAAACTAATTACTATGGCTGTAAGGATTAATGCCTGCGGTACAGGGTCTGCATACAATTCTCCCAGCATCTTTTCTGAAGATGCAATAATTGGGGGCTGTCCTTTGACAATTTTCCCCAGTAGAAATATTAACAGATTGGCTCCATTGCCGAGCAAGATCAAACCAATAATCAGCTTGACCAAACTTCTTCTCAGCATCATATAGATGCCTGCGGCATACAAGAGCCCTATTATTATTACCAATAAAATTTCCATATTATAATCCTTCTGATATGGTGAAAATAATGGTGAGGGTAACACCTATAACGACCAGGTAAACACCAGTGTCGAAAAATAAAGCAGAACCTACCTTACCGATGACAGGCAGCGCATTTTCCATCCATAACCCTGTCATAAAGGTGTCGCCGAAAAACAAAGGCAAGGTACCGGATACCAAGGCCAATAGTAAACCTACAGGCATTAAAAACCCCGGATGAAAGGTCATGATGTTTTTCGTTTTATCGATTCCATTGGCAAAAGAATGAATTACGAAAGCAATGGAAGCCATTAATCCCCCAACAAAACCTCCGCCCGGTAAATAATGACCACGCAATAGGATGAAGATTGAAAAAAGCAAGAGCAAGGGAAGCAGGTATGCCGATGCTGTCTTAAATATGATGGTTTTCATAATTATTCTTTTTCAGTACTTTTAAGATGAAGTTTCAAAAGGCCAAATACACCGATGGCCGCAATGGCCAATACAGTGATTTCCACAATGGTATCAAAGCCTCTGAAATCGACCAGGATAACATTCACCACATTTTTACCTTTGCCTAGAATATAAGCGTTCTTTGCATAGTATTCACTGATTTCCTTGGTTACCGACTCATTCATTACCTCCAAGGTCAATACGCTGATAAGCCCACCAAACACCAAAGCAAGTAAGCCATCCCGGATTTTGTCATTGTTATCAGGCAACACCAAGTACCTCGGAAGATTATACAAGACCAAAACAAATAGGATAACCGTGAGGGTATCTATAGAAAACTGGGTCATGGCCAGGTCAGGTGCAGAATAAAACAAAAAGATCATACAGAAAGAGTAGCCCACTACACCAAGGGAGGCCACAGCCGTAAGTCTGGAATTTGAAAATACAGTGAAGAAAATGGCAGTGGCCATGATCACGACTACCACCGCCTCATAGAATGTGACATCGGAGAGTTTGGATGTATCCAAGTATAACTCTACACCTGAGAAGAAGCGATAAGCCAACAAAATGCATAGAAAGGACAGGATGGTGATGAGGTAGAACCTTAGGTATCCATTTTGGAAAAACTTTGTCCATATCCTACTAAGGCTTACAAAAGCATCGGCAATTTTGTTGATAATTGTATGGGGAGAAATCTTTTCAAACCTTGTTACCTTGGCAAGTAGTCCTTCAGAGGGTTTCAATAAGAAATACAAGGCGATGCCTGAACCAATGGTGATGGCACTTAGAACCAAAATCAGGTTGAAACCATGCCAAAGTTTTAAGTGAAAATCCGGGGTACCTCCTGTGATAGATTGTACGACGGGCTTTATTAGGGCACCTTCAATTAATCCCGGGGCCAGACCGAAAAGAATACCCAATATGCCTAGCAACATTGGGGGAAGGTACATGGCTGGGCTAGGCAGGTGAAGCTTTTGGTATTTTTCCGGTAGTTTCCCTACAAAAGGTTTTATTCCGGCTAAAAAACCGGCAAATAATAAGGCTGCATTGGTAATGATGGCTAAACCGGTTAGGAGCCAGGCAATGTCTCCCATGCCCAAGGTCGCCTCATAAATCAAGTCTTTCCCTACAAATCCAAAGGAAGGTGGGATACCGGCATTGGAGATGGCGGCAAGGATGGCTGCAATTCCCACGGGAAGCATTACCTTATTTAAACCACCCAGCTGGCGGATGTCTCGGGTGCCTGTCTCGTGGTCGATAATGCCGGTTACCAAAAATAGTGTGGCTTTATACAAGGCGTGTACCAGTATAAATACCGCAGCTGCCAGTAAAGCATCTTTGGTGCCAAGGCCAATTAAGAAAACCAGAATACCTAATGCAGAAATGGTGGAGTAGGCTAGAATTCCTTTGAGGTCAAGCCTAAACAATGCATGAATGGCAGCATAGGTCATGGTAATAGCCCCAACAATGATCAAGGTGCTGTTCCACCATTCATGGTTTCCTAAGACGGGGGTAAACCGGGCCAGCAAGTAAATCCCTGCTTTTACCATAGTTGCTGAATGCAAGTAGGTTGAAACAGGTGTTGGAGCTTTCATTGCGCCGGGCAACCAAAAGTGGAACGGAAATTGAGCGGACTTGGTAAAAGCTGCAATAAATAAAAACACCAAAACCCATCCATAGAGCTCATGAGATTGAATGGAGTCGGTAAGAGGTATTAAAGCAGAAATTTGTGAGGTACCGGTGATTTGTCCCAAGCCTACCATGGCAGCCATCAAAAATAATCCACCGAATCCGGTGATGGCCAAAGCTGTGATGGCTGACTTTCTTGAATCGGGATTGTCGTTGTTAAATCCAATTAAAAAGAAAGAACTTATACTGGTTAGCTCCCAGAAAATAAAAAGGGCATAAATATTGTCAGAAAGTACCAAGCCAAGCATGGAGGCCATAAACATGGAAAGATAGGCATAAAACCTATCGAGGTAGGGGTGTCCTTTGAGATAGGAAGAAGTATAAACAAAGACCAGGGTGCCTATCCCGCTTATCAATAACACGAAAAGAAAGGAAAGGCCATCAAGGTGGAAATCTAGGTTGATTCCTATGGATGGTACCCATTGATAACTGGCTTTTATGGTATCTCCTGCCAATAGGATTGGGAGTTTCGAAAGAAAAAACCCAAAAATAGAAAACGGCAGTAAAGCAACCCAAATAGTGGATTTTCCCTTCAGTTTACCCATGATCATGGGAATTACTAAAGCAAAAATAAATCCCGAAATTACGGCAATCAACATCAGCGATTATTTAATGAGTTTGTTTAACGAAAGCCCAAAATACAAAAAATTATAGGATTAGACATGAGATAACGAATCGTTTCCATTAACGGTTAGTTGATGGAATTAATAATGTACTGATAGTAAGCAAAATATAATATAGGAGTAATATCGATAAGAAATTATAACAAAAAATTGATGCATTGAAGCAAAAAAATGTGCATTTTTGAGATATTGCAAAGATTAAATCTAACCTTTTCAACCATGGCAAACATCTACGAGACTGAAGTCGCAAAGCGTTTTACGATTTATAACAGTCTATTTTTAGACCTGCCTTTTGACCAGATTTACAGAACAGGTACTTTGTTACCTATTTTGTCTGAAGCATGTCAAGACGGGTTTAAAAAAAATAAAACGCCAAAGGAAATTATCCGCCAATTCTTTGAAGAATTGATGGCTGATAAATCTGAAGAAGAAAGGCACGACCTTCTCTTTAAAATGGTACAATATATCGAACGTCAAGTGGTATTATTTGATTCGATAGAAGATGCTTCCTTTGAAAAATTCAACGATATCAAAGGCAAAGGTACCATGACCGCCTTGATTGCGAGAGCAGAAAACGACCATAAAAAAGACGAACTTATACAAAAGCTTAAAAACTTTTCCGTTCGATTAACTTTAACTGCACACCCTACACAGTTTTACCCCGGCAATGTTCTGGCCATTATCACTGACCTAGAACAAGCCATACGGAAAAATGACCTGGGAGATGTAGACCTTCTGCTTCGTCAATTAGGCAAAACAGCCTTTATTAATAAAGAGAAACCTTCTCCCTACGAGGAAGCAGTCAGCCTTACTTGGTTTCTGGAATATGTGTTCTATCCAAGTATTTCGGATATAATGATCCGTGTCCTCAACCAGCTAAATATTCCCCTTCACGATTGGGAAAACCCCAATTTGCTGAAAGTAGGCTTTTGGCCGGGAGGTGATAGGGACGGAAATCCTTTCGTAACACATGAAATCACCAAAAAAGTAGCTGATAAACTTCAGAACAGTATTCTGAAATGCTACTATAGAGACATTCGTAAAGTCCGAAGACGTCTCACTTTCCACAATGTGGAGAGTCACCTGATCAAAGCAGAAAAAGGGATCTACAATACCCTTTTTGGTGGTGATGGAGATATTTTTAATTCTAAGGATGATCTGCTTGACGTTTTATATGAAGCCAGAAAGGGCATTATTGAAGAACATGGAGGCCTGTCTCTAGAATTATTGGACGAGTTTATCCTTAAAGTAAGGGTTTTTGGATTCCATTTTGCCAGCATGGATGTAAGGCAAGACAGTAGAAAACACGATGCCCTTTGGGATGAAATATTAGAGAAAAGTGAAGGTAAAGCTGCTTTGGAAACTTACCACAAAGGTGATGAAGAAGCAAAAATTGAGAAAATCCTTTCGATAGACAAATTGCCTGAGATCAGTTCTCTTGAAGAACCTTTTCACAGAGAAATGTTGGAAAGTGTCAAGTCTATCAATTATATTCAAAAGAATAACGGCCCAATGGGCTGTCACAGGTACATCATTTCCAACAACCAATCAGTACTGCATGTGCTGGAGGTTTATCAAATGAATAAATTGTTGTTGGCAGATGGTGGTGACCTATCGCTTGATATTGTACCATTGTTCGAAACCATCGATGATTTGGCAGCAGCTCATGGGGTGATGACCAAGCTTTATAACAATAAAGTGTACAGGGATCACCTGCGCAAGCGTGGCAACAAGCAATCCATCATGTTGGGCTTTTCTGATGGTACCAAAGACGGCGGTTATATCCGTGCCAACTGGTCCATTTTGCGTGCCAAAGAAGAACTTACAAAAGTTGCCAGAGAAGAGGGGATTGATGTGATATTCTTTGACGGCAGAGGGGGACCTCCTGCTCGAGGTGGTGGAAATACCCATAACTTCTATGCTTCTCTTGGTCCTAATGTGGAAAACCGTGAGATTCAGATCACCATTCAGGGACAAACCATTAGTGCCAACTATGGTAAACCGGTAAGCTGTTCTTACAATCTGGAGCAGCTACTTAGTGCCGGCATGGAAAGTCACTTGTATCCTTCCAGTGAAAATAGCCTGACTGAGAAACAAAAATCGCTTATCGATGAGATGGCGGATATCAGTTATAATGCGTATAAGGAACTTAAAAATCACAAGCAATTTGTTCCCTATCTGGAAAAAGTAACGCCTTTGAAATTCTTCGGTATGACCAATATTGGTTCCAGACCGGTGAAAAGGAGCAAGGGAGGAAGCATGAAGTTTGAAGACCTTAGGGCCATACCATTTGTAGGTGCCTGGGCGCAAATGAAGCAAAATATTCCCGGTTTCTTTGGTGTAGGTAAAGCCATAGAGGAGCTTGAGAAGCAAGGTAGACTGGGAGAGGTGCAGCAACTGTACAAAGACTCGTTGTTTTTCCGATCTTTATTGGGCAACTCCATGCAGTCCCTGGCAAAATCTTTTTATCCGGCTACCGCTTATCTTAAGGACGATCCTCAGTTTGGAGGATTCTGGGACCTGATGCACAGCGAGTACCAAAGATCTTACGAAAAGGTGCTTGCAGTGGCAGGAATGACTGATTTGCTGGAGGACAGTCCGCTAAGTAACCAGTCCATAGCCATCAGGGAAAGAATTGTTTTACCGTTGATCACCATTCAGCAGTATGCCATTCAGACCATTTTGGATAAAGGAAAAGAAGATACCGCTTTACAAAAACTGATCCTTAGGACCATGTTTGGTATCATCAATGCCGCAAGAAATGCTGCATAACGACATTAGAAATTTTCTAATAAATATAGAAGGCCACTGTTTCAGTGGCCTTTTTTTTATACCTCTACTTGATGCATCCTATTTAAATTCAGGATGCTTTAATAGTATCCAATGAAGGTAAATAAAATATAGGGGTTTGTTTTTAACCATCTTAGACATTGGTGTTCTAAGATGGTTTTAAGGTATTCGTTTTATTAAACATTTAATAAAACTTGGTTAGGTGAGTTATTCGCAAAATAAAAGAGTGTATTGTAAGTTTAAAGAGTGGTTTTAGTTTTTTTAAATAGTATTTATTTCTTAGTTTTAGTGATAGTTGGAAGGTGAATAAAGTGTATGGTGGGCTTTATTCGTACGTTAGCCCAAATGAAATGACAGACTCAGTTTACTACAATATTGATACATTCACAAATATGATGTATGGCTACAACCATCATTCCGACTCAATTGCAAGTCAAGTATTGCAAAATCAACAATTAATCTCTGAGAAGTTGAATGACTTGTCAAAAGATGACAAGTCAATATTATTTCTAATCTTAGGTGCCATTTTAGGTCTGGCTTTGACATTATTGTGGGAATATATCATGGCAATTAAGAAAAACTGTCATTTCAGAAATAAACTAAAAAAATATGAAGGGTTATATTTAGCATTTAATAAATACGATACAGTAGATAGCAAGCCATTCAGATGCTTTGAATTAAAGCAAGACAAGAATAAATTAAGGATTGTTAATGGCATTTCATTACTAGGTTATGAGGATTACAAAGGTGAAATAAACATGTTAGACAAAAATTTGAATTTCGGCAGTGGATATTTTCAACATAATAAGGCACCCGATAATTTTATAGGATTTGGTTTTTTGGAAGTACAGCTAACTGGCGATGAAATATTGGTTCATGAAACGATCTACAATGATGGTGGAAAACAAAATTCAGATCCATATCGATGGATAAAACAAGACTCAAAAAAAAGGGAAGAGATTATTAAAGGGAAAAGACTATTGCAAAAGGAGGAATTTAAGGAAAAATATAAAAAGCAATTGAAAGAAGACTAGTAACACTTTCGCTAACAAAGGCTAAGAAAACATGCGGGCTGATAAAATTAAATTAATACACTAATAAAACTTGGTTCTCGGCTCACAGATATGTGTTCCAAACTCGCACGTTTCTTAGCCATGGCCGTTAGTGCGCCACGAGGTGGCATTTATCCAGTAGGTGTAAATCCTACCAGGGCAATTGACTGTTCAACCTGAAGAAAAGCGGACAGTAAATTTCGTGAGGAATTCGCTGAAGCTCCCTTGCTTCAATTACTCAAGCCGCAATGCGCAAGTGTGAACCCGTTGTAGCTTCGATAGGTGTACCCATAGATTTGGGGACAGTTTTGATCCCGATTTTTCGAGAGAACCCTGCCCTATTAAAATTGGTCAACTTCTATGAATAAGATTAAATTCAGCGTTCCTGTTGCATTCCTTCAAATTGCAAACAAAAAGTTTAATTAATGGGCAGCCTATTTGATTGGATCATCGGTTTCGGGCTAGCGGTAATCGGAATATTGATATTAATTGTAAAGTTCAGTCGAACTGATAAGCATGACAATGAATTTGGAAAGGCTGCTCATTATCAATACATCATTATTGGAATCTTTCTAATAATCGGAGGAATCATATACTTAATCAAAATATAAAGCCGCTAATCGTGTAAACGGCCCCACCAGATTCCTCTGACGAGCCAGATTAACAGTCATTTGATTTGTAGTAAACTACCGGACGTGAGTATAGATGGATAAATGCTAAACCCTGATGGTTCAGGGCAGGCTGTGGGGGATCTCTTGTTTCAAAGGTTGGCAACCATAAACAGGCTGATATAAGCATAGCGAAGTTCTGCAAGGGTACAAGAGAAGTCGGAGGAGCCCATAGTACCTATGATTGTAGTGTGAACAAAGCATAAATAGGGAAGGGGCTCTACTTTAGAGAAGCGAATATAGAATGGATACTATCCCTACTGGCTTAGTCCTAATCGGCTGAATTAATAAGTAGTTGATTCTAAATGTCGCTATATGTTTGTTCAAATAGGATGAGAAAGCAGATGTGATTCATTTAGCCCATGGGTTATACATATGCTGGGTAGAATCCTATGAAAAGCAAATAAAGAAGGCTTTCGGTAAGCTGTATAAGCGAACACTTCATTGTTTACCCCGTTTTTATCCGGGGCCTTCCCTGTATTTAACAGGGTACAGTTTAATAAAGGGGGTTCAAGAGTTTAATTATTATCTTTATAGGCATTAATAAAGTAGGCGATTGGAGGCTACGCTACTGTGGCATAACAAAGGAAACTTGGAATTATTAACAATTAAGACATTTAACAATTCGATTGAGGCTCATTTGATGAAGTCTAAACTCGAAAGCGAGCATATAATGTGCTTTTTGTTTGACGAATACATTGTTGGAATTAACCCTCTGTACAATGTAACTGTTGGCGGTATTAAATTGAAGATTAAAAAATCTGATGTCGCAAAAGCGGCTGAAATCATTGAAGCGACCGAAAAATCTGTTCTTACAAATGACCAAGGAGAAGTAATCAAATGTCCCAAATGTGAATCAGAAGATATTTATAGCGGGTTTAAGTCAATGAAAGGAACTAAAGGAATTTTATCTGCCATCGTTTCTTTTATTTTTATGGTATTTCCAATTTACTATAAGACTGTTTACAAATGCAAAAATTGTGGTAATGAGTTTAAATAATATGGCTCACAACAACTAAACACGCTGACCGCTGGCCGATCAATCCCATCGACCCCTTCGACAAGCTCAGGGGCCAGTTCATGGTAATGGGAACTTGGTCTATAATGGGAATGGTTTTTACTTTTTTGTTTCTTGTGTTGGGTTATTTTTTCAGGCAATTAATTCCGTTTTTCTGATGGTTAAACCTTGACTATTAGGTTTTTATTTCCAATTGGGGGTTTTTACCTTAGCGGAGGTAATTGTTTTTTAAACAATTAAGCTAAACGATATTTAGGTAAAGTCATTTGCTTACCTCGAAACTCCATTAGGGATTTGGTTGCGCAAATGTCAATAGTCATAAAATGGCTGAGGATGGAATTTCTCCCTTAACCGCTTTTACTGCTTTACAAGTAATATGCTTTAGGTAAAGGGTGAGTTTTCTTTTTTTGAATGACCAGTTTGAAGGGGTTGAATCAATCAATTACTAGCATGATATAAAGTATTCGGGTAATTGTAAAACAACCTAGGGAGGAATCGGTTATACCTTTTGATGAAAGAAACTGACAGGGATAGAATCATTGAGATGGCATGGGAAGATAAAACACCTTTTGAGGCCATACACGCTCAATTTGGACTTTCGGAATCCGAAGTAATCGTCTGCATGCGCAGGGAGTTAAAACCGAGCTCATTCAGGCTTTGGAGAAAGCGGGTAAACAGTGGGACCAGTAAAAAACACCTCCACAAAAGGAATGGAGCCATAAATCGTTTTAAATCCTCAAGACAAAAAACCATTGCTAACAATAAAATTTCAAAAAGATAGTCTTTCCAACCCAAATAGAAGCCATAAAAAAGCGAATTACAGCAATAGACCCTGTACGCTATGCCCAGTCCCGCAATTATGAAGATGGTGCTGTAACTCACTTGAGTCCATATATTTCCAGAGGTGTAATCAGTACAAGACAGGTTTATGAACATATTCAGGGCCTGGCAGTGGAAGATGAGAAACTTATTCAGGAACTTGCCTGGAGAGATTACTGGCAACAGGTATGGTTGGCCAAAGGGGATGCCATTCATGCCGAACTTAAGCATATTCAGAAGCCGGTTTCAAATTTTCAGGTACCAAAGGCAATTGTGGAGGCTTCCACCGGCATAAATGTGGTGGATAAGGCCATTAGAGCCTTGTACGAAACTGGCTATATGCACAACCATATGCGCATGTATGTGGCTTCCATATGCTGTAATATGGCGCATTCTCATTGGTTGGCCCCTGCTAGATGGATGTATGCGCATCTTTTGGATGGAGATATTGCAAGTAACCAGCTGAGTTGGCAATGGGTGGCAGGAGCCTTTTCCAATAAGAAGTATTATGCCAACCAAGAGAATATCAATCAGTTCTTTTATAGTTCTCAGCAAGGTACATTTTTGGATGTACCTTATGAAAGTTTTGGGATTATGGAAATGCCCGAAGTGTTGAAGGAAACTACTTCTTTTGAAGTAGCCTTTTGTTGGCCGAAGAGGGAAAACGTAGCGGTGTTAGAAAACAAACCTACCCTTATCTACAATTACTATAACCTGGACCCTGAATGGCACAGAAGAGACAATTTTCAGCGGATATTGCTTTTGGAGCCTTCCCATTTTGATAAATATCCGGTAAGCCATAAATGCATCGATTTTGTGATTGGTTTGGCTGAAAATATTCCGAGTATACAATTGTATGTAGGGGAGTTTGAGGAGCTTCTTGCCCAAATAGCCCCTGAAAACATAATTTATAAGGAGCATCCGCTCAATTTACATTATCAAGGTCACCAAGAACCCCGGGAATGGCTCAGTACAGTCACAGGTTATTATCCTTCCTTTTTCTCCTTTTGGAAAAAGTGTAAGAAAGAACTCCTAAAATGAAGAAAAAAGACCTTCCCGAAAAAGTTTGTTTGACTTGTAAACGCCCATTTACTTGGCGCAAAAAATGGAAAAGGGATTGGGAGCAAGTGAAGTACTGCAGTGAAAAATGCAAAAGAAATAAAGACAATGAAAGGCATTAATATTATTTTTCCCCATCAGCTTTTTGAAGCGAGTGAACTTATTAAAAATGGACAGGAGTCTTACCTGATGGAGGAATTTCTTTTCTTTCGGCAGTACAAGTTTCACAAACAGAAAATAACTTTTCACCGGGCTTCCATGAAAGCTTACGAGGCATACCTGCAGGGATTGAGTCTTAAAGTTCATTATATAGACACCAACAATTCCTTATCAGACATAAGAAATTTCGGCCAAGAGATTACTAAAAAAGGAATTGAGTCCATCAGTTTGATAGACCCTGTCGATGATTGGTTGATGCAGCGCATCCAAACGCTCTCCAAGTACTGTGAATTCAAGATTTTTCCCAGTCCACAATTTTTAAACAGTGAAGAGGAATTGGAACATTTCTTCAGAAAAGACAAAAAATCATTTTTACAGGCCACCTTTTATAAGCAGCAGCGTAAAAGGCTTGGGATTCTTGTTGATGAAGAGCAAAATCCGGTGGGAGGGAAATGGTCGTTTGATGCAGAAAACAGGAAGAAGTTTCCTAAAGGAGAAACACCTCCGGCCTTAAATTTCCCCAAATATTCAAAGACCTGGGAAGAGGCTTGCACCTATACAAGGAAGCATTTCAGTAAAAACCCGGGAGATGTTTCTAAAGACAGGATTTATCCTATCAATCATAAAGAAGCCAAAGACTGGCTTGAGCAATTTTTAACGTATCGTTTCCACGATTTTGGCAAATACGAGGATGCCATACTAAAAGAGCCTTCATTTATTAACCACAGCCTACTTTCACCTTTAATAAACAGCGGCTTGATTTTGCCTTCTAAAGTGGTGGAAAGCGCTCTTTCTTTTTCAGCCGAAGAGGGGATACCCATTAATTCTATAGAGGGATTTATTCGCCAAATTATTGGCTGGCGTGAGTTTATTCGAGGGATGTATCTCTGCAAGGGCAGGTATTCCCGTACACGTAACTTCTGGAATTTCAAGAGAAAAATCCCTTCCTCTTTCTATGAAGGAACCACGGGAATAGTACCTGTGGATCAAACCATCAAAAAGGTGCTTCAAACCGGGTATTGCCACCATATAGAAAGGCTTATGGTTTTAGGTAATTTCATGTTGCTATGTGAATTTGACCCGAACGAGGTGTACCGTTGGTTTATGGAATTGTTTATTGATGCTTATGATTGGGTAATGGTGCCCAATGTGTATGGCATGTGTCTTTTTGCTGATGGAGGGACATTTGCCACCAAACCTTATATTGGAGGGTCAAATTACATTAAGAAAATGAGCAATTATCCCGGAGGAGAATGGGAAGAAATTTGGGACGGCATGTTTTGGCGTTTTGTGATGAAGCAGGAGGATTTCTTTCGAAAGAACCACCGTACCAATATGCTGATTTATTCCCTTGATAAAATGGATAAAGACAAACAACAGGCACATCTTGACAATGCAGAAGCATTTATCCAGAATAAGTTGGGTGGAAATGTTGAATAATTGGTTTTTAGTGAAACACAATTAAAGTTGCTAGGATTTAAGGCTGGCAATTGAACGTCGGGTTTTTTGAGCTAAAGCCCTATAGTGCTTCATTGGATATTTTCATCTTGATTGCTGCGTTTTTAAAATGTTAATTCTCGGAATGACGTCTGCCGGTCACTGAGCTTGTCTAAGTGTACCGAATTAACCATATACCATTTCGTCATTGCGAACCCTTTTTTGGGGAGCTGTTGCGAAGGGAGAGGGTGTGGCAATCTCTTTATGTTAGAGATTCCTTCGACTTTCTACGCGCAAGGCCTCTGCAAAGTCTCGGAATGACGAGAAGACACGTCATTGCGAACCCTTTATTGGGGAGCTGGAGTGTAGGGAAAGGGTGTGGCAATCTCATCACCTTGGAGATTCCTTCGCCTTCCTTCCCGCATGGCCATTGCAAAGTCTCGGAATGACGAGAAGACACGTCATTGCGAACCCTTTATTGGGGAGCTGTTGCGTATGGAAAGGGTGTGGCAATCTCTTTAGGTTGGAGATTCCTTCGGCTTTCTACGCGCAAGGCACCTGCAAAATCTCTGAATGATGATTTTTTCAAAATTTTAAGTTTACCTCCTGTTATAAATGATACGGTTTTATCGGTTAGGAAATTTAGTAAGGAATGAAAAGTTCACCACATTTGTTAAATTTAGTACGTGGTGCAGATAGTTTTATGAGAAAGGGAGAGTGCTTACCGATCGCCATTTTTCTTAGCTGTTTGAGGGGAGCACCCATGAAAAAATTAGAGGGAAAAAAATAATTTCTTAGCTTTATAAAAAATGAGACATGGAAACGATTCGAATCGATATATTGAATCCCAAAGCTAAAAACTTACTGAAGGATTTAGCAGACTTAAATTTGATCAAAATCAAGGAAGATAAGAAATCTGATTTTTCCGATCTGCTAAAAAAATTAAGATCTAATTCGAAAGAGGAGTTAAGTCTTGAGGAAATAACCAAGGAAGTAGAAAACGTGAGAAAATCACGATATGAAAAGTAAAAGAGTAATACTGGATACCAATTTGTGGATTAGTTTTTTAATTTCTCAATTTCACTGAAATTGATCAACTACTTGAAGATTAAAGAATTGTATTAATATTTTCCTACGAATCATTGGAAGAATTTATAGAAGTAGTTAGAAGGCCAAAATTCAAAAAATTCTTCTCTAAAAATGATGTCGAAAAGTTGTTAAATATATTTGATCAATATGCAGACTTTGTGAAAGTAGCATCCAAGGTTATTATGTGTCGTGATCCAAAAGATAATTTTCTTTTAAACTTGGCAATTGATGGGAAAGCTGATTATTTGGTTACGGGTGACAAAGATTTACTCATTCTTGAAAAGTTAAAAAATACTCGAATAATCACCTTTAGGAGTCTTCTAGAGGAAATAAACCCGAAATAAAATATAGTTTAACTCCGGTTAAATAAAATAAAGTTTTTTAGAAATGAAATTAATCTATAAAATCAATCGATATGGGTTAAGCCAATCATTTCGAATCACTGCTTTCACTTTTTAAACTTGAATTGATAATCATTTAAAAAAGTAATATGAAAATTTGACTAAAGTCAGGTTATATAAGGCAGTTTCCTAAGTAGGCTAAAGCCTAGTCCTATAGAATTTACTCTATTGAAAATTCTTTTAAGCTACAGAATGAAGGATATGGTAGTTTGTTTTTCAATAGCCTCCTGTAATAATCGGAGGTAATGAGCCAATGGCATTAGCGAAAAGCCTGTTTCACTATTGAACTTGCTCTAGGCTAATGCCCTAAAAAGCCAACTGAATTACACCCCGGGTGGCGCTTTCTGCGGCGGCTTGCCTTGGGCTACAAAGATTTCACTTCTCAGGAGTGCTGCATTGGATATTGTCATCTGGATTGCTGCGTTTTTAAAATATTTATTCTCTGAATGACGTCTTCCGGTCACTGAGTTTGTCGAAGTGTACCGAATTAACGGTTTGCCATTTCGTCATTGCGAACCCTTTTTGGGGAGCTGTAGTGTAGGGAAAGGGTGTGGCAATCTCATCAACTTGGAGATTCCTTCGCCTTCCTTCCCGCATGGCCATCGCAAAATCTCGGAATGACGAGAAGACACGTCACTGCGAACCTTTTTGGGGAGCTGTTGCGTAGGGAAAGGGTGTGGCCATCTCTTTAGGTTAGAGATTCCTTCGACTTCACTACTCAAATACCTCCCTAAGCCTAGGAATGACGATTTTTTCATCATCTTAATATAGGATAATGATTATTAACCTTGGTAGGTTAACCAGTTAATTGAATATTTCGTAACTTTAATATATGGAGACGCAACTTTTAAACAGGATTACGGTTAACCCTGAAATTTGCCATGTGATAGAACGTTTATAAATTCTCATTCCTTGACTGAATTCAAGCAAAAAAATATCATATGATGTAGTATAGACTTTTAAATTTATAAAAACATAGTTAGTTTAGAGGCAAAAATTAGATAACTAATATATGGGACGCACTTCTGTCCAATTTTGTAATAGATAAAAAATAAAACTCGGATTTTGCCATAAGGTTCAAAGGGACCGGCCCATTTTTTTTGGAAGGTGATATTATTTTATAAAAGAAGATTTATAGCCTTTTAGGGTTAAGACTGTTGGAATAAATCGATTAGGTCAAATTTTTAGAAACAAATATGACCATGACCATTTTCACCTATAGTCAAAAATAAAAAGTAGAGTCATTAAAAATCAACTTTACTGGCTAACAATTCATGAGATTTTTAAGATAGTCTATAGAACACAGCGTTTAGGAGTAAGAATGACCCGATAATTTTGGAAAAACTGCCTCGGCTTTTCTTGTAGGTTGGTGCAAATTAAGACAAGGAACAATGCAAACTAAAAAAACAGCAATCAAAGTATCTCAGGAGTATAAAACTCAAACAGCTAAAGCAATTGCCTCAATAGTCCTATTTTTACTAACCTATATTCTGATGTTGGCTTTAGCTCTAATTTTGACTATTCTCTGTGTATATGGAGGAATATTATTAATAGCTTTTCGGCCCATGTTTGTTACAATAGTGCTTGGAATAGGCTTGGCCAGTTTAGGTATTCTAGTATTATTTTTCCTTGTGAAATTCGTTTTTCAGACCCATAAAGCTGACAGATCAAACTTAACTGAAATTACCAAGCGTGAGGAACCAGAGCTTTTTGTTCTTATAGAGGAAATTGTTCAAAAAATAGGCACTAGCTTTCCAAAGAAAGTTTATTTATCGGTGGATGTAAATGCAGCGGTATTTTACGACTCAAGTTTTTGGAGCATGTTTTTACCAATTAAAAAGAACCTTCAAATAGGGTTGGGGTTGGTAAATACGGTTTCTAAATCAGAATTAAAGGCCATTTTAAGCCACGAATTTGGTCATTTTTCTCAAAAATCGATGAAGGTTGGGAGCTACGTTTACAATGTAAATCAAATTATATTCAACCTGCTTAATGACAACGAAAAGTATGATAGAATTATTCAGAAATGGGCAGATGTCAGTGGTTATTTTTGGATTTTTGTTTTCATTTCTGTTAAAATTATTGAAGGTATCAAGTGGGTGTTGAGACAAATGTATGGGGTAGTAAATAAGAGTTATTTAGGTTTGTCAAGAGAAATGGAGTTCCATGCAGATGAAGTAGCGGCGACTGTAACAGGTTATGAACCTTTGAAATATTCTTTGCTCAGAATGTCATTGGCAGATCACTCTTACAATAGTATATTGTCATTTTATGACAATAAAATAAGTGAAAATATAAAGTCTGAAAACATTTTTATAGACCAAACTTTTGCAATGCATTTTCTAGCAAAAGAGAATGACATTAAAATCCAAAATAATTTACCCCAAGTATCTGAACACGAATTAAGCAAATTTAATAAGTCAAAGTTGGTAATTAAAGACCAGTGGGCTTCACACCCAAGTGTTGAAGACCGTATTGATATGTTGGAAAAAACAGGGCTGTTGGCTAAAAATATGGACAATGAATTAGCCAACTCATTGTTTTGTGACATTGAAGGAACACAAAGAGAGCTTACCGATAAGTTGTTTCAGGGGATTGTTTACCAAGGAGCTGTGATAAAAATACCTTTTGAGTCATTCAAGGCGGAATTCAGAAAAGAGTTTTTGGAAAACACTTTCCCTAAAGTGTACAATGGTTACTATGACAATAAGAACCCACTCATTTTTGATCCTCAAGAAGTTGGAGAGGAGGTAGAAACAATCAAATTAGCTGATCTCTTTTCTAAAGAGAATGTAGACATGGTTTATTCTGCTATTTCACTACAAAATGATATAGAAACGGTAAGTCAGGTTTCAGATAAAACTTTTAAGCTCAAATCATTCGATTATGATGGAGTAAAGTATAAACAAAAGGATAGTAAGCCCCTCCTTAAACAACTTGAAATAGAATTAGGTCTATTAAAGGAGCAAATAAAAATTAATGATTTAAGGATTTTTCAGTTTTTCAATAGTTATGAAATTGAAAAAATACCTAACACTACCTTGGAGAGTTTATACAAGCAATTTTTTGATTATGAGAAAGAATTTGATTCCAAATTTCAATTTTATATCAAGCTATCTAATGATTTAGATTTCATAAACTTCACAACTCCCAATGATCAAATTAGGTGGAATTTTAGTGATATTGAAAACACTGAAAAAAAATTAAAAAATGAAATACGGGAATTATTAGAAGACAGTAAATTTCAACCGAAAATAAACAAGGTAATAAAAGAAAATTTTGAGTTGTATCTCTCAAAAGATTGGAAATATTTTAGTGGGGATACCTATAAAGAAAATAACTTAGAAATTTTATTTACAGCGATGAATGATTACGCATATTTATTGAACCGTGGCTATTTCCTTATAAAAAAGAAGCTATTGAACTACCAAATAACTTTAATCAATCCACATATTAACTCAGAAATGATTTCGAGCAATGACCGCTAATGTACCATTATGTTTAGGTATACCTAATATTCCCTCTCTTCTGAAGTGATATTTAGCCAGTAAAATACCATGCAGGTATTATTGGTATAAGTAGTTCTGAAGCCAACTTGTAATTGCAACCCTCATAAGCTAAAAAAGATGAAAGAAATGGATAAAAGGTAATATAGTATCTGAATTTTATCATCAGAAATAAGGGATAATTCAGTAACTTGTAATTACCTGAAAATTTTAATTCCCCATGTATGAAATACAAGCAATCACAGTTTGGATGGGTAATAATTTTATTGTTTATACTTTTGGTGGTTTTTCTCTGCTTGGCATACGCCCTGCAATGGGGGAATAATCCACTTACATTTACGCCTTTTTTGGTGTTGAGCTCAGTTGTTGTGGTTTTGGGATTTATGCTTTACAAACTTACGGTGGAGGTTAGAGGTTCAACACTCAGATTGGCTTATGGAATCGGGTTGATAAATTTTAAATTTGAAATCGATCAATTGGAGGAATTGGAGATTATCAGGGTGCCATGGTATTATGGTATAGGGATCAGGATTACCCCAAAAGGCATGCTTTACAGTATTCATGGCTGGAAAGCATTGCAGTTAAAATACAAAAGCAAAGGAAAAAGTAAAAGCCTAATGGTAGGAACTTCTGAGCCGGAACAACTGAAAAGAGCCTTGGAGAGCAATTGTAATCAGTAATAGGAAACTTAGATTCATACATCTAAAATCAAAATAAAATATGGCAGGAGAAGATCAAATTTCAGTTTGGCCGCTGCCTAAGTTTTACTTCTCTGTAAAACTTGAATCATTGGATCGCCCCTTACTTTTTCAGGAAGTGTCAGGTTTGAATAACGAAGTGAAACCTTTGGAATTCAATAATAGAGGTAGCCAGTCTATTTCTTCCTTTGATTTACCGGGCATTTCTAAACCAGAGAATATAACGCTAAAAAAAGGCATTTTTCCGGATAAAAATAAATTTTACGATTGGTTTAATTCTATTAATAGGAATACCATAAGTCGAGAAAAAGTTGTCATTGAATTGCTAG
Organism: Cyclobacterium sediminis; assembly: GCF_054781075.1. Lineage (NCBI taxonomy): Bacteria > Pseudomonadati > Bacteroidota > Cytophagia > Cytophagales > Cyclobacteriaceae > Cyclobacterium > Cyclobacterium sediminis. Next base: position 145,556 of record NZ_BAAGVC010000017.1, on the reverse strand, counting down.
ATGAATCCGGAAACCTTACAATGACATGGACCCTATCCAATGCCTCGCCTAGTAAAGTTTCCGTGACAGACCTAGAATCAAATGGAAGTGAAATGGCCATTGAAAGCATTGAACTGGTTTATGAGGCATTAACCATAAATCAAGTATAATCCTTTTCTTCTTATAAACTAAATGAGTATTCGCTTCAGTCTTTAAAATCGACTCCCATATTGTAAAGTGTAAAGGCAAAAATATCCGCATGTTCGTCTATAATCTTCCCGGTAGGTTTTCCTGCCCCGTGGCCTGCATTGGTTTCGATGCGAATCAATACCGGGCTTTCGCCTTGGTGTGCTTCCTGTAGGCTGGCAGCAAATTTAAATGAATGGGCCGGTACTACCCGGTCGTCATGATCAGCTGTAGTAACCAAGGTTGCAGGGTAAGCAGTTCCTTGCTTCAAAGCGTGAACAGGGGAGTAATTTTTAAGGTACCGAAACATTTCCTCACTTTCATCGGCTGTTCCATAATCATAAGCCCAGCCTGCTCCCGCAGTAAATTGGTGGTACCGCAGCATGTCCATCACGCCTACTGCCGGTAAGGCCACTTTGGCAAGTTCGGGTCTTTGGATCATGGTAGCACCCACCAGTAATCCACCATTGCTCCCTCCTTTGATGGCCAAATAATCACTTGAAGTATATCCTTCCTGGATCAGAAACTCTCCTGCAGCGATAAAATCGTCGAACACGTTTTGCTTTTGAAGTTTTGTTCCGGCCTTGTGCCAATTCTCACCATACTCTCCACCCCCTCGAATGTTAGGAACAGCGTAAATCCCTCCATTTTCTAACCATACGGTGTTGGCAATGCTAAAAGCAGGAGTAAGACTGATATTAAAGCCTCCATAACCGTACAAAATGGTCGGGTTTTTACCATTCAAGGTTAAGTCTTTTTTATGGGTAATGATCATAGGAACATTTGTTCCATCCTTTGAGGTGTAAAAAACCTGCCGGCTTTCATAGGCTTCCGGATCAAAATCCAGTTGCGGTTGGCGGTAAAGTTTATGCTTTCCTTCCTTAATAGAATAACTGTAAATGCTTCCGGGCTGCACATAGGATGTGAAGCTATAATAGATGGTGTCTTGGTCTTTTTTGGATGAAAAGCCACTGACAGTTCCTGCTCCAGGAAGGTCGATTGACATTTCTTCTTTGCCTTGGTAGTCATATTGCCGGACTTCGCTGATGGCATCTTTAAGGTAGGTAGCAAAGAGCTTACCCCCACCTTTGGAAACCTGCATGACTTCTTCCTTTTCAGGAATCAAAACCTGCCAGTTTTCCGATTTTGGGTTGTTCAGGTCTATTTTCACCAGTCGGTTATTGGGGGCATCTTTATTGGTTTGGACCAAAAGCCAACCTTTTTGATGATCAAGTACATCGTGGTTATGGTCCATGTTTGTAACGATTGGTCTGATGGTACTTTCTGTTTTGATTAAGTCTTTGATATATAGCTCATTTCCGGTAGTGCTGTTGGCTGCACTGATGACAAGAACTTGACCATCTTCTGTTACGCGACCGGAAACGTACCTTTTTGGCGTCTCATCATTTCCGAATACCAAAATATCTTCAGCCTGTGAAGTACCTAGTTGGTGGAAATATAGCCTGTGGTCATTGGTTAGGGCAGAGAGTTTGGAGCCATCTGGTTGGGCGTAGGTACTGTAGTAAAAGCCCTTTTTTCCTTGCCAGGAAATGCCTGTAAATTTGGCATCTTTAATCTGGTCGTCCAGCAAAGTTTTGTTTTTTGTATCCATCACATAGATGTCTCGCCAATCTGATCCTGCCACTGAAACTGCATAGGCGAAAAGGCTTCCATCTTTGGTAAAGGCAATACTAGACAGAGAGGTACTGCCATCTTCAGACAGCTTATTGGGGTCTAAAAAAACCTCTTCCTGCCCTACTTTTTTGGATCTGTAGAGGACCGATTGATTTTGAAGGCCATCATTTTTAAAATAATAGGTCCATTCTCCGTAGAAAAAAGGGGCACTTACTTTTTCATAGTTCCACACTTTTTCGAGTCGATCTCGAATGGCATCTCGGAAAGGAATTTCAGCCAAATAACCAAAAGTGACTTTATTTTGGGCCTGCACCCATTCTTTGGTGTCTTCAGCATAATCATCCTCCAGCCAACGGTAAGGATCAGCTACTTCTTCTCCCCAATAGCGGTCAGTATGGTCGGTTTTTTCTGTATTTGGATAGTCCACAGGTATGGTATTAAACTGGTTTTCTTTTGAGCAGGCCAAAGCCAGAATTGTTAAGCAGGCGATGCTATACTTTTTTAGATAAAGTGAAAAAGTGGAAAGGTTTTGCATCTTTTTACTTTTTATAAAATTGATAAAAACTCTAATTCAATTTCTAGATCCAAATACACATTAGTATTTAATTTTGTCAATTAATTTCTGAATTTAGGGTTAAATATAAATTAGGGTTAAATATAAAGAGTTCTTTCCGAAAAGCCTGAAATAGGATACAAGGGGATTGAAATGTTTTTCCGCCTTTATTTTTGTCCTTCCCAAGTAAAACTCTATAAAACTCCAGACCTTCCCTTATAATTGTAGGGGGAGAATGCTGAAAAATAATCTAATTAATGCTTCCTGATTTGATAGCTATTCCTTTGCTAAAGGATCAATTTTGTAAAACAAAAGGAATTCTTTTATAACCGTAAAAACCTTACTAGATTGAAGGGTTATTGGAGCTAAAAAAAATGGAGCACCGGAATTAAATGCTGCCCATTTGACAAGTTTACCTAGAAATTAAAAAAGAAGAATTAAATGAACATGTCACTTTCTAAAATTGGTGGACGATTATTTATTGTCATAGCACTTTGTTTTTGTACCGTATCAATTGCTTTTTCAAGGAATCCATTGTTGGAACCTGTCAAAGAAAATAAGGAGCGTTACCTGAATGAGGTGTTTGAGGAGGTTTCCATTCAAAAAGATGTGGTTTTTGGGGAGGCTGTTAATGCAAAAGGAATCAAAGAATCGCTGGCTCTTGATATTTATACACCTGAAAATGATAATGTTAAAAACCGCCCGGTGATTGTGTGGATGCATGGAGGTGGTTTCAGGTATGGAAACGATAAAACGCAGACTTATATCGTTGAAATGGCAAAAAGGTTTGCTAAGAAAGGTTATGTGTGTATATCCATTGATTACCGTGTGAGAGACCAACCAATAGAAGATATTGGCGGCACCCTTTCGGATGCAGTGGAAGATGCTACCAAAGCACTAAAATGGGTAAGAAAACACAGGAAGGATTTAAATATTGACAAATCAAAAATCATCGTTGGGGGCGGATCTGCCGGGGGCATTCTTGGCTCTAATTTTTTCTTCAGTAACAAAACTAAGAAAAAAGACAAAGCAGGGATTATTGGGTTTGTTAATTTATGGGGAAGTACCGGTGAGAAATGGGGCATGCTGAATAGATATAAAAAGGCTCCTCCAACCATTATTGTCCATGGGACAGCTGATAAATCGGTACCTTACAGCAATTCAGTTGAATTGGTGAATAAGTTAACAGCAAATAATGTCAAAAACGAATTGATTACTTATAAAGGGGCAGGCCACACACCGGTTGCTCACATGGATGACTTTGAGATTAAAATTGCTGCATTCCTTTACGATTTGATTTGAGGGGCTGTTTACCTTAAGGTACAAATTTCAAATATATAGAAGCTTGTTTGCTACCTATTTTGGGATTGATTGGAAAGTGTCAATTTGTAATGAAAAAAACTGGATCTAGAAATCCATGGTTTCGCTATCCACCATATCTATATAGCGTTTCATTTTTTTCAAAATCACCTTGAAGTGGTGGGTTTCCTCTCTAGTAACAAAAGTGATGGCCAAACCTTCTTCTTTGGCTCTGCCGGTTCGCCCAACTCGGTGCACAAAGTCTTTAGGTGAGCGGGGCAATTCATAATTAATTACATAAGGTAGCTTTAAAAAATCAATTCCTCTGGCGATCAGGTCAGTGGCAACCAGGACTGGTGTTTCTCCTGATTTAAATTGATCCAAGGCCTTGAGCCGGGCAAATTGGCTCTTTTTTCCGTGAATGGATAGGGCTGGGATTCCATTTTTTTGCAACTTACCGGCCACCTTGTCCGCCTTGATGCCGGAGGAGGTGAAGATCAAAACCTGTTTCATGTCATTTTCTTTGATCAGGTGTCTGAGCAGTGGTCCTTTTTTTTCATCACTTACAAAGTAACCGGATAAATTGATCGACTCCACGTCTTCCTCCTTATTCTCAATCTTAATGATCTCCGGATCCATCAGCAGTACGCGGTTGATTCCTGATAATTGCTCGCTTAGCGTAGCTGAAAACAACAAGTTTTGCCTTTTTTTTGGCAGCAGACCAAAAATTTCTTCCATTTCTTTATGAAAACCCAGATTCAGCATCTTATCTGCCTCATCCAATACCAATGTGGAAACTTTGGAAAGGTCTATGGCACTGGAACTGTGTAAGTCAAGGAGACGCCCGGGCGTTGCTACCAATATGTCTATTCCAAAAAGACCTTTCATCTGAGGATTGATCGAAACACCTCCATAAACTGCCATGGATTTGATGGGGAGAGGGGATTTAAGGGACAATTCTTTAAATACCTCCACCACTTGAATGGCCAATTCCCTAGAAGGAACCAAGACCAAAACTTTAGGCTGCCTGTTCTTCCTGCCCGCACTCCCACGGAACAATTGATCCAATATTGGGGCAACGTAGCTTACTGTTTTCCCTGAACCTGTTTTGGCAATCCCGAGTAGGTCCTTACCCTTGATAATAACGGGAATGGCTTGCGCTTGTATGGGCGTAGGAGTGGTATAGCCTAAGGAAGAAATATTGCCAAGTATAGAAGGGTGGAGCTTGAGTTTTTGAAAAGACATGGTTCAAATTTATAGTAAAAGGTTTAGGGCTTCAACTGACGACTAATCGTATTAAAAATAATGTTAAGCCGACCGAAAATGAGTACAGGCTACTTTTATTTTTTGCAATATTGCGAAGTATGGGTTTGCATTGTAATCCAACTGGCATGCAAATTTAAAATTAAGCAATTGAACCTGAAAAATACAATCTTTAGGCTGCCTGAATAAATAATAATCAATTCCTCACTTCTATAAGAAAGTTTTTATTGCAAGGTGTCTTATGGATTTTTTTCATTTCGTAGGTTTAAGTGGAAGTTTTTATTTGTTAATTAATACTTGATTAAACCCTGTGTTTATTGGATGGTGAGTTTAATTTATCAGTAATTCAATGAGTTAGGTGATTTTCCCTATTGAAATTCCCCGAATAAATTATTACCTTAACAAGGATTATAGTTTTTTAATTGAAGTACCTAGCCCTTTAACCAATACCCATTATGGATCCCTATTATAACAACCAAGTTGCATCAGGCCAAAAGCCTGAGTTTACCGGCAAAAAATTAGTCTTGCTTCATCCTGAAGCGAGTTTTAAAAATATAGATGAAGAAGCGAGTGGTGCTGCACTGAGGTTGGCACCTTCCGGTGAATATAAAAACAAGGAAGGCGATTATGCAAAAGCTTTTGAAGAAGGAGACGGCATCGTTTTCGAAAAGTTTAATGTTGCTGTGATCAATGCAGATCATGATGAACAGGTGAACGGCCTGATGGCAGCAAGGCAATCCTTCCAATACATGGAGCCTGAGCGTTATGTTTATACCTTGGACAGTCCCAGTCAAAGTAATTTCGGCATGCTACTGTGGAATTTTATTTGTCAGATCTTCGGGATCAAAAAACCTGAAGAAGCTCCTAAGGATCCCCCGGTGGTTGAGCCCCCGACTTTTGAAAATGATAGCAAGGCTTATTGGGCGATACATGCTTTGAATGGTATGCAAAGTCAGAAGACAGGCAAAGGTGTACATTTGGCCATTTTAGATACCGGGATGAATCTGGCGCATCCGGATTTTCAAAACCGAACGATTGTGTCCAAATCGTTTATAGCAGGAGAAGCAGTGGATGATTTAAACGGGCATGGAACCCATTGTGCAGGGATTGCTGCAGGAGGCGTAAATAGTACAACAGGTATTCGCTATGGTGCCGCAAGTGATGCTTCTCTTTATACAGGCAAAGTTTTGTCCAATAAAGGAGTGGGAAGTGATAGTGGAATATTGGCCGGTATGGAGTGGGCCGTAAACAATGGTTGTAAGGTGATCTCTATGTCTTTGGGGGCATCGGTAGGGGAAAATACCAGATATTCCAATATTTACAACGACTTGGCCAAAAGGTCCATGGAGATGGGGACGCTAATTATTGCCGCAGCAGGGAATGACAGTCAAAGGAGCCAGGGTACAATAATGCCGGTGAACCACCCCGGGAATTGCCCCAATATAATGGCAGTAGGCGCCTTGGATAAAAATTCAGCAGTAGCAAATTTCTCATGTGGAGGACTTAACCCTGATGGGGGAAGTGTAGATATTGCCGGTCCGGGGGTAGAGATCTACAGTACTTGGAAAAAACCTCAAGAATATGCAGTCATAAGTGGCACAAGTATGGCTACGCCTTATGTCGCAGGTGTGGCGGCAATGCTTTGGGAGGCATACCCTTCTGCAAGTGCGATGGAGATATGGGAAAAACTCACCGATAGTGCTAGAAATGTAGGTTTGCCGGGAAGGGATGCTGGAGCAGGTTTGGTGCAGGCACCTCAATAAATGACAAAATCATGAAAAAGAATTTTATTGCATCTGTTGAAGACAATGCTTCTGGGGATATAGAGCAGATTGCCGGCCAATTGAGGCTGCAGGGCTGTACCATCAAGCAGGTTTTAAAGTTTTCAGGAATTATCACCGGATGCAGTTCCGGAAAAGAAGCACGTCTGGAGGATTTAAAAATCTCCGGAATTAAGCATATCGAAGAAGACAGGGAGCTGGGAGCTTTGGGAGATGAGTAATGCGGTAATCAGTAATTGGTATATAGGCGATTTTCTACTCGGCATATGCAGAGGCCTATTTGTTAGGTATTGAAATCGCTACAAAATCAACCAGTTTGCTGCTGTTTCCAATTTAATCTAGCGATGCATATCAGGAATCTTCAAACAGTTTGGTTTTCTTGCGATTAAAAGCCTTATCACGAAGCAGTTTTGTTTTCTAGATCTCAGAAGAAGGGAATAGGGATCTTATTAGGGTTTGAATGAGATTGAGGGGTTTTATTGGCGGTTTTTAACTTCTACAATATCTCCGGGCAAGGTAAAGCCTTTCTCTTCCAATCCGGTAAGAACTTTAACAATGGCCCGAGAATGAATTTTTGCATCGATCTGATCGCGGTTGTAGGTATTCACCCAATAGGTTATTTTGACATTTAAGGTAGAGGAAGCCAGCTCCTTGACATATACCGTAGGTTTTTTGTCTCCGTCTAAGACTCCAGGAACGGACTGAATAAGTTCGGAAATGAGCTTTAGCGCAGCTTCATAATCTGATCCATAATCCAAACCGACGATAAAACTATAGCTCAGGTAACCATCAATGGTGAAATTAATCATTGGGTTTTTTATAATGGTGGCATTGGGAATAAAAACATCCTTGCCATCTATGGTCTTGACTTGAGTATCCCGTAGGTTTAAGGCCCTCACTTTACCGCTAAGACCGTTGATTTCCACCATGTCACCGATTTTAAAAGGCCGTTTAAAGGCCAAGAGTATACCGGCGAGGAAATTCTCCCCAATATCCTTGAGCGCAAAGCCTATTATGAAAGCAGTAATTCCGGCCCCGGCAAGCAGGCTATTGACCACACCCGTAAGCCCTAGAAAACGAAGCAATAAGGCCAAGCCAAAAACCATAACCAGACTTTTGATGGAAGCACTGATAAAGTTGGTAAGCAAGTGATCGTCTGTTTTCTTGCTTAGTCGATTACTTACTATCCTTTTTATCCACCGGGACAGGTAGATAAAAAAGATAAGGATTAGGAGGCCAACAAAGAGTGAAACAGCCATTTGTTCCACACTTTCCAGATCACCCATGAGTATTCCTCTTAATTTCTCTAAAGCTTCCTTCAAAATCTAATTATTTTGTTTGAAAGTAAATTACTTAAAAATGATGCCAATTGATAACTCATCAGTTTTTTTAGTGCAAAAATTTATGCAACAGAAAGAAATGCCTCAATCGTGTTGAATTGAGGTATTTATACAGACTTCTATGGGTCTTTTTTCAAGCTATATGATGTTAAGAGTATAATACCATATTGCCTTAATTTACCCGTATAATGGTACGTTTATACCGTGTAAGTGCAGGGGAACCATTGTCGGTAACTTCTAGAATGACATGTATAGTCCCTAGCCTTTCAGCTTTTGGAATTGTTAGTTGAGCTTTTACATTGTTTGCATTTATTATTTCAATAGGTTTTGGGGCCCTACTACCGGATTGGGTAAAACTTCCGGGTTCTCTGTAATGATACCAATTGTAGGTCAAGTCATCTCCGTCCGGATCTTTGCTTCCTTCCGCACTAAGATCAATAGTATCTCCAACTTTTGCATTGATGTAATCCAAAGATGTTAGGTTAACAACCGGAGGGTGGTTGGCTTCAGTATAGGGCTTGATTGTCCAGTCCATTCTGGCCTCAAAATCATTTTGAAAAGCTTCTCTCCAGCGATAAATGGTCGCCTTATTGCTAGTATGGTAACTCCCGTCCATTCCTAACACCTCATCCTGCGCATTTGTCCATAGGGCACGAGTTTCGGGTTCAGCAAACCATTTTTCTGTTCGCGGTTGATAGTATTCATACCTTCCTCCCCAATTGCCAAAATCAGGACGTTCAGGATTTTCCATTCCGGTATGAATCAAATGCATAAAACTTGGTGAATCCCCTTCCATTAGGTATTCCATATGTGGGTATTCCGCACCCAACGGTCCCTTGCTCCGAATGTGTTCATCAAGCCAGGGATTATCCACAATTTCAAAGTTTCCTCCTGAAAAACGCCCATGAAACTTGTCTCCGCTAATGCCTGTCCAAGTAGCATGATGATATCCTCCAAGGGGATGAATTCCCGGACTGGCAATGTAAAAGAGGTTTGGAAATGTTTTTCTAATCCAAGGGCCACTGTCATCCTGGTCAGAAATGGTATATACCCTTAGTTTGGCCACAAATTTATCCACTTCCGAAGGAGAACGGGTTTGGTTAATTTTCCATAGTGCTTGGGCAAGACAATTGGGGCCTCCCCAAACCAATACCCAAACGGGTCTGGAATCATCTGCATCCACGGATTGGATTATTAACTCTGAACCTTCAGAATCCATGCCTTCCCCAACTGCTTCCATGCCAAATTTTGGAATGCCTTCTTTAAGTATAGACAAAAGAAAATCAGTGGTAGGGTAGCCTTTCTCGTGCTTTTCTAAATTGTTCCTTACCTTATCGTAGGCAGTTAATATTTCACGAATTCTCCAGGCTGCGATTTTATTTCGTTGGTGCCGGGAAGTAGTAGCCACCAGGCCTTCTACATCCCATTGGTTGGAGTAGGTAAGGAACCTTATGAGTGACATGGCATCATCGGGTTCATTTTCTATATCTGTGAGCACGATGATTCGCTCTTTCTCCATTGCGTCTTGTGCATTTAGATCAATGCTTCCTAAAAGGATTAGGCCAATGAGGAGAAATCTGAATGTGTTAATTCTCATGGAATGAGCTGTTTTTGTTGGAAATAATTTATACATGATTAATAAGTTTAGAACAATTTGAAAGCACCTAAAATGGGCTCGTATTTACTCCTTTGCTTTTAAGATCAGAATGGCATCTTCCCATGCCGATGGAGGTGTTATTTGACGTAGCTCACCAGGTTTGAAGGCTTCTGCTTTGGCTTCCCGGCCTTCACTTGGATCAAACCATTTGGCTTCTGCAGATTTTGAAAGTGTATTTTTAACAGTGGCCTGGGATATATTGGAAAAATACACCAATAGCATTTCACCATTATCCAGTTTTACAGCTGTTTTCAGGCTTTCTCCTTCACTTTCTGAGCCCTGCATAATACTTTGATCGGGTATCCATTCTGCCCATTGATGGTCGATAAGAAAATTTTTAGCAAGTTGGGCAAACTGCACAGCCCCGGGGAAATCCAAAGCTTGTTGCCAGGTAAAACCACAGCTGTAATTTCCTTTATTTCCCCGCATGGGCCAAATTGGACCTGCACCATAGGTGTGTCCGGCCCCTCCTGCAAAAAAGGTATGGTAGACCTGGCGCCGTAAACGAACAGGAGTAATCCATCCGCAGTCATGCCCGTAGGCGCCAAACTCATAGGATCCCTCTAAGAATAAACTCGGCTTTTTAGGATGGTCCAAATTGTATTCCCTCAACATGCTTGGATACACTTTTTCAACTTCCTTCCATACTTCCACTCCATTTGCGGTCAGCCAGGCATCCTCATGAAACCAATTTGAGGAATTTATGGCGGCATCTCCATCCGGGTGATAGGTGATAAAAACTTTTTTCCAGGCAGGATTTGGTTCATTCCATTTTGCAGATTCACCGGTAACTCCATACACTATTCCTTCAGCCATGGCCCTGAAAATGGGCCGTGAATCAAAGCTTTTTTCACCTTCCTTGTACAAGCCTTTTGCATCCCCACCCAATACCCAAAGAATATGGGGTTCATTTTGGTACCTCTTGCCGAGAAATGAACCGTAGTCTTTGGCTTCCTTCGCCGTAAATTCGGTATGCGCCCCACCAAATTGACTTGAAATATATGCCCTGCCCCAATTCGGAAGTAGGGCCAGGTACATGTTCCGTTTCTTTACAGCCTGAATAATGTAATCCGCATGGTCCCAATAATCATTGGGAGTTTCAGTGCTTCCACCTGATACAATCAAGGGTTCGGATGTATTTGGCGCATCCTCACCACCTGTAAATGGCCTGTGACCATAGGCATTGGCAGCATTGTGTGGACCACTATCGATTCCTCCTCCATGGGGGTACCAAAAGGCTACGGTCTGTATGACATTGAAGCCGGTTTTCTGTCTATGGTCAAGGTACATGTCTACTTCCTCTCTGGTAAGTTGCTGAAACAAGCCCCAGCCTGTATCGGCAATCCATAAAAAGGGAGTGCCATCTTCATGGGCGATATAGTGTCCATTTGATGCTACCTCAAGTTGACCGTGGGAATCCCAAGGGGCCTGCGCAAAAACATTGACTGAAATCAACAGCAGAAATAGGGTGTAGGCTAAATGTTTGATCGGGATCATTACTTTTGGGTTTAAGTGGAATAAATGACAAAGTATTGAAAAGACCGACCCTTTAGCAATAGCTAATTTTAGGCACGGTCTAAAGAGTATCATTTTACAGTGATGATTATCCTTCGGTACCTAGTTAATTTTGGTGTTCCGATATCACTTACTTCACAGATAATATGGATGGTTTGCCCTTTTGAAGCATTTTCAGGTACAATAAAAGTAGCCTTTTCACTTTCAGAATTTCTAATAGCAATACCTTCAGGATAAGTGCTTGCCTCTTGGTGTTTCCACCATTTAAAGTTCAATTGATCTTTATCGGGATCCGTTGATAGGGAAGCATCAAGCTTGACTTTTGCACCTAGTTTTTTACTAAGGTTCGCTTTATGGCGGAGTATTACTTTAGGTTCATGGTTGGCCTCTTCAAAAGATTTTACAGCCCAATCAGCCCTAGCTGCAAAATCATTTTGCAAGGCGTCTGACCAACGCCACATGGGTTTGAAATATTCACGCCGTTGTGCAGGTGTAGTTTTGCTTCCATCGCGTAAACTTTGTCTGCCCCAAGCATTGCTACCATACCACCTCCCTTCCGGGTATTGATAATCTGGTACAGGTACAGGATCAAGCCAAGTGTTTTCACGTACTTTGACATACCTTCCGCCCCAGCCACCATTTCCAGGTGATTCCAAGCTTCTTAATCCTGTGGGGATGATGTGCAGAAAGGCAGGGGAGTCACCCTCAGAACGGAAATCGCCATTTTCCATGGCTGGATAAAGGGCTGCCAATGCACCGTGGTTTTCAAGAATATTGGCTTTCATCCATGGCCCTTCAAAATAGGGCAGCATTTCTTTGGGCTGGACCTGAGCCCATCGGTAAGCAATGGCTTCAAACTGATCAGAGATGATGGTTGGGATGTTGTATTTTCCCCATTTTGGTCGAATGTATTCCTGAAAAGTAACATCCTGTTCCCATATCAGGTAAAGGCGAATTTTATTGGCTACATATTCCATTTTTTCAGGGTGATTTTCCTCGATGGTTTTCAAGGCCCTGGCAATAGTATTTGTCCCTCCCCAGGCTTGAATCCAAATAGGGCGGTCATCTGTTTCATCCAATAGCACCTTAACAATATGGCTTGAGCCTGCTGTTACTTCGATCATCTCACCTTCAGTTTTCACATTTCCCATAAGTGTGCGTTCCCTTAGAAAAGCTGCTGTGGGGAATGCAGGGTCGTGTTTCACAAGATTTGGGTAATCCTTTTCATAGGCATCCAGATAAGGCTCAATCCAATCATCTCCGGGCCAATTATGATCCTGAGCGTGATATTGCGAACTAGAGGTAATGATTCCTTCCACATCCCATTCGTTGGCATAATAAAGAAAGCGAACAATAGAGCACTGATCGTCTATTTCTCCATCGCTGGTGACGATAACCCTTGTTTTTTCCCCTGCCTTATTTTGAGCGATTAGGTTGCTGAAGCCTAATGCAAGCAGTGCCGTTATTGCCAGTTGTATTTTGAGTTTGTTTTTCATGGTATGTTTTCTTTGTGGAGGTGAAATTTATCCAATCACGTTTTTCCATCCTTTATAGGCCTGTTTTGCTTTGTTCCTGCCATCTCCCGCCAAGGTGCTGTTGGCAGTCTGGTTAAATCCCTGGAGTTGCTCCAGACTTTCGTATATTTTTGATTGAAGTCCAGCCAAATAGGCAGCTCCTAAAGCGGAAACATCTGCAATGGCTATATTGGTGACTTTCCTTTCAAGCAGGTCTGCTAAGAATTGCAATACAAATTTATTTGCGGTAATCCCTCCGTCAATCTTGAGTTCAGAAAGTGGGGTGCCTGAATCTGCTTCCATGGCTGATATCACATCTTTTATTTGATAGGGAACAGACTCTACCGCTGCCCTTACCACATGATTTTTGGTGGAGTCAAATGAAAGCCCTTCAATGGACGCCTTCCGCTTCATATCCCAATGGGGTGCTCCTAATCCGGAGAAAGCAGGCACGATGTATACGCCACCATTGTCTGGCAAGGAATAGCATATTTCCTCTAAGTCTGCAGCATTTTCAAACAAACCAAGTTGGTTTTTAACCCATTCAATTGTGGCACCGGCTGAGACGATGATTCCTTCCAGTGCATAATCCACCCGATCTTCAGTGCTCCAGCAAATGGTGGTCACCATGCCATGCTGAGAAGTTTTTGGTTTACTTCCTATATTCATTAAAATAGAACTCCCGGTGCCGAGGGTTGCTTTTGCACTTCCTTGATCAAAACATCCTTCACCAAAAGCTGCGGCATGGGAATCCCCAATCATGGCCGAAATACTAACAGAATGACCTATTAATCCTTCAAAATTGGTGTCACCAAAATGAAAGGAAGAAGGTTTTACCTTTGGTAAATTAAGCTTTGACAAACCGAAATCCTCCAATAACTCTTCGTCCCAGCAAAGCTTGTTTAAGTCAAAGAACAAGGTTCTGGAAGCATTGGTATAATCGGTCAAATAGGACTGTCCCTTGGTTAATTTATAAAGCAACCAGGTATCAATGGTGCCAAAAAAAGCCTCTCCACTGTCTATTTCCTGTTTGATATTAGGCTCGTTTTCATACAGCCATATCACCTTTGTGCCAGAGAAATAGGGGTCAATGATTAATCCTGTTTTTTGATTGATTTTGGGTGCGAGCCCTTCGCTTTTCAATCGTTCACAGACAGGGACAGATCGTTTACATTGCCAAACTAAAGCATTGTAAAGTGCCTCACCTGCTTTGTTCCACAGGACAAAAGTTTCGCGTTGATTGGAAATGCCGCAGGCTTTGATTTTGCTTAAATCACCGTTTTTAGCCCTAAATCCTTCCAGGCATTTGCCTAATGAGCTCAATATGTTTTGATAGATTGCTTCAGGCTCCTGCTCTACCCGGTTACCATCAAGATAGTGGGTCTTTAGTGGTGCGGTCTCCTTGTGCAAAGCTTTACCTTCTTCATTAAAAATGATGGTTTTGGTACTGCTTGTTCCTTGATCTATGGCTAATATATAAGACATTTTTATTTTCGTAATGCGTTGTTGTTATGGCTGAAGCAACGCTGGTTTATTCACTTTTCTGGTTGGACTTGTCAATGATTACCGCAAGGAGAATGACTAACCCTTTAATTACTTGTTGCCAAAATGGGGAAACACTCATAAGGATCAGCCCATTGTTCAGGACTCCGATAATGATGGCACCCAACACAGTTCCCAGGATTGTTCCCCGCCCACCGGATAAAGATGTGCCTCCAATCACCACTGCAGCGATGGCATCCAACTCATAACTGAAGCCGGCGTTTGGCTGGGCAGAATCCAGACGTGCTGTCACCAAAATCCCACCTACTGCAGCAAGTATGCCGGCAAGCGCATAAACCCATATTTTAACTTTTGCTATGGGTATTCCGGAGAGGAGTGAGGCATTTTCATTGCCACCTATGGCATAGATGTACCTGCCAAACCGGGTTTTTCCAGTTAGAACTATCGCTGTGACGACCACAATTCCTGAAATCCAAACCGGCATGGGGATGCCCAAAAACCAACCTGTGCCTAAAAAACCAAAGGTCTCGCCCAAACCCGAAATCGGATGCCCCTTGGTCCAAAGCATGGTGAAACCACGTGCCATGGTAAGCATGGCTAGGGTAGCCACAAATGGTGGCACTTTAAATTTGGTAATGGTATAGCCATTGATAAATCCTAATCCACCCCCCACGAGTAAGCCGACAAGTACAGCACCAAGTACGGTGAAGCCGATGAACAAATTGATCGATGGAATGCTGATCCCATTGCTCAATAAACCAGCAGTAATAGCTCCAGAAAAGGCCAGAATGGAACCTACAGAAAGATCAATTCCAGCAGTTAAAATCACAAGGGTCATGCCCACTGAAATGCAAACATTTACCGAAATCTGACGCATGACATTCCAGAAATTGTCTGTAGTCATAAAGTTGTCTGTCATCAAAGCCAGGCACAGGCATAAAATAAACAAGGCCATGAGAGACTGAAACTGAGCAATATTTAAATTTTTCTTTATAGAGATCATTGGTTCAGGTTTTCCGGTATGCAGGCATTCATAATATTGTTTTCTGTAGCCTCTTCAATCGAGAATTGAGCAGAAATTTCCCCTTCAGCCATCACAAGTATTCTATCAGAAATGGCCAGAATTTCCGGGATTTCTGAAGAGACGACGAGAATGGAGATGCCCGATTGGCTCAACCGGGATATCAATTCATAGATTTCATTTTTAGCATTGATATCAATGCCTCGGGTAGGCTCATCCAGCATAAGGACTTTGGGAGACCGGGCAATCCATTTGCCGAGAATTACCTTTTGTTGGTTTCCACCACTTAGGTTCTTAATAAGTTGTCCTTCATTGTTAACTTTTATCTTTAGTGAGGCTACATATTTGTCATAAAGTTTTGTTTGCAAGGCACGATTGAGGAACCCATAGCTGCTTACCTGCTCCAGAACGGAAAGGCTTAGGTTTCTGCCTACAGACATATTGGGTACAATCCCGTCTTTTTTTCTGTCTTCCGGCACCAGTGCCATACCTGCTTCAATGGCCATCACCGGGTTTTTGAAAAGCATTTCTTTTCCTTCCAGTTCGATACTTCCGGTCATTCTGCGGTAGTGGAGGCCAAACATGCTTTCGCAAAGTTCTGTCCTTCCGGCACCCATCATACCATATATTCCCAATACTTCCCCTTTGTGCAAGTCAAAATGAATATTGTTAAGCAAAGGTCGGCTGGGATTGCCTGGGTTTGTTAATTGCAGGTTTTTGACTTGTAAGACTTTTTCTTCAGAGGACTTTTTTCTGGATTTTTTAATGATATTTACTGAGCGTCCAGCCATCAGATTGATCAGCATGGGGCGGGAAATGGCTGAAATCTCGCCTTGTCCGACGACTTTTCCATCTCGCAAAACAACAAAATTGTCAGCCAAGGCAAACAACTCCTCCAGCTTATGCGATATGTAGACTATGGCTTTTCCTTCAGCTTTTAACTTGTTAATTATTTCAAAGAGTACAGCTGTTTCACTTTCCCCTATTGCGGAGGTTGGTTCATCCATAAATACTACCGATGATTCGGTCAAAAGTGCCTTGGCAATTTCTACGATCTGTTGTTGACCCACCCTCAGGGAGCTTACCATAGCGGTTGGTTCTACTTCCAGTTTTAGCCTTTCCAGAAGTGCTTTGGTTTTTCGGATCATTTTATCACGGTCCAAAAATCCAAAAGCATTGACCAATTCTCTGCCCAGAAAAATATTTTGGGCTACAGTGAGGTAGGGGATAAGGTTTAATTCCTGATGGATAATGGATATGCCCATATCCTGGGCATCTTTCGGTCTGGAGAATTTGATTTCCTGACCTTTAAATAATAGCTCACCTTCGTAATCGGTGTGAATTCCCGACATGACCTTCAATAAAGTGGATTTTCCAGCACCATTTTCACCAATTAAGGCGGTGACTTTCCCTCCCTCGAGGCGCAAATCCACTTGGCTGAGAGCGGTCACCCCGGAGAACTTCTTGGTTATTTGTCGGACTTCAAGTAGCGCTGTCATGCTATTCTGTTATTTGAAGAGTAATGGGAATCACCTCAATCCGGCTAAGTTTTAGGTGCGCTTTATTGAGCTCAATCGCCCCCTCAAACCTTACCTTATCTCCTATTTTTACTTTAGACCTGAATTCCCGGATAAGCTCCTTTCGAATTTTTTCATTGATTGATTCAGAGATGCTGTTGAAATCAGAGGAGTTGTCATAATCGTTTAACTTGACTAAACCTGAAGCATCTCGGATGGCATTTCCATACACAAATTCCGTTTCCACTTCAATCACATGGCTTCCCACTTGCAGCAGGACATTGTTGTTATTGACGGCTGTAACCAGACCTACTCCTTGGACCCTGAAATAGCCGATATTCCCAATGCCCAGTGCGTACCCATAAGTTTCAAAGGCAGCAACCGTATTTTGCTCCAGGCTATCTATTAAAAGCGTAATGTCTGGTGCATCTTTATAGACCATCCTTAATTCATTGCCCCAAATGCCTTCTACATAGGCTTTTGCATCAAAACTTATTTCATTTCCATCTGCCAGTTTTTTATCCAGTGGCTGAAAATAGACGGAGTTATATCCCAATAGACCTATGACAAGTATTCCAATGCTGTATTTAATTGCTTTCCTGTTCATTTGCTTCCGTAGGCTTGGTAATCCATTACATTTTCCTGGTTGACCATTTCCACGGTTACAGGTACCTTTTGGGCAAAATCCCGCTTTCCATCAAAATAGGATAATGCGTATTCCGCTGCTGTCCTGGCGATCAATTTGGGAAATTGCATGCCTGTGGCCAGTATTTTCTTGTCTCTGATGGAATTGATAACATCGCTAGCACCATCAAATCCAAAAACCATTACCTGGTCTGCTTTACCTGAGGAAATAAGTGCCTGATAAGCCCCCATGGCCATGGCATCATTGCCACAAAATACCCCCTTGATGTCGGGATGCACCTGTAATATGGATTCCATAACTTCCATGGCTTTGTTTCTGTCGAAATCTGCATTTTGCTGGGCAACCATTTGAAGTTCGGGATAATTGTCGACCACAGAATGGAATCCTTTGGATCTGCTCCATGTATTATTGTCGCCAACTAAGCCTAGTATCTCAACATACTTGCCCTTTTTATTGAGCTTTTCAACGAAGTACTTCCCAATGGCTACGCAGCCGGCATAGCTGTCTGAAAGAATCTGACTTGTGGCTGCATCCGTTGCATTGATCTCTCGGTCCATGCAAAATACCGGCACCCCCTTTTCTTTGGCGATCCTTACATTGGCAATTGAGCCATCTGCATCTGTAGGGTTGAAAAGTATGGCGTCATATCCTGAAGAAACAGCGTTTTCAAAATGATCTGTTTCTAGTGCGGTATTGTTTTGGGAATCAAAAATAGTTGCCTCAAATCCCAATTCGGTAGCACGATCTGCGGCTGTTTCTGCCAATACTACAAACCAGGGATTGTTAAGAGTGGACACAATTACGGCCACCTTTTTAGGTTGATCCAAGGCGTGTTCATCAGGTCCTCCGCAGCCATTTAAAATCAATGCTACTGCAAAAAAGCAAAGCATTTTTAAGGGGTTGAAATTGGTCATTTTGGGTTTGGGTGTTAATTTTTTAAGACGAATGCTGCTTTCGCTACTATGCCATCACAGGAAATCCCGTAATGCTTAAAGATCTCATTTTGAGAACCTGTCACAGTATACTCATCAGGAATACCCATAATATGGAATGGGTTTCTTGCCCCTTGTTGAAAGAGGTAGGAAGCACAGGCTTCTCCTAAGCCTCCGTTTACCATATGTTCTTCTACTGTGATTATTGGTTTCCCAACTTTGGCTAAATCATCCAGAAGCTCTGTATCTAAAGGTTTAATGGTGTGCATGCTGATAACCTTGGTAATAATCCCATGCTGCTGTTCCAAAACCTCGGCTGCCTGCCATGCGTGTTGTACGGTTTCACCATTGGCAATAATGGTAAGGTCAGCACCTTCGCGGATTACTCTTCCTTTGCCAAATTCGAATGTTTGGTTTTTTTCACTCAAGAAGGGTACGCTTTTTTTACCAAAGCGAAGGTAAATCGGTTGTTTAAGATTGGCGGCTAAACGCACCGCCTGTTCAGTTTCGAAGTTGTCCGCTGGCACCACAATGGTGATATTGTTGATGGCCCGAAGCACGGCAAAGTCATGAAGGCTATGATGTGTGGTGCCTAATGCACCGTAGCTTACACCAGCACTTATTCCTACCAATTTCACGGGGTTATCAGAATAGGCCACATCGTTTTTGATTTGTTCCAGTGCTCTTGCTGTAAGGAAACAAGCAGGTGAAACAGCAAAAGGTTTCTTTCCTGCAGAAGCCAGGCCAGCGGCTACGCCTACAAGATTTTGTTCAGCAATACCAACCTCTACAATCTGGTTTGGGTATTTCCTTCCAAAAGGAACCAGTTTTCCCGAACCACGGGAGTCACTCGTCACGGTAATGATCGAGGGGTCCGCAGCAGCTAAGTTTTCAAGGGTTTCAGCAAAAACTTCTTGGTTTGCTCTACCCATTTTTAAATTTTTATTCAGTTCCATGATCTATGAGATTAATGCCTCAGCCGCGTCTAGTTCTGATATAGCCAATTCGTATTGTTCGGGGCTTGGGACGCCATGGTGCCATTTCAAAACGCTTTCCATATAACTCACCCCTTTTCCTTTGACTGTATGGGCAATGATGAAATTTGGTTTACCAATATTGTAGGGGCCATTGTTTAATGCTTCTGTCAGTTCTTTTAAATTATGACCATCAACCTCTTTCACAGACCAACCAAAAGCTTCCAATTTTTCCTGAAGGGAATCAGTATTCATTACTTCCTGATTTGAACCGGTGATTTGCTGTTTGTTATTGTCCAAAATCGCGTATAGGTTGTCCAATTTATAATGCGATGCGGAAAGAAATGCTTCCCAGTTGGAGCCTTCAGGCAATTCACCATCTCCTAAAAGCGTAAATACCCGGTGTTGCTTTTTGTCCAGTTTGGCTGCAATAGCCTCTCCGACGCAGATAGGTAAACCATGGCCCAAAGCTCCGGTATTTTGCTCCACTCCATTGACTTTTTTTGTAGGGTGGCCGATATAGTGAGATTGGTACTGACAAAGCGTTTCCAGATCTGATTCAGGGAAAAAACCTCTGTCTGCAAGCGTGACAAACAAGGCTTCTACGCAATGTCCTTTACTTTGAATATAGCGGTCTCTATCGGGGTTTCTGAAATCTTTTGTGTCTACATTAAGTACTTTATTGTACAATACATTCAATATGTCCACACAAGACAAGCTACCTCCGGTATGTCCGGCTTTTGCTTTGTAAATGTATTTGAGAATGTTTTTTCTCAGCAATACTGACTTTTTTTCCAAATCTTTATCTGACATCATTGTTTTCTCTTCGTGGTAACAATTCACCTGATTTTATTCTCCTTCATGATGGTATACGTCCCATCCCATATAGTTTTCAAATGCTTCTTTCAAAACTTCAGAAGTATGCGAGGCATTCATTACGACATGATGTTCGAAACCATTTTTACATATATATTGCATTAATCCCTGAAGGTTTGGGATTTTTGCAACGGCCCTATTTCCGAAAGTTTTTAATTCATCATTTGTCAACATTCCATCTCCCATGTAGGCTTTCATGATTCCTTTGGTATCATCTGTGGTGATTCTACCGAAAGTCAAGGGTGAGGCTGGAGTACGTCCATCCAAAGCACCATAGGTGTTTTCCACTCCTACAGTGGTACCGAGAATGGGTGCATTGCTTATTTCAATGTCTGGTAAGAAGGATTTGGCCCAGTTTCCACAATGGAAAAGCACACATTTTTCCTCATCATCTGCATAGTTATTGTTCCAATCTACCAAAGCACTGGGAGAACCAGAGGCCAATTGCATTGCATACATGCTTAGGGTTCCCGTCACATCTACTTCACAGGCGCTAGGGATCATGCCTTCGCTAAACATACTTGAGCTGGTGCAAACATTGCAACCATAGTTTTGCTGAAGCGAGGTCCAACACTGAATGGCATTGGCATCCAATTGATTTTCAGTCATAAAATCATTCAATACCACATCAAGCTTTGCCATTTGAATTAAAGACTCACTTGGGGTTTTTCCGGTAGAGGCATAATTGTGAATTTTCTCCAAATGATCTTTTACCCGCTGATGGGTAATGTCCAATTTATTGGCTTTTCCAAGTATTTCCGACAAATCGCAGGTGACCACAGAAATGCCATTTTTCTGCAATATTTTTTCGCTGTATCGTACTGTGTTAAATGCCGTAGGTCTGGCGCCAATGGCTCCAATTCGAACATTTGTCATTCCCTTAACTACACGGCAAACACCCAGGAATTTTTGTAAATCTGCCTTAAAGGATGGGGCAGTAGGGTGGATCACATGTTTGGTAGTGATCGAATATTTGATACCGTATTGGTAAAGGTTATTGCAAACTGAGATTTTCCCACACCATGAATCTCTTCTATTGGCTACATTTAGTTTGTTCAATTCATCAGGGTAACCCTGAATGAGAACAGGAACTTTAAGATCAGCTAGATGTAAAGTATCTGCGATTCCCCTTTCATCTCCGAAATTTGGGAGTACTACCAAAATACCTGCGATATCTTCTTTATGTTTTTTAAAAAGATCAGCACATTTCCTGGCATCCAAATAGGTTTCAACTCCACCAAGTTTAGTTTCTTTTTCTCCAAGAATAATGGCTTTGACCCCTTGCTTTTTAAGAACGTTTAAAACCTCAGTTCTTGCTTCTGACACGAGTTTGTCAGGGAAAAAATCTCTATTTCCTATGATAATGCCTAAAGTAATGTTTTGATTTTTCATTGTTTTGTTAAAATGGGCTTATTACTTGCTATTTTTCATTATTATCTTCAGCGATAATTAATTGGATTTCATTTTCTTTGAAAACCTCTTTGTGTTTATTTTCGACTCCTTCGTCAGTGATAATGTAATCAATAAGTGATAAGGCACCGAGGCTGGCAAAAGCACTTTTTCCAATTTTCGAAGAATCGGCTACCAGGTAAGTAATGTCTGCGGCATCTATCATGGCTTTTTTCACTACAAGATCGCTAAGGCTTGGGTAGGTAAGTCCGGATTTTAAGGAAATACCTGCAGTTGCCAGAAAGAGTTTCTGGACATTCAGCCCCTTAAAGAAATCAGCCGCTTTTTGACCGGTAAGTGATAATGTAGGTGCCTTGAATTCACCTCCAGTCATGATAATGTCTATGTTTGGATTAGCACCTAGCATAAGTGCTATATTTAGGGCATTTGTAATGACTGTCAGGCCCTTAATATTTATTATTTTTTTAGCAATCTCAGTGGTAGTAGAACCTGAATCTAATATGATGGTATCCCCGGGCTGAATAAATTCCAGACACTTTTCGGCAATAATTTCTTTTTTCTTCAAATTATCCTGGTGGATTAATGAGAAATTACGCACCTGGTCTTCCACATTTTTTAAATGTACACCACCGTGCTCTCGGATAACAAAACCATTTTTTTCCAATTTTTCCAGATCCTGTCTGATAGTGACCTCTGTGACCTTAAAAATCCTGGCCAGATCGATTACTTTGGCAGATCCATCTTCTTTAAGTAAGGCAAGTATCTTTTCTTTTCTTTGTTTTGGCAGCATATTTTTTGTTTAATATCGAAAACATTTTCGATAAATTGTTTTTTCTAGGGTTTAATGCTTCTATTTTGCTGGTGTCTCANATGCTTCTATTTTGCTGGTGTCTCAAGTTATGCACCATTGAAAGTAGAAGTCATACTTGTAAATAAAATTAAAATTAAGAAATAAATAAATATTTTTCTTAAAAATTTTCGTTTTTATTTATTTTTGGTTTCATTTACTTTTGTTTTAATTCATATTTATTTGTTTTAGTGCGGATTGTGGTTTTGATATACCCTATACCAAAAGACAATTGTTTAAATTTTAGCGTAAAAAAAGAGAAAATGAATTTAATGTATAGCACAAGTTTTTTGTGGATAATCGCTTGGCTGGCGATAATTGATTTCAAGGCAGATAAAATGGAAACTGTTAAGCCCAGGGTTTTGATTAGTTCCGATATAGGAGGAACCGACCCGGATGATTTTCAGTCCATGATACATTTATTGATGTATGCGGATCAATTTGAAATTGAGGGCTTGATTTCCTCTCCTTTCGGGGGAGGGCGCAAGAGTGATTTCTTGGACATTATTGCGCATTATGAAAAGGATTATGCCCAGTTAGCAAAACATACAAGTGGTCTTCCGAAACCCGCTGCTTTGAGATCGGTTGTCAAGCAAGGCGCCATTCCGGCAGCTCCTTTTAAGGGGTATTCTACTTCTACT
This sequence comes from Cyclobacterium sediminis, assembly GCF_054781075.1. NCBI lineage: Bacteria > Pseudomonadati > Bacteroidota > Cytophagia > Cytophagales > Cyclobacteriaceae > Cyclobacterium > Cyclobacterium sediminis. The sequence goes on along the minus strand of NZ_BAAGVC010000017.1, from coordinate 122,467 downwards.
GAAGGTTCAGATTGGATCATTAAATGCGCCAAAAAAGAAAGTGATCAACCGATTTGGGTTTTGGTTTGGGGAGGAATAGAAGATCTCGCTCAGGCATTGCATGATGCACCTGAAATTAAGGAAAACATCAGGGTTTATTGGATAGGTGGGCCAAATAAGAAATGGAGCATCAATGCCTATTCATATATCGCTGCCAATCATTCAGATTTATGGATGATTGAATCCAATGCAACCTATAGGGGTTGGTTTATGGATGATGGTTCTTCCGAAACTTACAAAGCGGATGCGTATTATAACAATTTTATCCAAGGGCGAGGGGTAATGGGTAAGGATTTCATCAATTATTACAATGGAGAAATAAAAATGGGAGATACCCCATCCCTTGCTTATGTCATGAAGGGAGACCCGGAAGACCCTACAGGAGAAAGTTGGGGTGGCAGCTTTGAGAAGATAGACCGTAGTTCCAGAAGCGTATTTGAAGGTGGTAGTACCAAGACAGATACAGTGGCGGCTTATGCTACAATCGAATGGAGATTTAAAGGGCCTAAAATAATGGTTCCTGAGGATTCTGCAGTTTTTCAAATCAAAATACAAGGTCAGGTTTGGCCGGGTTATTACCTCGGAGAAGGGGTTTACGGAGTAAAATATAGCTCTAAAAAGGCTGAACACGGTAAATACAAAACCAGTAGTGAAATTCCTGAACTGAATGGCTTGGAAGGAGAATATATCAGTACCATTCCCTGGCCGGGAAAACCCTCTTCAGACGATTACCAATTGGGATCCAATTGGTACAGTGATCGATCAAGTAAGGGGTTATTTATTAAAGATCAACAGGGAGCGAAAACCATTGCTAACTTCAGAGAAGCCTTTTTGGGCGACTGGGGAGAAAGATGGAAATGGTTGGAAAAATAGACGTAATAGAAGGGCTATTGCCTCTTTCAGGATTAATATTACCACAAATAAGGAAATTCAATTACAATGAAAAATAAAATTGCACTTTCAAAAACAATGGGATTGATAGGGTTAATTGCAGTTCTAGCGATTGGCTCCGCAATGGGTCAGAATGATTCCAAAGATTTTCGAGACATGCGCTGGAAGGATGTTGCTGTGAAAATGCCGGAAGCCTGGTATGCTTCCAATGAAGCAAAACTTGTAGCAGAAAATGTACTGCTGACCCAAAAAGCTATTGGTGGTTGGGAAAAAAATAAGCCCTATCATCACCCAATGGATGCTGGTAAAAAAGCAGCTTACCTAAAAACAAAAGATGAAATTGGAGCAACATTTGATAATGATGCTACCATTACCGAGTTGAGATTTCTCGCCAATGTCTATTCAAAAACCAAGGACGAACGCTACAAGCAGGCTTTTGAAAAAGGAATAAATTATATACTCAAGGCCCAATACGACAATGGGGGTTGGCCTCAGTTTTATCCGGTACGCAAAGGAAGTGTGGCCTATTCCGGCCACATCACCTTCAATGACGATGCCATGGTCAATATAATGCGCTTCCTAAAAGAATTGCTATCCGATGATCCCGCTTTTCAATCCATGCAATTGTCGGACAGTAAAAAAGCCAAAATTCAAGAAGCCTATGACAAAGGAATAGCGTGTTTTCTAAATACTCAGATTGTCGTCAAAGGGGAGCCTACCGCATGGTGTGCTCAACATGATTCGGTGACCCTTGCACCCGCAAAAGCCAGAAGTTATGAATTGCCTTCATTTAGTGGATCGGAATCTGTAGGAATAGTGCTTATGCTTATGGAAATAGAAAACCCATCCAATGAAGTCAAGGCTTCTATAAATGGAGCGGTGAAGTGGTTTGAAGACCACAGTGTAGGGCGGTTAAGGGTTGATACCCATACAATGCCTGATGGGAGTAAAGATAGAATTGTGGTAGAAGATAAAAATGCGCCTTTACATTGGGGCCGATTTTATGATCTGGAAACCGAGAAAATATATTTCTGCGATAGAGACGGTATTAAAAAGGATTCCATAACGGAGATAGGTCATGAGCGAAGAAACGGCTATAGCTGGTACACCCGGGCTCCGGAACAAATGCTGGAAAAATACCCGGAATGGAAAAAAAGAAATGGGATTAACTAAAACGGGAATTGGTAATCTGTTTTTTGATGAAATGGATTGTAATCTATTCTATAATACCTATCAATAGTTTGACGACAATTAACACAATTAACAGGAGTACAAAAGTTCGGTTTTCCGCATCATTTTGGCCTTTTTTAAAATAAAACATTCCATGAAACATTTAATTCTTAGTGCAGTATTGCTATTGATAGGATTTAATAGCCCTGCCCAACAGCTTGCCTTTCCAACAGCCGAAGGCTACGGGAAATTTTCTAAAGGGGGACGAGGTGGTGTTGTGTTTGAAGTTACCAATTTGAATGACAGTGGAGAAGGAAGTTTAAGAGCTGCAGTGGAGGCAGCGGAGCCAAGAACAGTGGTTTTTAAAGTCTCAGGTACTATTTCCTTGGAATCTCCTTTGCGGATCAAGCATCCTTATATCACCATTGCCGGTCAGACGGCCCCTGGTGATGGGATTTGCCTTAAAAAGAATCCATTGATAATAGAGTCAGATCATGTCATTATTAGGTATTTGAGGGTTAGGTTGGGGAATGAATCAGGCGAAGATACCGATGCGGTCTCAAGCAGGTATACCAAACACATTATTCTGGATCATATTTCTGCCAGTTGGAGTGTGGATGAAACCATGTCTATTTATCATTGTGACAGCATTACTGTTCAGTGGAGCATTATTTCTGAGAGCATGTATAACTCCAATCATGTAAAAGGAGCACACGGTTTTGGAGGGATATGGGGCTCAAACTATGGAACATACCATCATAATCTCATTGCTAGTCATGGCAGTCGCAATCCGAGAATGGCATCAGGTTCTGGCTACACGGATTATAGAAACAATGTAGTATACAATTGGGGGTACAACAGTTGCTATGGTGGGGAAAACCAACAAGTTGGTAATCCAAAATTTTCTTTTTCAAAGTTCAACATTGTGGCCAATTATTATAAACCAGGACCGGCCACAATTCCGGGAGAGGTTTCCTATAGGATTGCCAACCCATCCATGCGCAAGAAAACCAGTGATTTTGGCAAATGGTACATTGCTGACAATGTAATTGAAGGAAATAATAAAGTGACTGCTGACAATTGGGACGGAGGAGTGCAGCCACAGGGGGGAACCCAAAATCTTCAATTTATAAAGATGGAAGCATCATGGCCTTCCATGCCAATTCACCAGCACACAGCGGAAAAAGCCTATGAGGTGGTTCTCGAAAATGCAGGAGCTACCTTACCCAAAAGAGATCCTGTGGATAAAAGGATAATAAAAGAAGCAAAAGAAGGGCAGGCTTCCTTTGAGGGTGAAAGCTATAAGAAAAACAAAACCCTGGCAGATAAGTCCAAAAAGTCCGGAATAATAGATTCACAAAAAGATGTAGGGGGCTGGCCAAATTTAAAAAGTGCACCAGCACCTGAGGACCAAGATCACGATGGCATGCCAGATGATTGGGAAAAGAAAAACGGTCTTGACCCTTCGAATGCGGCGGATAGAAACAATTTAGCGAACGGTTACACCATGCTAGAGAAATATTTAAATAGCATCAATTAATATTTGACCCAGAATACTATATATGCTTGATTTTAAAAGGAACAGTAATTGGATTGGCCTTTTTACGGCAATCATTTTTGCACCACTATTGCCGGTAAATGCTCAGGAAAAAGCTTTGGTAAACACCTCCATAAGCCCGTATGCCAAACAAATTTCGGTGGATATGGATGCGGTGAAATGGACGGATGGTTTTTGGGGGTATTGGGCGGATGTCAGTAAGGACACCATGGCCATGAATATGTTGCACATTTACGAGAATGATACCCTTAGCCATGGTTTTCTCAATTTTGAAATAGCAGCAGGATACAAAGAAGGCAGACATAGGGGAGCCCCTTTTCATGATGGTGATTTTTATAAAACGCTTGAAGCCTTGGTGTCCGTTTATGCCAGCACAAAAGACCAAAGGTATTATGATGCGCTAGAGCGGATCATAAAAGTGATTGCGGACGCACAGAGAGCAGATGGTTATATTCATACTTCTACAATAATAAAGCAGCGCAATAACCCTGAAGATGCGGTAGAGTTTGAAGATCGAATGAACTTTGAAACGTATAATATGGGGCATTTGATGACGGCGGCCAGCTTACATTATCGCATTACCGGGCAGACCAACTTTTTGGACATAGCGATCAAAGCAACAGATTTTCTTGTTGCCTACCATGAAAATGCAACTGCCGAACAAGCTCAAAATGCAATTTGCCCTTCCCATTATATGGGAGTGGTTGAAATGTATAGAACCACAAGAAACAAGGAATACCTCGACTTAGCAGGCAAAATGATTGATATTCGTGGAATGATAACTGATGGTACAGACCACAATCAGGACCGCATTCCATTCCGACAGCAGCGAGAAGCTGTGGGACATGCAGTACGTGCCAACTACCTGTATGCCGGCGTTGCTGATCTTTATGCAGAGACAGGAGAAGATTCCTTAATGATGGCTTTGGAAAGTATATGGAAGGATGTAGTCACTAAAAAACTTTACATCACTGGAGCTACAGGTGCTTTGTATGATGGTGTGTCCCCAAATGGAACCACCTACAAGCAATCAATTATTCAGCAAGTCCACCAGGCTTATGGGCAGGCTTTTCAATTACCTAATATCTCAGCCTACAATGAAACCTGTGCAAATATTGGCAATGTTTTGTGGAACCACCGCATGCTTTTGGTGACTGGGGACAGCCGCTATGCAGACATATTAGAGCTGAGCTTAATCAATAGTGTATTGTCTGGTACAGATTTAGGAGGGACTAATTTTAATTATACCAATCCTTTGAGAGTGGATGAGGATTTGCCTTTTACATTTCGATGGAATAAGGTGAGGGAACCCTATATTTCTAAATCGAACTGCTGTCCTCCAAATGTCGTCAGAACGGTAGCCGAAACCCATAATTATGCTTATGCACTCTCTGATAATGGTTTGATAGTCAACTTATATGGTAGCAATGAACTGAAAACCAGCTTGGCCGATGGTTCAGAATTGGAGTTAAAGCAGGAGACAGATTACCCTTGGAATGGGGAAATCAAGCTAAGCATCAAAAAAACCGGGCAAGATCCCTTTGCCATAGACCTAAGGATCCCTGCCTGGGCCAGTCAGGCTGAAATCACCGTTAATGGAGAAAAATCGAAGGAAAAACCTATAGCCGGAAGTTATCTGTCCTTATCACGAAAGTGGAAAAAAGGAGATGTGATTGAATTAAATCTCCCCATGACGGCTCGTTTGATGGAGGCCAATCCACTGGTGGAGGAAACCAGGAACCAGGTAGCGGTGATGCGAGGGCCAATTGTTTATTGTATAGAATCTCCGGATTTGCACAAGGGCCGCATTTTTAATGTTGAGCTTCCTGCTGCTATACAATTTATACCTGTCAAAAAAATGGTGAAAGGTGCCTCCCTCACCTTCTTAGTGGGGCAGGCCTTGCTACAAGGAAAGTCCGATTGGGAAGGTAAATTGTACCAAGAATTAGATCAAAAAAACACATTAAAGCCTATCAATATCAGGTTGATTCCATATTTCGCCTGGGGAAATAGAGGAGAATCAGAAATGGCAGTTTGGATGCCCTTGAGGAAATGATCTTCCTAATTTTAGTAAGGGTAATAAGGAAGGGTCGGTAAATAGGGATCGAGTGTATCCTTGTCATGTAAAAGTTATATTATTGACAGAATTGATTATATTGAAATCTAGATTAATTAATATTTGGAATGTTTTATGAGAAACATGCCAAGGAAGCTTCTTTTCTTTATTTACCTGATTGGTTTTCAGGCAACAGCGCAGGTTACGTTTAATGAAAAGAATTCCCTGCTGATTATAGAGGTTGAGTCGGTAGAAGGTGTAGGGGATTGGTTTCGAGAAAGTGTGAATATAGAAGGAGGTACGATCCATTACTTGTATTCCACAACTGAGCACTTCAAAGATCCCGGGAATAAGACACTAAAGTATCCTATTGAAATCAATAACCCTGGGCTCTATAAAATCATTTGGCATTCTAAGATAGGGAAGGGAAACTCTTCCACGGATAATAATGACACTTGGCTTAGAGTCGTTGGTGCCTCAGACTTTTTCGGTAAAAAAGAAAATCATATAGTAAGACCTCACGGTAAATGTAAGGATGATTGTCCTGAAGGTGCCGGTAAAGAAGGATGGTTTAAGGTTTATAGTCACGGCACTACAGATTGGACATGGCGTACCAAAACCAGTGACAACGATCCACATGAAATTTATGTGCGCATCAATAGAAAAGGTACCTACACATTAGAGATATCAGCGAGATCTGCTCATCATTTTTTGGATCGGATTGTACTTTACGATCCTGAAAAGTATCCGGAGGAAAAAGTGACAAATTTAACTCTGCCTGAAAGCGAAAGTAGGTAATTGTTTAATTGATTATTCTTTAGCAAGCGTCCATTTTTTTGATTGCGGCATTGTCTGCAGTAGAGATTCCTTAAAATTTTCTAAGGAGCTAAACTGTGTTTCTTTTAAAATCCTTTCCTCGACTGATAATTCAAATTTTTCTTTCTTAAAAATCCATGGGCTTATAATCAATCGTTCATCTTCTGATTTCTTAATAAAAAATGTTTTCCCGTCAATTGAGGTGTTTATTTCCAGCTTCCGTTCCAAGGCTGGGGTTTCATCCTTGCATAGGATTAGAGATAATCGGTCACAAAAGCGCAAAAATTCATAATATGTCTTCGCTTTTGCATTAGTGAGGCCAAAATGCTTGAGTATTGTTTTCCGTTCCGTCACTTGCTTTTGAAAAAATGCTGATATTCTTTTGCTCTTATTTTTGAGCGGACCATAAATAAATTCCAAATGGTAGGAGATCAATAATTTTATCCATTGGGACTTATTTTCTGAGGTTCTTAAAATACGCTTCATCCTTTCTATGACTTCATCCACACGATAACTTTCTTCAGTAAAATCCATGGGTACACCAAGATCGGAAAGGTACTCTTTTTCGTTTAAGTCAAGTTGTCTGTCATCATGTTCACTAATAGCGATAAGCGTTTCTATCCAATAAATGGGTCTATAAACTTCTTTAATTTCGTTAGCAATCTTTCCTGCCAACAAACCATGTGACTCATGTAATATAATATGAAGTCCAACTATGGATTTATTTACGATCATAATATTTAGTTTATATTAAAATGAAAAATGCGATTTAAGAACCAGTATTTTGGAATTTCCATAATGTTCCAAAATAACTTTTAATTGGCCTACTTGTTTTTATGAGCTTTTTCAACATTACTTCTCTACCAATTTTGATGCCCAAATTTTGAAGGCTTTGATAAATAAGAAATCAGAAAAACAGAATCTTTTTGTCAAAATAAGAGGCCTATTTGCAGCCAACTTCACTGGTGAAAAATGACATTTCAAACTTTATAAAACTTCCGTCCTCGCTATTAGCCTTATTGAATGCCCAGTAAGTAGTGTTTTTCTCTATGTTCGGATAAAATCTTTTTAGGTAAATTTAAAACCTCAAGGTATAGGCCAGTTTCATAATGGATTGAGTTTCCATGACATTGAATCGGTCTGTAAACCTTTGCCAGTTGTGATTATGGACGATAAAAAAAGTATTGCCGGGATCAATCACCCAGATAAAACGGCTGTTGGTACCCAGTCTTTCAGTGAGATTATCGTATTGAATATTGAAATTTACCGAAACCCAAGGGGAAAAATCATAACTGCTGTTTAACCTTAAAAGGTGGGTTTTAAAATCCCCTTGTTCCAAATTGACACTACTATAGCTATACGTTGCCGTCATGTTAAGGCCGGTGAAAGGTCTAATAAACACATCTGCATCCAGTTGAACTTGCCTTCCTGTCCAAAATCCTATATTGGTCAGTTTGGCTGTGCCGCCGATTTTTCTAAACGGAGCCGAGGAAGCTTCTATGGAATATCCCCTATTATAATAGTTACCCTCAGGGATTAAGAATATTCCATCCCGCAAAATATCAAAAGTGAAATCCAAAAATTCATAGTTGTGCAAGAAAGAGAAATTGATAAAATCTCCTGTTTCAAAACGTAAGCCCAATGCCCTGATAGCATGGTTTACAGTGGCCGGTTGCCAATCCATCAGCATCAGGTATTCAAAATCATATTCCCAACTTAATTCTCTTAAAATAGCGCTTCTTTCCATTAAAGGGCTGTAAGCGACTGTCGGTTGAAGCCTCCTGAAACCAATTCTTGGAACAAATCCAACGGCTGGATTATAATTGACACCAAACTCCCGGTAGGAGACATGAGCCTCCCAGGGTTGGTTGGGGAAATTAAACCTGAAGCCTCTGACAGATCGATCCATGATGCTGCTGCTATCATTAAAAGAGGTTGGGCTATGACCTACAAAGAATGCCTGAAATTGGAAGTTTTTATTGCCCAAAAACTTGGAAGTACTTAGGTTAAGGTCTGCGCCTAAGGTTTCTCTCACCGGGAGGCTGTCTCCATCGGTGTCTCTACGGGTATAAATGGCTCCGATGGTACTTTCAGCAGAAATATTTTGAAGGACTCTTCCTACAGTAAAGTTTTCTCCTGGGAGCTCTCCTGATTCCCCCGTTCTTGTTTGTATAAAACCGATATCGGTGTTTTTTATGCGGCCAATAAGTCTGGCTCCATGTTTTATAGGTATTGCCCGGCCCTCTTGTAACCCTATCTTTCGACTGAAATAGGGGTTGGGATTACTGGAGGGGGCGAATACAAACACATTAGCCCCTTGAAGGAAAAAATCCCGTCTCTCCGGTAATACTATGGGAAACCTTGTGAGGTTAACTTGCCTGTCATCTACTTCTACTTCGGCAAAATCAGTGTTGATTGTGATTCCTGCTTTTAAATTGGGGGTAATGTTATAATTTAATTCACCACCTGCATTGAATGTAGTTTGCTTTGCCATGGATTTCTCAGGATCATTTCTTACCCTTGATTGAGAGGTAATGGCATAGGGTATAGCTTCTAATCCAATGCCCTGATTAATATTTGACAGGCCCAGAAGTTTCCCTGCATTCTGAGGTCTTTCGATTCCTTGATTTCTTTTAAAGCCTTCCCAAAGGGTGATTTCATTTTTCCTGCGAATGGTTCTAAGAAAATTTATACCCCAGGTATCATTTTTGGGATCAAAATTTAAGGTCATAAAGGGTATTCGAATTTCGGCAGACCATCCTTTGTCATCACGGGCCACCCATACTCTCCAAATCCCATTCCAGTCCCTATTGACCTCAGCACCTTGGCCTGTTCTTAAAATCCCGTCTCCCATAAGGCCATGGGGATTGATTTCGAAATAGAAAGCAGACCGTTGGTCATTGTAGGTGTCCAGAATAAATGCAAAGGTGTCATCCGTATCAAGAACTGCATCCCGCCTTTTCTGAAAGGCTTTGATACCATCCGGATCGCTGTCATAAAACCTTGCAACTATGTAAAGGTTGTTTTCGTCATATGCGATTTGTATAGCGGTTTGCTCAGTGGCAAGTTGCCCTTCGAGTGGTTCCTGTTGACGGAATGCCGTTGCTGCATTGATTTTAGAATAAAATGATTCATCCAGACGTCCATCCAGTTTAATCTGTTCAGTATCGGCTAGACGATAGGCGGTAATGTCTCTAGGTTTTTGGGCATAAAGCTCCGACAGTAGAGAAAAACATAAGATATAAGCAAAAAAATATTTTATTTTTGACATATTCATTTATAATTCACCAAATAAGTGAATAATTGGGATTTGTCTGAGCTTATTATACAAAAGGGCTGAGAATTGTGTTAATAGTTAAAGCGCTGGTTGATATTACGGAAATATTCACCGATAATTAATTGTTCTTACATTCTAATCCTAAAAAGGATAAATATAAACCCTATCAATAGCATGTTAATCCCAATAAAAACGCCCAAAAATCTATGCTGCTTACTATTCCTCTTATTTGGACTAACTCAAGCGGTGAATGCTCAAAATAATTGGGTCCAAAACAATAAAGTAACAAAGGGCGTGAATAGTGAGACAGGTCCAAATGTGGTCCTCATCCTTGCAGATGATATGGGCTATGCGGATCTTCAGGGATACGGTGGAGTTGCCAACACCCCAAACCTGGATGCTCTGGCATCTGAAGGGGTGAAATTCACCAATTGCTATGCCGGTGCTCCCAACTGTTCCCCTTCAAGGGTTGGACTTTTGACAGGTAGAATTCCGGCACGGGCGGGCATGTATAGCTACAGGCCTCCTGGGTCTGTAATGCACCTTCCGGACAATGAAATAACGATTGCCGAACTCCTTAAACCTGAGGGGTATCAGACCGCTCATTTTGGGAAATGGCACTTGAGTGTTCTTCCTCAAGATGAGGAACTCAATCAGCCACAACCGCACCAGCAGGGCTTTGATTATTCACTTGGTACGGAAAACAACGCCCAACCTTCCCATCTCAATCCTGTTAATTTTATTAGGAATGGAACCCCAATAGGAGAGCAGAAGGGGTATTCCTGTCAACTGGTAGCCGATGAGGTGGACCTTTGGTTTGAGCAAAATTATCAAAAAGAACAGCCTTTCTTCCTCTATGTGGCTTTCCATGAGCCTCATGCTAAGGTTGCTTCACCTGATAATTTAATCGCCAATTACCCAGAATATGACAAGAAAACCGCTGAATATTTCGCCAATATTGAAAACATGGATTTGGCCGCCGGTAGGATTTTGCAAGCCATAAAATCAAGAGGGTTGGATAATAATACAATGGTCTTCTTTGCATCGGATAACGGTCCATATCGGATAGGTTCTCAAGGCGAACTTCGCGGATTGAAAGGGGAGGTATATGATGGGGGCATCAAGGTTCCCGGGATTTTTTCCTATCCCGGAATTTTTCCCGGGAATAGGGAAATTGACACTCCCATATGGTTTCAGGACCTACTTCCAACCATAGGTGAATTGTGCGAAGTTGTCATTCCTGAGGACAGGAAATATGATGGGATAAATTTGCTGCCCTTATTGAAAGGTGGGACTATAAATCGAGAAAAGCCCATGCTCTGGTATTTTTATAGAAGTTCTCCGGAGCTTGCCATGCGGATGGGGGATTATATGTTAATGGGCAGGTCCAATGATAAAGTACCAAGAACCCATGGGGTATCGGATATAGACATGGCTTTTATAAAAGGGATTCAACCCGAGTTTTTTGAATTGTACAATGTAAGTAGTGATGCCGGCCAACAAATGGATTTGGCAGCTGCCGAACCCGAAAAACTTGAAGAAATGAAAAGTGCCATGTTTACCTTACTGGAGGAGGTAAAAGAAGAAGGCCCCAACTGGGAAGGCCTTCCAAAATACAATGAGCAAAAAGCCAACCACAATAAGCCCGGAGAATTTATTCGTAACCAAAAGCGATTTTTGCTGAAGGGGAATGAGTGAGCTTAATTTTTAGCATCCTTCCTATTTCCTTAGAAAAGAGAGAAATTTTTTAATAATAGGGTTAATTTCAATTGATGGGAAATGGCAGGGAAGGAGAATCTATTCTATATGGACTTGATTTTACGCCTTTTTTCACAATTATATCAGAACCATCTTACAATTTTGGTTGACAGAACCTTTTATTGTCAGATTGAATCTAATGCATAAGTTGCTTACTAATAGATGATTGCCAATCCTGTGTATTTATTATTTATATAACTTATATTAGGGTGATGTCTGCTACTTGCTTATTATTTCATTTTTTTGATGAATAAAAGCTAGCAGTACTATTAAAACAATAGATCCTATTTACCTAGAACAACAGCCATGAACAAGAAATTAGACCGAAGGGATTTTATAGGGAACCTCTCGATGGCTGGTGCTAGCCTGGCCATCGGAATGCCCCAACTAAGTTTTGGGACGACAATAAATGATAAGCCTGCTTTATTGGGAGGCCCAAAGGCCCATCCTACAAGTTTTCCAAGTTGGCCTATCGTAGAAAAGTCTGATGAAAATGCGCTTTTGGAAGCCTTGCAAAGTAAGAAATGGGGACGTCTTAATGGCCAAGCAGTTGCCAGCTTTGAAGAAGCTTATAAAAACCTAAGTGGAGCCAAGCATTGCTTAGCTGTATCAAGTGGCACCAGTGCATTGTACACTGCTATGGGAGCTTTAGACATAGGCCCCGGTGATGATGTTATCATTCCTGTTTATACCTTCGTCGCAACTTACAATGTGGTGGTGCTGAATTATGCATTACCTAGGTTTGTGGACACAGATATAGAAAGTTTTCAGATAGAGGCCAATCAAATAGAGCAAGCTATTTCTCCGCAAACAAAGGTCATCATGCCAGTTCACATTGGTGGCTCTCCGGCAGATTTGGATACAATTCTTGAATTGGGTAAAAAACACGATATACCGATTGTGGAGGACGCCTGTCAGGCCCCTATGGCTGAATGGCGAGGTGAAAAGGTTGGGACTTTGGGGTTAGCAGGAGCAATTAGTTTTCAGTCCAGTAAAAACCTTACTTCTGGTGAAGGAGGGGCTTTGTTGACCAATGACAAGGAGTTTGCTGAAAGCTGTTATGATTTTCACAATCAGGGCAGGTATACTTTCGATCCAAACGAACCTTATTCTCCAACTCGAGGAACGAACCTGCGAATGACCGAATTTCAAGGAGGGCTATTGCTTGCTCAGATGAAAAGGTTCCCACAACAGGTTAATCATCGTTGGGACAACGCTGCCTTTTTAACCAGTCTCCTAAAAGAAATCCCGGGAATTCGCCCTGCTAAACTTTATGAAGGCGTCACCAAAAGTGCTTATCACCTCTATATGTTTAGGTATGACAAAAGGGAATTTCAGGGGATGGACCGCAGTAAGTTTTTGGAGGCTTTAAGAGCAGAAGGTATTCCGTGCTCAGGAGGTTATGGCATGTTGAACAAGGAGAAATACGTGACAGATCTTGCAAAAAACAAACACTACTTAAAGATCTATGGAGAAAAAACCATGAAAGATTGGCTGGAACAAAACCATTGCCCACAGAATGATCAGCTTTGTAAAGAAGCGGTTTGGTTTTCTCAATCCATGTTGCTTGGCACCCGAAAAGATATGGAGCAGATTGCCCAAGCGATTCAAAAGATTATGAAGTATGCCGGGGATTTAAAGAAAGCCTAACCATTGCATTTTGTAACTTGTAAAGATTCTGTCGTAAGTCCTAACTACTTATAGGATAATGTATTTATATATGAATGTGTTATGATTTTTTAACTTTTAGTTTTTAAAAACCTTCTGTACTTTTAATTACTCACCTAGAAGATTGAACAACAACATACAATTCATGAACCCTCTAAACTTTGATTATGAGTAACCCGATCAATTTTCCCCTGATTTTAATGATAATATTGTATGGTTGTTCCCAAAAAGAAGCACATCAGGATCCAACCATTATTGTTTCCGGAAAAATCGTAAATCTGGAGTCAGAAGAGGTTACCCTTTTTCAGCATGCAGAAATCGCTAGTGTAAAAATAGACGATGAAGGTAATTTCAAACTGAAATTTGAAGGTGACGATGGGTCAAGATATAGTTTGTCATCAGGAGGAACTCAACTTGAACTTTATCTTAGTTCGGGGGATAGCATTTATCTCACTGCAGACGGCAAGGACATCTTAAGTACATTTGAGTTTCAAGGGGATCATGAAAAAGAAAGCAAGTATCTCGTCGAAAAAGCCCAAAATGATAAAGGCTTAAGTGACATTAAATTGTTGCAGAATTCAAAAGAGGAGTATTTTAAAATAAAGGATAGCCTTTTTACACTTTCCGAAGCAAATTTTAAGGCATTTAAAATGAAAGAGGATATTGATCCGGAATTCATTATCCGAGAAGAAGGATATTACTATTTTGAGCCCCTTTGGTATGATTTACAATACCCTACTTATTATTCGCTTTTGACTGGCACACCAAAAGATTCAGTAGATTTTCCTATAGATGAAGTAATGGCTAAAATAGCTTCCATTCCTTTAGATCAAAAACAGTTTCTTAAAGTGGGGAGCTATACCCTACTTATCGAAACTCGGATTTCTAATTTAACCATTGAAATTCTGAAAAGTGATAAGACTTTGACATCGGAAGATAAAGCCAGGACCCTTGCAATAGATTCATTATTGAAAGATAAAAGTGTCAATGACTATTTTGTTTATACATCGATAAAGTCAAATATGGAAAATAGAGGACCTGTCTATGTGAAAGAAGCTTATGAGATGTTTATGAAGAAAAACGAAACCCCTAGGTATGAGAAGAGCTTAAAAAAAATAATGAATAAATGGGAAAGGATTGGCACTGGGAAAGATGTTCCTGATTTCACCTTCACCGATAGGGAAGGGCATCAAGTGAAGTTGAGTGATTTGAAAGGGGGCCTTGTTTATATTGATATTTGGGCTACTTGGTGTGGGCCATGTATCGCCGAACACCCTTATTGGGACAAATTGAAGTTAGAATATGCAGATAAAAAGGTGGCTTTTTTGACGGTGTCGATTGATGAAAACAAGGAAGCTTGGGAAAAGATGGTAAATACCAAAAAGATGGAAGGTTATCAGTTATATGCCAAAAACGCCAGGAAATCTGATTTTTCCCAATATTTTATGGTCAATTCTATTCCAAGATTTATTCTTTTAGATGAAAATAGCAAAATAATTGATCCACATGCTGAAAGGCCTTCCGGAATGATTCGAGAATCACTAGATAAACACCTGACCAATATAGATAGTAAGTCCCTGTAATATTTTGATAGGGCTTCTTTGTACCTAAATTTACGCTGTCTAGCGTTCATTCCCTCAGGCTGTGAATCCTGTTGGGATTATTCGTTTTGTAACCGGGGAAAACCTAATTTATTTTTGCTACCATAGGAATAGAATTGGTCTTTCCTTTTATCATAATTAACCGGTTATTAGTAGATTTATGAAAACCGGATTGTGGTTGGTTTAGAAATTTGCATTGAAAAAGCCGTTATGAGTGAAAATAAGAACAGCAAAAACTCCAGAAGGCAGTTTTTTGCTACTGCTGCTAAAAGTAGTCTAGTAGCATGTACTTTTGGGCTTCCCCTAAAGGAAGGGATTTCCAACCATTTTCTCAAGGGTTCTTCCTTTGAGATCAAAGATCCGGAAAAAACCAGTTGGCTTACAATCAATGGAGAATTATATGGTGCCAAACCCAATGATTTAGGGCCAATTGGTGGAGGTGAAGGATATACAATGCCTATTCTAAAGGGTGATTTTGAAGCAACAAATTTGGACGAGTTATTGGATGCCCTTGCCCAGGCAAAGTCGGGACAAGTAGTCTATATTCCGGATGAAACTAAAATTGACCTAACTACCAGGGTGTATATTGATAAACTTATTTTAGAGATTCCGGCTGGCGTTACCTTGGCTGGAAACAGGGAGTATCAGGGTTCCAAAGGTGGGTTATTGCTAAGCAATACTTTGAATACAAGCGTAATGATTCGACCGATGGGGTCAAATGTTAGGTTTTCAGGCTTGCGAATTCAAGGGCCAAATCCCGACCGACATTTGGAACATCACAAACGTTCTTTTGGTCCGAATGGATTGGGGCGTGATTATTACTATAAATTTCCGGTGTCAAGAGGGATAGTGACGGAGTTTTCGGAGTTGCAGGTGGACAATTGCGAAATCTCAGCTTTTTCCGGTAGTGGCATTTATTTGAAGAAGGGTTCTGGCCATCATATTCACCATAACTTTATCCATAAGTGCCAGTACAATGGGCTTGGGTATGGGGTAAGCCATGGCGCAGCTTCTTTAATTACCCAGTACAATTTATTTAACGAAAACCGACATTCCATTGCGGGTACAGGGATTTCCGGATGTGGATATATAGCCAGACACAATATCGAAATGGGGATTTCATTGAGTCACTGCTTTGACATGCACGGTGGTAGGGACAGAAAAGACGGCTCGGACATAGCAGGAACTACAATAGAGATCTATAACAATACCTTTAATGCACCCCAAACACCCGTAGTGATTAGAGGTATTCCGGAAGATAAATGTGACATATTCCAGAACTGGTTTGCCCAACACAAAGAGATAAAGCAGGCCGTTAAAGGGCTTTCTGAAAAAACACGAGCCATAAATAATGTCTATGTGGCTACAGTGAAGTAAAAGGTGTTAAACCAAAGGGCCCGAAACCCTATCCAAGACATCTAGAAATATCCTTTCCCCAATTTTCTTTTTTCATTAGATGGTAATTAGATTTTTAATACCTATGGTTCCAAGTGGGGGGTAGTTTATTTGTCATATAATTGATTGAAATTTAGTGAATTGTTTAAGTATTGCTTTTAAAGCTAGTGCAACATTATTAGCCTACTTTCCGTTTTTAGAATGCTTTGGAATGAACAAAGTTTGATGCTTTTTGTTTAGAATTAAGCTTTGTTTATACAGGCTATTGGGCAATAGGATTGGAGATAAAGGGGCTTGACAATGATGAGTTACCTCGACGAGGATTTCTATTAGGTTGGAAGATTAAATTTGAAATTTATCCAAGAGAAAGCAGTCACGAGGTCTTAAGCCAAAGCATTTTTCATTAGGGTCAAATATGGGATTTACACGCACACAAGAAAAATTAAAAATACTTGCAGACGCTGCCAAATATGATGTGTCCTGTGCATCCAGTGGTAGCAAGCGGAGCAACGCCAATAAGGGCCTTGGTGATGCGACAGGGATGGGGATTTGTCATTCCTATACCGAGGATGGGCGTTGTGTTTCCTTGTTGAAGATTTTGCTAACCAATTATTGCATCTTCGATTGTGCCTATTGTGTGACAAGGAAAAGCAATGACATCAAGCGGGCGGCATTTCAGGTGCAGGAAGTGGTGGACCTGACGATTAACTTTTACCGGCGCAATTATATTGAAGGATTGTTTCTGAGTTCAGGGATTTTTAAAAGTGCAGATTATACCATGGAACGGCTGGTGGCTGTGGCCAAGAAATTGAGAACTGAAGAAAACTTTAATGGCTACATTCACCTTAAATCCATTCCCGGGGCTTCGGATGAATTGATGAAGGAGGCCGGACTTTATGCAGATAGGCTGAGTGTGAATATTGAGATTCCCACCAAAGAAGGGTTGAAACTATTGGCTCCGGAAAAAAATCGTGAAGATTTTATCAAGCCAATGATAAAAGTTAAAAATGAGATCATTCAATACAAATCTGAAAAGAAACTTATAAAAAGCACCCCTCTATTTGCTCCCGGAGGGCAAAGTACGCAAATGATCATAGGTGCTAGTGGAGAAAGCGATCAGCAAATCATGTGGACCTCCAATTATTTTTATAAAAAGTTTGATTTAAAACGGGTTTATTATTCCGGCTATATACCAATCAGCTATGACTCAAGGCTGCCACATATTGGTTCGGAAGTTCCTATGTTAAGAGAAAACAGGCTTTACCAGACTGATTGGTTGATGCGCTTCTATGGATTCGAAGTGCATGAGATATTGAATGATGGGTACCAAAACCTTGATTTGGAAGTGGATCCTAAATTGGGATGGGCGCTGAGGAATTTGGAATTCTTTCCAGTGGATGTGAATACTGCTGACCGGGAAATGTTGGCACGTATACCGGGAGTGGGGATGAAATCTGTGCATAAAATCATTCAGGCAAGACGCTTTAGAAGACTAAATTGGGAGCATTTGCAACGCATTGGTATAGCCATGAACAGAGCCAAATATTTTCTTGTTTGTGCCTCACAAGATTTTGAACGGCGTGATTTGACAGGTCCTCAACTTAGGTCACTTATTGTTCAAAACACTACAAGTAAATATCAAAAAACATTAAGTCCACAACTGAATTTGTTTTGATAAATGCATAATCTTCAAGATTCCATACTTGTTTACGATGGTAGCTTTGATGGTTTTTTGACCTGTGTATTTCAGGTTTATGATTTGAAAATAAAACAGGTTATTATTCAAAAAGAGAATGAAACCCAAGCCTCTTTATTTGGTGGGACGAATGTAGTTGTTACAGACTCGGTAAAAGCTGATCGGGTTTGGAAGGGGCTAGGAAAGAAAATGTCAAATTCGGGAAGGTTGCGTATTTATTATGGGTTTTTAAGTGAGAAAAAAGGAGTAGAGAATTTATTATTGCGCTTTATTCAATATGTTTTTGGAAGTAGCCTACCGGTTGATTCAGATTTTTCTAACCCTGATGTTTTGGGATTGAGTAAACTAGCCAAAAGCGTGGGTCGCGAAAAACACCGTATGGAGGCTTTTGTCAGGTTTCGCTTGACCAAAGATGGTTTATACTTTGCCACAATTGAACCTGACTTTGATGTACTCCCGCTTATTTCCAAACATTTCCAACGAAGGTATGCCGATCAAAAGTGGGTGATTTATGACCTCAAACGAAATTACGGGCTCTATTATGACTTGCACACGATGGAAATCATAAATTTGACATTGCCTGAAGGTTTTGAGCCTACACTAACTTCTGCAGATTATTTTGCGGTCGAAGAAATGGAATTTCAAACCTTATGGAAGGACTATTTTGATAGTACAAACATTCCTTCAAGAAAAAACCTTAAGCTCCATGTTCACCATGTGCCCAAGCGATATTGGAAGTATTTAAGTGAAAAGAAAATTTGAATGGACTTGGTCTGATAAAGTTGAAGCAGCTTAATTCAAATAACTTGATATAAATGAGCATGCAAATTGGACTTTTGCCTGTTAGTGAATAGTATGATTTAGCTTTTGCCCTTACATTTTATTTTTTTTCTGCACCATCAGATATCCTTGCTTTATCTACTGTGATATTTAGATTAACCTTTTTGGATTATTTGGAAAGTAAGGAGGTATCAGAAGAATTAACCCTGCGTATGTACTGGGATCTTTCCGGACCTGAGGATTTTCTTCAGTAAAATGATCAGGAAATAAATTTTGTGAACTGGGAAATGGCATTTTTTACTAGTTAAGCTTGTGGCTATAGTTAATATAGTAATCGCAATAGAATTAATTACTGTATTTTAATAAATACAAACCACCTAGCATATGAGTACAAAAGTTGATATCGTTAAATAGATAGGTTTCAATGTTGGTATAGTTTGCCAATCTATTCCAGATATTCTGATTCAGCCAATTCTTAAATCATTCAAACAATGAAGTTAAAATACCTAAAAATCCTTATCCTAGTATTGATTTCCACAGGACTCAAAGCCCAAAATATAGTGGAGGAGGTAGAATATCGATACCGAATATTCTATGATAAAATTTACTCCAGTATGCCACACATTACCGAGTAGGAAAAAGGATAGAATCCTGCTCTCTTGGAATAATCCTGAAGGCTACAGCACTCGGATGAAACTTCAGTTTTGGCAGGAAAAAAGTATCTATACTTTCGGCGAACCCTATGAAGTCCGAAGTTACTCTTGGCAAGTAAAAGACTATTTGATTCAAAACAATTTAGAAGACCAGACCTATCTGAAATACATGGACCAAATGGGCAAAACCTATATCGTTCGTGACAGCCTAAATACTCCAAAATGGAGGGTAATGAACGAAATACGGGATATTCTGGGTCATATGTGTATGAAAGCTGTAGCTGAAGACAGCCTCAAAGGCCAATAGATCACTGCTTGGTTTGCATCAGATATTCCTGTCCCGACGGGGCCTGAGGAGCAATTCGGACTTCCGGGTTTGATTTTGGCTTATGACATCAACGATGGTATGCTCATTGTGGAG
Organism: Cyclobacterium sediminis; assembly: GCF_054781075.1. Taxonomy (NCBI): domain Bacteria; kingdom Pseudomonadati; phylum Bacteroidota; class Cytophagia; order Cytophagales; family Cyclobacteriaceae; genus Cyclobacterium; species Cyclobacterium sediminis. The sequence continues at coordinate 102,688 of NZ_BAAGVC010000017.1, read as the reverse complement.
GCAGAGAAAATCACTTTTGGAGAACCGGAAGAAATCATCACCTTGCCAAAGAGAATGAGAGGGAAAGAAGTATCAGGTACTGAATATCACGACATAGCCCGAAAGTTTATCCAAACTTCCATCGAAAGTAGGAGAGCCTGGATGTGGGAAATAAGATATTAAGAAAGCTGTAGCAAGATTAGCCTAAAATAGGCAATTGAACTACTATTACCTGCTGAAATCGCTTTAAAATCAGCCACTTTGTTGTTATTTTCAATTTCGCCTGAGCGGTGCTATGCTAAAATCTCGACTGACTGATTTTCTTGCGACTATAGCACACCCGCATTTTATTTGCACTAGCCTTGGCAGGCTTTATTAGACTTTTTTCTTATTTCAGACTCAATAATTAAAATTAAAAGTAAGTTTTACATCCACTTTTTTATCATCTATTTCACCAGATTTCCAATTTGGCATTCTCTTCAGAGCCTTAACAATAGATTTATTTAGCCTTTTATCTTTTCCTTTAACAACCTGAATATCTCTAATACAGCCATTTTTTTCAATAATAAAACTTACATATGACCTACTCTTTTCACTCCTATTTAAGTACCTAGAACTAATATTTTCCTGAACAAATGAGTAAACCGCAACATTTCCCCCTTTAAACTCAGGCATTTTATCGGCAGTTAAATAGTTGCCAATAGAATCAACTTCATGATTAATGCTGTTATACACTACAGAGTTGGAGTCAACTATTTGACCTGATAGCTCTCCGGCAATCATTATGTGAATTGATGTAAATATTAATATTTTAAGATTCATAATCTATCTTTAATAGGGTAAGATTGAGTTCGTTATTATTATTATTAAGAAGTCTATGGGTTGACCATTAAATAATTTAACATAAAATTGCAATAGTGGATTATCAAAGAATTAGGGAAAGTTAAATTTACTTTTACAAAAGGAATAGCAGTTCCAAATTTATGGAACTGCTATTAACTGATGAAACAACGTTTGTAATTGTAAAAGTAACCAATACAATTAAAATATTTAGGTTTTACTTCTACCAAGTAGCCATTTAAACCCATAATAGCTTAAATAGAACCATAATATTGCAGCACCTATTGAGGTGTAAAAACCGATTTCTAATGGGTTAAAAGATCCGAAAGAACCAAAGGCCATAAATAAAATAGCCATGCAAAAACTACCAATTATAAATCGTTTTTTTAATTTTTCTATTTTAAAGTTATTATCCATTTTGTTAGCTTAAATTTTATTTTAATAAAGTGCAAGCAATTCATTTTTTATAAACGAAAACAGGATAATAAAAGACCTGATACAATACTATATGAGGCACCGGAAATAAAACCTCCTGCTCCACCAACCATTCCAGCACTAGCACATCCAGTAACAGTTCCTAATAATGGGAAAGCAACAGTTCCGGCAGTGGCACCTGCGTAACACCCTGCAACCGCACCACCAGCAAAACCAACAACAGCATCAGCCCAAACATTTCTCATATTAATGGAACATCCATATACTTGATTTTCATCTCTTTCACCTCCATTAATTTTATCTCTAACTTTTCCGATCCCATCATTGATAATAAAGTCAGAAACCGCTCTAGTTCCAGTGGAAAGTGAAAGTAGAGAAATCTTTTCCTCATAATTAAGTGAAGATTCTAAAATCTCATTTTGAAAAGAATTGGCGATTTTTTTTGCAGAATAAGGATCGTCTGTCTGAAGCAATTGTTCAACAAACTTATTGGACATTGAAATTTGTCTTGTATTAAAAATGCTCGCATCATTTAACCTTGGCTGTTCTGTTCTGGCATCAGGTTTGTTTTTTGAAATCAATAAATTTTGCATTCTAATGGAATAATTGTTGATCTGGTCTTCACTAAAGTAAAAGATTTCTTCATTTAACCCGTTCAAGATATCCATAAACAATTTTTCCTCAAAATTTGAATTAACGAATTGTGAAGTTGGTAACTTCTTATCCAACCTCTCAACGACCAGATCTAACCCAGTAAGATAGAAATTTTCCAATTGTTGAATTTCATGAGCATAATCTTCATCAATAGAATACTCCATAGGTGGAATTGATTCAATTTCCTTGCAGGAAATAATGAATAACAAGAAGGTTAAGGGATAATAAATTGCTAAATTTTTCATTGTAAAAAGACATTAATTTAAACATTTAATCTATAAAAAACACAAATTTCCGACATAGTCGGAACCGAGACTAGAATGATGATTTAAATCTTTAAACGTACTTCTTATTGTTAACAATCTCATTGAAATTAAAATAATTACATTTAAAATGCAAATAAATTGATAGAAAATAATAAGGTGCTCATTCTAAATTCAAATTTTAACCTTATTTTAGTACCAGTCGAAGTACCTAAAATGGCTAATAGATAGAATGCAGCATTTAAAAGGCATTGCAAACGCCAATCTGAAGGGATTCTTATATTAATACCAGTCCATACTCACACCAAAGGTTCATATGGTTGTATGAATTAGTTTAATGGGATTTTTTAGGCAATACAGCTTTTCCTGAAGTCCCTCTACGAATTTTTAAATAAATTCCTTACCAAGCCTCATGGTCCTTTAGAACTGATTTTTCTACACTACCCAAAATGAAACTACTACAGATGAAAAGTTGTGTTTTAATGAAATGATTTAAATAAAGAATGAGGTTGCTTTCGAAAACTTTGTATTGAAATAGAAGTAAAGAGATACCAGGCCAAATGTGGTAACTGCATGTAAGAACCCGATCAGGAATGCCAAAACGATGTCCTGATGAAGGTAGAAAACGATTTGGAGGGGTAGGGCAAATGACAAAAGACCGATAATATATCCTCAAGTAAAGGATTTGGTCTTTTGTGGTACCATGGCTCTGCCATAAAACGGACATTCAATCACATTGTGCTTTTTTAATTTTAGGATCAACGCAAATGGCTAATTTGAAACTTATTGGCAAAAGACCTGCATTACCTGCATTAATAGAGTGAGCCTCGGTAGCTGAAAGAGTGACAAATAAGATTTTAGAATTTGTAGAAAACTTTATAAGTGGGGTGACGGGATAATTACATCCAATGTATTCCAAACAAGAGTTCACCAATTTATTCAGAAACTGAATCAAATAAATTCAAATCCTCGACAGAAAATACAAACCATTTATAGTATCTGTATTTTATTGTTCAAAAATCAACACCCCAATTTGCACCCCTACAAAAAGACCTAACTAATTATATTTCAAATGATTTTTTTTTAGTTCAGCAGAGGAGGAGAGGGTTGAGCGTAAAGAAACAGTCCGGTGGACTGTTTTAGCGACGGGCCTGGTTGCTGGGTGGCTCCCAACGACTCAAAAAAAAAACAGCCTAGCAAATTGCTAGGCTGTTTTGGTGCAGAGGAGGAGGGATTCGAACCCCCGGTACCTCGCGGTACAACGGTTTTCAAGACCGCCGCATTCGACCACTCTGCCACTCCTCTAGTTGGGTCTGATGCTTAATATTGACTCGATTAATCTTCCGATTTTACAAGCCTAACTTTTTATAATTGTCGATCACTTCTCTTTTGATGTGAATCGGAAGGCAAAGGTAGCCCTAATTCTAATTAATGCAAATGCTGAAGGGGTAAAATTTTTCTAAAAAATGCTAATTTTTTGACAATGAAGGACTTGTTTTTTTGGAGGGCTTGGTGTGTAATGCCTTTTGGAGGCTTACATTGATCTCATATCCGACCAATACCAAGATGGAGGTTATCCATAGCCAAAGCATTAGTGCCAGCATGGTACCTATGGACCCATACAATTTATTGTAGCTCGCAAAATTAGTCAGGTAATAGGAGAATAAGAAAAAGCCCAAAGTGATAAGCAAGCCTGATACTACGGCTCCTGTGGAGAAAAAATTCCACTTCTTACTTACAGCAGGAGCTACCCTGAAGATGTAAGCATTGGTGATAACGAAGAGTAGCAGCAATACAAAAAACCTGAAAAAGGCCAGGGAGTAATAATATATATTGTTGGAGATGAATTCGAATTCGGAGATTTTAAAGAGCAATTCACTTCCTAATATCATGATGATAACAGCCCCGCAAATGCTAAGCACCAATACCAATACGATGCTAACAGCTATCAGTCGGGTTTGAAAAAAGCCCCTGTATTCTTTTGTACGATAAACAGCGTTAAATGCATTCATCAGTGAAATTACCCCGTTTGTGGACAAGTAAAGAGCAAAGAAAAAGCCCAGCGATAGCATGCCCTGCCGTGGTTTGCTAACGATGTCCATAATGGTGGGCGCCGCCTCGTTATAAATGCTCTCCGGTAAAATATCACTCACAAATACCAGGATATTAGATGTCGTTACATCATGGAAAAAATACTGGATATAGGGGATAATGTTTAATAAAAACAACAGCATAGGAAAGAGGGCAACAGTAAAACTGAATGCCATGGCACTGGCCCGCTCAAATACATCATCTTTCTGCAAGTGATGCAAGAAAATTTTACCTACATCATATAAGTTTTGAGCAGGGTTGCCAAAATGGATAGGCTTAAGGAGCAATGCCTTATCACTTAATCGCGCTAATATGCCGTTGAGTTTTTCTTTCACTCCTTTGAATTGAAATAAGGTTTGAGAAGTTCTATAAACCTCGCAGGAGGCCTGCATGGTCTATGGGTATCTGTTTTCAAAAAGGTAAGCAATGTTTCCCCAACATGAATAAGTTCCTCTTTCTCATTGAATATTTCATAATGAAAGCGGATACGTACACCGGGCATTTCCTTGATGCTGGTTCTGATGGTCAGGTTTTCATCATACCTGCCGGGCAAAAAAAACTTGCTGTGATTTTCCAACACGGGCATCATCACACCACTTTCCTCCATTTCTCGGTAAGAATAACCAACACTGCGAAGTGCTTCAACCCTGCCTACTTCATAATAGGTCGCATAATTCCCGTAATATACGTAACCCATTTGGTCCGTTTCTGCATACCTTACTCTTAGCTTGTGTTCCTTTATAAACATCTACTTGAAAATTTTAGCTGCGTTTAATGCGTTTTGATAGCGTCGGGCATTAATCATATGATCCCTAAGATTGGTGGCAAATGAATGATAACCCGAAAAATCCTCTTTGGCACAGAAATACAGGTAGTTATGTGTTTGGTAATTCAGGACGGCATTCAAAGAGCTGATCTCAGGTAACACTATTGGTCCCGGAGGTAGCCCTGCATATTTGTAAGTATTGTATGGGCTTTCTACCTCCTTGTGTACATTGAGCACCCTTTTGATGGTAAAATCCTTTAAGGCAAACAATAAAGTGGGGTCTGCCTGTAATGGAATACCTCGCTCCAATCGATTGATATAAACTCCAGCCACTATGGGGCGTTCATCTGCTTTATTTGTTTCTGATTGAACGATGGAAGCCAAGGTGGCTACTTCCAGAGGAGTCATTTGTATGGCTTCTGCTTTGGCTTGTCGCTCTTCTGTCCAGTACCTCTCATATTCCTTATACATGCGCTCAAATAATTCCAAGGGGCTAATGGTCCAATAAACTTCATAGGTATTGGGGATAAACATGGCCATTATCGTCTGACTGTTGAAACCATATTTTTCTACCAGAGCCTCATCTTGAATAATGGATAAGAAATCTTCTTTTCCCATCTCCAGTGTGCTTGTGATTTTCTCTGCCAGCTCCTGCTTTAACCTGATATTATTGAAGGTAATATTCACAGGGGTCTGCCTTCCGGAACGCAGTATGGTGATCAATTCTTTGTTGGAAAGTTTAGGCTGAATAACATAATGTCCCGGTTTCACTCCTCCTTCAGAATAATTCATGACCTTGGCTACAAAGCTAAAAGTAACTACCTCGTTTACAATTTTTCTGTCGAGCAGTTCCTGCCTCACTTGGGAGAAAGTGCTGCCCTTAGGGATGTTTAGCACGGCAGGGTCTTCACTGTCTATCAGTACATTGGGTGAGAAGAAGGCTTGGTAAAAATAAAAACTTAAAGAAGTGAGTAGTACAGAGAATGCAACTAGTCCTACTAATAGGTATTTTCTTTTTTTGTCTGTAAGCATTGTATCTATTGACTTTCCGGCCAATTGAAGGCCATAAATTGACTCGGCTAATGGTTTAATTGAAGGTACAAATATACTATTTAATCAGCTAGATGCTTTTTATGAAAAATAAATTATATTTAAAATTGATACTTGGCTTTTATTTTGTGGTATAATTGGTTTAATTTAAGCATAATTAAAAGCAGTGTATTGGCCTGTCCAAAGCTAAGTTGAATAAAATATGGCGGCGGTATTTATTAAATTGTATCCTGAAAACCCTGATCCTAGAAAGATTAGTCAGGTGATTGATGTTTTGCAAAAAGGGGGTGTGATTATTTACCCAACCGATACAGTTTATGGCATGGGTTGTGATATATTCAATCAAAAAGCCATTGAGCGGATAGGATTAATTAAGGGAGTGAAACCAAAGAAAGAACATTTTTCTTTTATTTGTTATGACCTCAGTAATATTTCTGAGTATACCAGATCACTGAGTACTCCCGTTTTTAAATTAATGAAAAAGGCACTTCCGGGTCCCTTTACATTTATATTGGCTGCGAATAATAAAGTGCCTAAATTGCTAAATAGCAAAAAGAAAACAGTTGGGATAAGAGTTCCTGACCACAGTATACCACGCCTACTTGTAAAAGAGTTGGGCCAGCCCATTTTAACCACTTCTATCCGAGATGAGGATGATGTCATTGAGTACAGCACTGATCCTGAACTTATTTATGAAAAGTACAAGGACCTAGTGGATGTTGTCATTGACGGTGGCTATGGAAACAATGTTGCCTCCACAGTGGTGGATTGTTCCTCGGATCAAATTGAAGTTTTAAGGGAAGGATTGGGGGAAATTTCGGAAATAATTTGATAATTTCTTCGTTTCTTTTGCCGGTGGCATTTCTTGGGATTAACTTTCGGGAAACCGAATAAGATGACCAAGGAAAGTAAGGTATTGACGACCGATTTATTGTATTTGCCTCCTCTGGCATATTTTGTTGCAATAAATGGAGCCAGTGAAGTTCATGTATATGCCGATGCGGTACTCAATAGGCAATCCTATGCAAACAAAGCAGAGGTACTTCTGGCCAATAAAAGGGAAACCCTCACTGTGCCGGTACATGGTTTAAGAAAGAGGCTTGCAATAAAGAATGTGAAAATAGATTACCATCAGAAATGGTTGAATGTTCACCTGAGAGGAATCAAAAGTGCTTATGGGAAATCACCATTTTTTGAGTATTTTTATGATGACTTGGAACAAATATATTTGCGAAAGCCTGAATTTTTAATAGATTTAAACTTGGAATTACTGACACTTTGTCTTAAGTTTTTACGATGGAATGTCAGTTTGGTAGTAAAGGAGAAAGTAGAGAACAGGAGCCAAGAAAACGATTTGAGGGGCTTAATTCATCCTAAGTCATTGATAGACAAGGGTAAAATTTATAAACCATCGCCCTATGTACAAATTTTTGGCGCAGACTTTGTTCCTAACCTCTCCATTGTGGATTTGTTGTTTTGTGAAGGTCCGGCAGCTAATGAAGTTTTGAACCTTTCCCGAAAGTAATTGAACAATAAGTGAAATAATTGTGTTTAATAACAAGTTCATTTGTATTAAATTGAGATTGAAATATTACCATAATAAAGGAAAGATATAATGGAAGCAAAATTTTCAAACAGAGTAAAAGAGGTGATCTCTCTTAGCCGCGAAGAAGCTTTGCGCTTGGGTCATGATTACATCGGTACAGAACACCTCTTGTTAGGAATGATTCGTGAGGGTGAAGGTGTAGCTGTTTCCATTCTAAAGAAATTGGGTGTGCCATTGGACGAGTTGAGGAATGCGGTGGAGCGGGCAGTAAAAGGTACGGCCAATCACAACGTGAAAAATCTTGCCAATATTCCCCTGACAAGACAATCAGAAAAAGTACTAAAAATAACTTATTTGGAAGCTAAGATTTTCAAAAGCCAATTGATAGGTACAGAACATTTGTTATTGTCAATTTTAAGGGATGAGGACAATATTGCTACGCAAATCCTTCAGAAATTTGACGCAACCTATGATACGGTGAAAGAAATGTTGGAATTTCAAACAGACCAAACCCCTAGGTCTGGTACTGAAGCCGATGATCCCGATGAAGAAGGTTCTAAATTATTTGGTGCCTCAGGCGGTGCTTCCGGAAGTTCTAAAGGTACTACCGAAAAATCCAGAACTCCTGTTTTGGATAATTTTGGAAGGGACCTTACTCGAATGGCCGAGGAAGACAAACTTGATCCAATCATAGGCAGGGAAAAAGAAATAGAAAGAGTTGCTCAGATTCTTTCCAGAAGAAAGAAAAACAATCCTATTCTAATTGGTGAACCTGGGGTGGGTAAAACAGCTATTGCCGAAGGCCTAGCCCTAAGAATTATCCAGAAAAAAGTTTCCCGGGTTTTGTTCAACAAACGAGTAGTAACGCTGGATCTTGCCTCACTTGTTGCTGGAACCAAATATAGAGGGCAGTTTGAGGAGCGTATGAAAGCCGTGATGAACGAGTTGGAAAAATCTCCAAATGTGATCTTATTTATTGATGAGTTGCATACTATTGTAGGCGCCGGTGGGGCCAGTGGTTCTTTGGATGCCTCCAATATGTTCAAGCCGGCACTTGCCAGGGGAGAAATACAATGTATTGGTGCCACTACTTTGGATGAATACAGACAATATATTGAAAAAGATGGGGCTTTGGCCAGAAGGTTTCAAATGGTAATGGTTGATGCCACCTCACCTGAAGAAACGGTTCAAATCCTTGAGAATATCAAAGATAAATACGAAGACCATCACAATGTATCCTATACACCGGAAGCAATCCAGGCCTGTGTCAATCTTTCTGATCGATACATCTCAGATCGTTTCCTGCCGGACAAGGCCATTGATATATTGGATGAAGCAGGAGCCCGGGTACATATCAACAATATTCATGTTCCTGAAAATATTCTTAAACTCGAGGAAGAGGTTGAGAAAATTAAAATAGAGAAAAACAGGGTTGTAAAAAGCCAAAAATACGAAGAAGCGGCTCAACTTAGAGACAAGGAGAAAAAGCTTCTAGAGCAATTGGAAAATGCCAAAGCCAAGTGGGAAGAAGAAAGCAAGACCAAGCGTTATGCGGTTGAAGAGGACAATGTAGCCGAGGTAATTGCCATGATGACAGGCATACCTACCCGAAGAATTGCCCAAAATGAAGGAGCGAAACTTCTGAATATGGGAGAAGAACTGAAAGGTAAGGTTGTCGGGCAAGATGATGCCATCAAGAAATTGACCAAAGCCATACAGCGGACAAGGGTGGGATTGAAAGATCCTAAGAAACCTATCGGCTCCTTTGTATTCTTAGGTCCTACCGGGGTAGGTAAGACTGAATTGGCAAAAATGCTTGCCACTTATCTGTTTGACAAGGAAGATTCACTTGTGAGAATTGACATGTCGGAATACATGGAGAAATTCAGTGTTTCCCGATTGGTAGGAGCGCCTCCGGGCTATGTAGGATATGAGGAAGGTGGGCAGCTGACAGAAAAAGTTAGAAGAAAGCCTTATTCTGTAGTCTTACTGGATGAGATCGAAAAAGCACATCCTGATGTATTCAATATCTTATTACAAGTATTGGACGATGGGGTTTTGACAGATGGTCTTGGCAGAAGGGTAGATTTTAGAAACACCATCATCATCATGACTTCCAATATTGGAGTTAGAGACTTAAAGGATTTTGGTGCAGGCATTGGTTTTGCCTCCAAAGCAAAAGAGGAGAATATGGACGAGGTAATGAAGTCCACCATTCAAAACGCGCTTAAAAAGGCATTTAGCCCTGAATTCTTGAACAGATTAGATGATGTAGTGATATTCAATTCTTTGAACAAGGAACATATCCATAAAATCATTGATATCAATTTAAAGAAACTGTTTGCCAGAATTACTGATCTGGGTTATACCATTGAGCTTTCAGAAAAAGCAAAGGATTTTCTCTCAGAAAAAGGATATGACAAACAGTATGGTGCTAGACCTTTGAATAGAGCCATACAAAAATATTTGGAAGATGCCCTTGCAGAAGAAATCCTTAAAGGAGAATTGTCTGAAGGAGATGTTATTCTTGCAGATTATTCAGGAGAAGGGGATGAGCTTGAAATTAAAGTAAATAATAAAGAGAAAGCTGATTAAAATTGGTCGTGTATTTCTTTAAGAAAAGGACAGTGAATGGCACTGTCCTTTTTTGTTTTTATGGCTAATTAATATTATCTACAGGGAGATTTCACTTGAACCTTTTCGTCGGCCATCGGGTTATTGATTATTATAATTGTCAGATAAGCAGCGAATACCAAGTTAAAGTTTGATTAATTTGAACCATGAGTTAAAAATATTACCCCAATGAGCTTTTTTATCGAAATGCTTCTAAAATTATTTTTTTTACTTTCAATCATACCTTTTTTACTTTCTGAAAAACTTCAGAAAAAGTATGACATGAAAATCAATGCTCAGATAGACTATGCTTTGTTTTCAGGGCCGGAAAAAGTGGCACTGATTGGAGAGAAATTTATTGAAGAGACCAGCGGCATGGCCGTTTCAAGAAAAAACCCTTCCTGGATTTATGTTCATAATGACAGTGGAGGAGAGCCTGAGGTTTATATTTTAGACACCTTAGGGACTTACCTGGGGACCTTGAAAATCGAAGGAGTGAAAAATCGGGACTGGGAAGATTTGGCCATGGGACCGGGGCCCCTAGATGGAGAAAACTACCTGTATATTGGAGACATAGGTGATAATTTTGGCAGGGAAGAGGAGTTAATCATTTACCGGGTTCAGGAACCCGATCAGCTAGATAGTGAAATAAGTGTAAAACCCGAAATAATTAAGCTAAGGTATCCGGATGGACCAAAAGATTCAGAAACCTTGCTGGTGGACCCAATTAGTGGTGATCTTTTTGTGTTGACCAAAAGGGAGTCCAAAAACACGCTTTATAAAGCAACGAAGGATTTATTGATTGATGGAAATGCTGTAGAACTGGAAAAAGTTTTGCAATTGCCTGTCACCCTCTCTGTTGGGGGAGATATTTCTGCAGATGGTTCTCAAGTGCTGATAAAAAATTACTGGGTGATTTACTACTGGTCCAGGATGGAAGGGGAGACTTTAGAGGAAGCACTTTCACGAAAAGCCGTTTTGTTGCCCTATGAGCCTGAGCCACAAGGAGAAGCCATTGCCTTTGAACCGGAAGGGGAGACCTATTTTACATTGAGTGAGAAGAAATTGCGAATAAATCCGGTTTTGTACAGATATGATAAAGCCAAAACTGGAGATTGACAGCCAGTAAATAGGTGCAATTAGTGATTATGTTTTTTCTGCAAAATTTGTCTTCAAAATGATGGGTTGTGTGAATATTTTCGATTCAGCTTAATAAAAAGGGTGCTATAAAGAGCCAAATATTGGGAAAAAATGTATTATTGAAAGCTTTACCATTTATCATCAGGTTTTCTCCTCCTTTTTGTATAATTTCCCTTAATAAATCATCGAATATGAAGTATACGAGAAGAGATTTTGTTAAAACCAATGCCGTTGTAGGTACTGGAGCCTTGATGGGTTTCAATTTTACTATGACAAATGTGAAACCTGCACTGACAGGTGGCAAGCCTGTGCGTACCGCCTCTTGGCCAAGTTGGCCAAAGTGGAATCCTGACACGGATGAACCTAGGGTATTAGAAGTATTAAGGAGCGGGGTTTGGTCCAGGTCTGAAGTAGTGCAAGCGTTTGAAAATATATGGGCTAAAACTACAGGATCAAAAAGATGCGTGACTGTCGTTAACGGTACCAATGCGCTTATAGCCTCATTAACACAAGCTGGCATAGGTGGTGGAGATGAAGTGTTGGTTTCCTCATATACCTTTATTGCAAGTGTAGCGGCCATACTACAGACGGGAGCAATGCCTGCATTTGTGGATTCAGATCCTGAAACTTTTCAGCTTGACCCTAAAGAAATAAAGAAGAAAATCAACAGCAAAACCAGGGCAATTTTGCCGGTACATATTTTGGGCTTGCCGGCAGATATGGACAGAATCATGTCCATTGCCAAACAAAACAACCTGATTGTTGTGGAAGATGCATGCCAAGGTTGGTTGGCAGAATATGACCATAAAAAAGTAGGCACCTTTGGTCTTGCCGGTTGTTTTAGCTTTCAGAATTCCAAAAATTTACCCATGGGAGAAGGAGGTGCCATCGTAAGCGACAACGATGAGTTTATGGACAAGTGCTTTTCTTACCATAACTATGGGTACCCATATGGATCCCTGGTTGGGGCTGTTAACCAAGGAGCTGTTATGGCAGGAACTAAACTCAGGCTAACGGAGTATCAGGCGGCCATTGGCTTGAGTCAATTGGAACGGTTGGATGATGAAACAAGATTGAGAGAGACCAATGCAAGCTATCTTAAAGAACAGTTGGAAGGCATTCCCGGGATTAGCACTTATGTCCTGTACCCAAAGGTTAATCGGGCAGTTTTTCACCTTTTCCCTTTCCGGTTTCATAGGGAAGGGTTCAAAGGGCTATCCAGAGATGTTTTTATAAAAGCTTTGCGAGCAGAGGGAATCCCCTGCAGTAGTGGCTACACTCCCCTGAATGATAAACTGTACTTAAAAGATGCTTTTAATTCCAAAAATTACCAGCGAATGTATCAGGCGGAAGAATTGGATTTTGAGAAATTTGTAGCTGAAAACCAATGTCCTATAACGGATAAGCTGTGTAACGAAGAGGCCATATGGTTGTCTCAGCGCATGTTGCTGGGGAGCCGCACTGATATGGACGATATAGCCAATGCCATAAAAAAGATTCATGAAAATGTAGAAGAATTACTTACCTATAAAGGATAATTTAATACCATAATTAAAATTGAACAAACCATTGAAATCAGAAAATAATAAAGAAGGGCTATTGGCACAAGCCTACTATTCAGGCTTTGAATTGGCCCATGACACTTACCAGGCCATGAGTTGTGCCTCAGACGGGAAGATTTACTATGTATTGTCCTCGGAGTCTGTAACCAAAGCCGGTCAACTGTACAGCTTTGATCCGGAGACTGAGAAGATAGAATGGTTAGCTGACCTTTCAGAGGCTTCCGGAGAAGGGGATAGCAATACCTTACCACAAGGAAAAAGTCATGTTCCTTTTTTTGAAAAAGAGGACAAATTGTATTTTGGAACCCATATAGGTGTTTATGAAATGATTGATGATATGGAGCGACTTCCCGTAAATCCAATGGATGGGGTCGCACCTTATTTGGGAGGACATTTCTTGAGTTTTGATATGAAGACCAAGGAGATAGAAGATCTTGGAATTGTTCCAGATGGAGAAGGGGTGTTAACCATGACCATGGACACCAAGCGAAATCAGATTTATGCACTTACATGGCCAAGCGGTAATTTTCTACATTTGGATTTGAATACCTCGAAACTAAAAGATTTCGGTCCAATTTCTGAGAAAGGTGAAGCTGGGATTGTAGGAGATGACTATAGGGTTTTGTGCAGGTCATTATTGGTTGTTCCGGATACCGGTAACCTGTATTATACCACCTCCAAAGGAGATATTTTCAGCTATAATCCCGAGAAAGAGGAGGGGCCTTCAAAGCTGCTTGACGTTCATATGAGAAGGGATTATTTTGGAGAGTATGATCCTAAAGTTCCCGGTAATATGGGCTACAATTGGAGAAGGATATTTTGGCATGAGGAAGATAATGTGGCATACGGGATTCATGGCAACTCCAATTACCTTTTTAAATTTGACCCGGAAAATGCAAAAATTGAACTACTGGACAGGCTTTCTTCGCTTCCTTCTAAAAGAATGGGAATGTTTGATCAGTTCAGCTATGGCTACCTGGGCTTTGACTTGGGGCCGGACAAAGAAACCTTGTATTACCTTACAGGAGGCCCATTAAGTGATAGACCCCCCATTGATGGAGCCAAGAAAATTGCCAAAGGTGCGGCCAAAGAGCTGGAAAATTTACATTTGGTAACCTACCATTTGCCTACAGGCACTTACAAGGATCATGGCCCGGCTTTTTATGAAGATGGAAGCATCCCTACTTATGTAAATGCCATAGCCATTGATAAAAGCAAAAATGTCTATACCATGGCAAGAATGCAAATGCCATTTGGAGAGATTCAGGATTTGGTGAAAATTCACTATCCTAAATCATAAAAAGATAAAAAAAGGAGCCTATTTTAGGCTCCTTTTTAATTATTTACTTTTTGAACTCATTATTAATTTTATCAGTCCTCCTTTGACAAGATCTTCATGCCTTAGTCCGATACCTTCGATCGTTTGACCATTGAAGGTTTTCTGAGAAAGATAATAATTGTTCGGTCCATTGTTTTCTGCCTGAATGGTGATTGACTTTCCGGGATAGTATTCTTCATTCAAGTGAATTACGGCTTTGTCAAAGATAGGGCTTCCCAATTCATAGATGGGGTTTTCTTCAGTGCCGGCATTCATCTGAAACAATCCCAGTTTCATCAACACGGCCAAAGAACCCATAAGTCCTTGGTCTTCATCTCCATTGAAACCGCTTTCGGGAGATAGCCCAGAAAATGCTGCCTCCAATACTTTTCTTGACCAATATTGTGTGAGATCAGGCCGGTCCAAATAATTGAATATATAAGCCGTCTGAATGGAAGGTTGATTTCCATAATTAATCGGAATTCTACGGTACTCGGGATGGGTTTCTACAGAATGGGAGGTTCCAGATGTAAAGCCCAGTTTTTCAGCCTTTTCAAATTGTTCGTTCAGTCGAGCAGCAGCTTTTTCTTTTCCACCCATTAGGCCGGCCAAACCTTCTATGTCATGGGGTACAAACCAAGTGAATTGCGCTCCATTGGCCTCTACATAACCTTTGGCATAGTTGTAGGGATCAAAGGGGTTGGCCCATTTTCCATCTACATTCTTAGGCCTGATCCAGCCACTTTCCGCATCGTAGAGGTTTTGGTAATTTTTTGAACGTGCCAAAAAATTATCAGCATCCTCTTTTTTGCCTAAAGCAAGTGCGAGTTGCGCAAGAGTCCAATCCTGATAACTGTACTCCAAAGTTTGTCCGGCACCTTGTTCATGTCCTCCAAAACGGCCTCTTGGGTTAGGGTAAGGAACGTAGCCCATTTTTATATAGTCTTCCACATTACCTCCTTTAGCAGTTTTGTGCTCATAACCTGACCTGCTCATCATTCCTCCGGGCATATGGTTTTTACGGAGTCCCTCGTATGCCTTGTCAATATCAAATCCTCTGATTCCTTTTTGGTAAAGCCCTACAAACAGTGGGGTGCTAGATGCACCGGTCATGACATAGGTGTAATTGCCTCCTGAAGGGCCCCGTGGAATCAAACCTCCATCTTGGTAATATTGAAGCAAACTGTTGGCAAATTCTTCAGCTATTTCCGGATATACCAAGCCCCACAATACATTAATGGTCCACTGAGCACCCCAAAAAGAATCGGAATTAAAGTGCCTAAAAAGTGGCTTTCCTTGGTCATCTACTGGCAATTGACCAACCCGGAAAGATGTTCCGGTATTGTCCGGGTAAGCACCATTTACATCACTAATGGTCCTTCTTCCTTGAAGAGATTTCCATAGATCTGTATAAAAACGCCTTTGTTGCGTTACTGTATTACCTTCTACTTCAATACGACCGAGAAGTTCGTTCCAAACCTCTTGGGTTTCTTTGACCACCTTGTCAAAATCCCAATGAGGAAGTTCTTCTTTCTTATTTAAGGCTGCATTTTCAGGCTTAGTATAAGAAAGTGCTACTTTCATTTGTAAAGGCTTTCCCTTACTTTTTCCAAAGCTCACTATTTTATGTGGAGAATCTTCAGACTCCACCCAATCCACTATGGGTTGATCAAACTCGACTTGGAAATAAACAGTCAAAGTGTTGGGCCTTCTGGATGTAGGGGAATTGGTGACTTGCCCTTCCAGTAGATATGGTGAAATTTGTTTTAAACTTCCATCGATCATTTTACTGGGTCCTAACACTCCTTCTAAATGGAATAAAATGGCCTGATTTTTATCTTCAGGAAAGGTGTACCTATGTAAGCCTACACGTTGGGTAGCTGTTAATTCTGCAGAAATACCATAGCGTTTTAGAAAGACTTTGTGGTAACCGGGCATTATGGTTTCCAAGTCCCTGTCGTAAGTAGAGTAATAGTCTGCCAGCAGATCCTCAGGAGCTGCATCAAAACTGACAGGCATCACAGAAACGCCGGACATTTGCCAGGCATGAATATGACTGAAACCTTTTACTGTATCCGAATTATACCTGTAACCACTTCCCCAAGCACCGTCAATTTCGTGATCAGGGCTTAAGTTAACCATTCCAAAAGGTCTGGTGGCGGCACTAAAATAAAACCATCTTGAGTTAGCGGCATCCAAAAGAGGATAGACTTTATCAATAGGTTTAGGTTCTGGGTTTAATTGGAATCCCATGGATGGGATTACCAATAAGATTGTTAATAAATTGACTAGGAGTTTTAGCATATTGATAGCTATTGTTTTTTAGAAAGTGCCAATTGCCAGTTCCAGCTGTCTCTTAGCGCTTCCTCCAAATTGAATCGGGCTTTCCAGTTTAATTCATCGTTGATTTTTGCTGTATCAGCCCAAACTTTAACCACGTCACCAGGTCTTCTGGGGCCGATTTTATAATTGAGGGGTTTACCACTTACTTTTTCAAAGGCCTTGATCACATCCATTACTGTGTTTCCATTACCGGTTCCCACATTGAAAATATCATAGAAAGGGGCTTCTTTTCCTTTAAGATGTGAAATGGCTTTTACATGTGCTTCTGCCAAATCCATTACATGAATATAATCCCTTACACAAGTACCGTCTGGGGTATCGTAATCATCTCCAAATACAGTCAATTCTTTCCTTATCCCTACACCTGTTTGGGTGACAAAAGGAACGAGATTAGAGGGAACTCCTAAAGGTAATTCACCTATTTCAGAAGATGTATGCGCACCAATCGGGTTAAAATACCTCAGGGCAATAGCGGATAAAGCAACCTTACTATTTACCTGATCCACTAGGATGTCTTCGCAGATCTTTTTGGTATTTCCATAAGGGCTTTCTGCTTTTTTCCTTGGTGTGGACTCTTTGACGGGGAGTTTGTCGGGCTGACCGTATACAGTACAGGAAGAAGAGAATACCAGGTTTACCACATTGTGTTTATTCATGGTTTCCAAAAGAACCACCAAACTACTGATATTGTTGTGATAATATTTTAAAGGAAGCATTGAGCTCTCACCTACAGCCTTGAAGGCAGCAAAATGAATCACTCCTGACAGTTTGTTTTCAGTAAAAATGCGGTCCATTAAAGCAGCATCGTTACAGTCTCCTTCGTAGCAAAGGATGTCCTGACCTGTGATTTTTTTTAATCCATCTAAAGCGCTTTTTTCTGAGTTTGAAAAATCATCGATGATGATGGGCTGGTAGCCGGCTTCCAAAAGAGCCACCGCCGTATGGGAACCTATATATCCGGCCCCACCAGTTATTAAAATATTTTCCATGCTCAAATATAAAGTTTTATCCTATTCATAGAAAGAAATCAAACTTAATATATCATGGGATGATTGCCCAATATATTATTTATGCCAAAGGAGGAGGCTTCAGAGGATTTATTGATTCAGTTATGCTTTTCTTCGAGCTATGTATTCATCGAGGGATGGAAGGCTTTATTTGACTAGGAACTTAGCATACATGATGGAAGGAAATCAGTTGATAGGACTCGGGATCCAAATGGGTTTCCGGTTTTGCTTTAAGAAGAAAAGGGAAATGGCAAGAGAACTATGCGGTTTACAAAAAAAAAACAGCAAAGCGCTGGCTTTGAATGTAAATGAGCGAGGCAGGTCTAAAAGGTTGGATTAGCCTTTATGTTGGCTATGTTGTACTGATAATAATTCGGAGAATTCTCTAATGGTTTTGGTGTTTGTTTTGGGGTGTCAATAAGTTTCTCTACCTTTGCAGGCTGAAAGGAGGTGTAATTATATGATCGTAGTAAACGTAAAAGAGAACGAATCTATCGAAAAAGCGCTAAAGCGTTTCAAGAAGAAGTTTGACAAAACTGGAGTCATCCGTGAATTGAGAAGCAGACAGGCTTTTGAAAAACCTTCTATCACTAGAAGAACAGAAGTAATTAAAGCAGCTTACAAGCAACGCATGCAAGAAGAAGAAGGTAAATAAGAAAACCTTTCTTTTTCAGAAAATATTGAGCATATTGATGTTTTATAAGACATCAATATGCTTTTTTCATTTATCAGCTATCTTGAACACGAGAAAAGAGTAAGCCGGCATACCATTTTGGCTTACCAAAAAGACCTGGACCAGTTTATGGAATTCATAAACACGGCTTTTGGTATGGCTCACCCTGAAGAGGCAGGTCATGCAGAAATTAGGGCTTGGATGGTTGACCTTATTGAAGATGGACTAGAAGTCGCTACAGTCAACAGGAAAATGGCCACTTTACGGTCATTTTATAAATTTTTATTGCGGTCTGAAATTATCAGTAAAGACCCTACTTTTAAAATCCGCTCCTTAAAAAAAGGGAGAAGCCTGCCCGCATTTATTCAGGAAAAGGAAATACAGACTTTATTAGAAGAAAGTAATTTTGCTCAAGATTTTGAAGGACAGCGAGATCGGATGGTCTTGCAAACCTTGTATCTCACCGGAATCAGGTTGTCTGAATTAATAGGTTTGGAGTGGTCTTCCGTGGACCTTAGTCAGTTACAAATAAAGGTTTTGGGAAAAGGTAAAAAATTTAGAATAATACCCATTTCCGATAGCCTTAGGAACGCCATTCTACTGTATAAAAAAGTTTTTGAAGATAGTTTTTCTATTCCAAACGAAAATGATTTCTTTATCGTTAAATCAAATAGAGAGCAGGCTTACCCAATGATGATTTATCGAATTGTAAAGAAATATTTAAATCTTTTTGTCCGAAACACCAAAAGTAGTCCTCACCTTATGAGGCATACCTTTGCTACTCATTTGCTTAATAAAGGAGCAGACTTAAACGCTGTCAAAGATCTTCTGGGCCATGCAAGTCTTGCTGCAACCCAGGTTTATACTCATAATTCTATTGAGAAACTTAAGGCTGTGTATGAACAAGCACATCCTAAAGCTTAAATTAAAGTTTAACTTTTAAACGTTTATTATTATGAAATTACAAATGCATTCAATTCGTTTCGTTGCTGATCAGAAATTGATCGATTTTATCCAGAGAAAAGCGGATAAACTTGACACCTATTTTGATCAAATCATGGATGGAGAAGTGTTTATGAGGTTGGATAAAAATGATAAGAGTGAAAATAAAATCGTTGAAATCAAACTGAATGTACCCGGAAAACAATTTTTTGCAAAAAGTCAAAACGACTCTTTTGAAGCTGCAGCAGACGACTCAATAGAAGCCCTTAGAAGGCAAATTAAAAAGCACAAGGAAAAGCTTGTTCTGGCCAAACAATAAATAATTGGTCATTTTAATATAATGAAAGGGTTGCTTATGGCAACCCTTTCTTAGTTCATACAGGAGACCTATCTATCCAATAATACTTTTTCCCCCATTTTATTTTCTCCTCAGCTGTGTTGCCGTTAATGATGGCCATTATCATCTCATTAATATATTTGGGATCCCAGTTTACACTAATTATCTCGCTTTGAGGAAACCTGTTTTCTAGCTTTTTTAGGTTGGGTTCGTCACAGATGATGTAAGCATAACTTTCAGGAACCTCATCAATGGAAGCAAATGTCTTCATTATATAATCGGGTCCTAGCCCTATTCTAATTTTACTGGCATAGTGAAGGTTCCCCAAAAAGGCAATTTTGCTGTTTTTAGGGATCTCATGGTTTTCAAAATAGGACTGAACTTGTCTCCCTTGGTTAGGAATGGACAATGGGTGAGTAATGATAGAAATGGATAGAAATAGCATTAAGATGGAGAGTCCAAGTGTTTGCAAGGGATGGTCAAGCTTTTCGGATCTCTTCCATAAGAACAAACTTAGAGCAAGGGCAATAAACCATTGGAAATAGATCCAGAAAGGCCCACCTAAACCCAAATGGGCAAAAAGGCCCACGGCTAATACCAGCCAGTTTATGGCCAAAAATAATCTGCTCCAAATTTTCATACCTTTATTCGAAGCAGGGTTTTTTCTGATCAATATACCGGCCAATAGGACGGCAGCCATGGGGGTCACCGGAAGCAGGTAGCGCTCATAAAATGTGGATACCATAGCAGTCATGCCGATAATGGATAAAACCCAAACAACTGCAAAGCCATAGATGGCTTTGTCTTGATCAAAAGTGGCTTTAAATCCAGCCACAACTCCTTTTAGTCGTAAGCCGATCCAAGGAATAAAAAGTAACACCATTAAGAGGACTGCAAAAACAAAATGTCTCACAATCATCCATACCCTATTTCCCACACGCATGCCCACTTGATCTTCAATAAAAGAATCTAGATAAACAGGGCCAAATTTCAAATACATGGCAATAAACCAAAATAGGGCAATAAATAAACCAATCCCAATGGCGGGGAGATACAAAAGTTTGGTGATTTTAATGCGGTTCCAGGGGTTAAATATCATATAAGCCATGGCTACAAAGCCCAAGGCTGCTGCCGGTAACCCTTTGGTTTCAAAGGCAAAAGCCAATCCCAAATAAAAAAACCAAAGGTATCTTTTAGGACTGTCGTTACCATACTTTAATAATCCGGTAACTCCTAGGGCTGCCAGTGTCATAAAAAAGGCCAGCAAAATATCAGGAATCGACCGGGTGCTACTAAAAATGATAATAGGGTGCGTTGCAATGATCCAAGCAGACCAAATAGGGAGCTTTGGGTTTTTGCCAATTATTTTTGCAATCTGATATACCAAAGGGATGATGCCGGCACCAAATAACAAGAACAATATTCTTGAAGAATAGGCCGCAACTCCCAGGGTTTTAAAGCCGGCAAGAACAAACCAATAGGTTAAGATTGGTTTTTTAAACCTTAATTCACCATTTCCTAGATATGTCGTAAGAAAATCTCCATTTTGCATCATCCGGATAGCCGCATCGGTATAATACATCTCATCCGGATAGTGTAAATGAAAATCTAAAGCGAATGGGCCGACCAAGACCAGAAAGGCGATCATGGGGAAGCCGTAGGAATTAATCCATTCCGGAGTTTTATTCATAGCTAAAAATTGATAAGAAGTAAAATTAAAAAAATAAAACGCTTGAATAGGCTATTCTAATCAAAAGTACTTTGAAAATTTTTGATCGGTATAATTTTTTCTGTTGAGGGGGCGGTTTTGGACTATATGTGTGGATATTGTGTGCGTCAGAAGATAGCAGTATTGTAACCTCCTTAGGCCACAATACTGCTGGTTTTAATGGATACGCCTGTTGAGGCGCAGTTTTACATCTATCAAATCAAATGAATCATAATTTCTAGGGTAGATGCGTATTTCGAGTACCTACAGAGTTTGGTGGTTGAACTATAATTTGACCCTTTTTCCCTTTTCGGCCGATTTCAATATGGCTTCAACTATTTTTATATCCCGAAGCCCTTCTTCTCCGGGCACCATAGGAGCTTTATTTTCTATAATGGCCAAGGCGTCATCATCCATTTGTTTGGTTTGCTGCCATGGGACTTCATAGCTATGATTAATTTTACCCAATGGGCTTTCTCCTTTAGCTCCTCCATAACTAGAATAAGGTTTCAAGTCGATGTCTCCTTTTTCACATTCTACGATCATAAAATTGGTTCCTTCTGCAAATGTGGTTCTAATGTCAGCAAATACTCCACCGGGGAACTCCAGTTTGGCTGTTACTTCGTCCGCAAGCCCATCTTTATAGATTTCCGGTCTGGTGGAGATTGCTTTGGCTGAATGTACAGCTATGGGCTCCATATTTGTTCCCAATCTTGCACCCTGGATGGCGTATACGCCCATGTCATAAATAACCCCGCCTCCCATTTCTTTTTTCTGTTTCCAATGGTCGGTCCTATTTTCTCTATAGCCGGCTTCGCAGTTCACATATTTTACCTTGCCTAGCTTTTCTTCTTTTATAATTGACCTGTACTCTTGGGTATTTGGTTCGTGATGTAAACGATAACCGATTGTAAGCTGTACATTATTCTTTTTACAGGAATTGATCATGTTTTGACATTCTTTGCTTGTTACAGCCATAGGTTTTTCACACCATACATGTTTTCCTGCATTGCTTGCCCTAACCACATATTCTTCATGCATGGATGGTGGAAGCACCACATAAACAACGTCAATGTCGGGGTTGTCAGCAATGGAATCAAAATTTTCGTAGTTGTATATGTTTTTTTCAGGGATCTGGTATTTTTCTTTCCAGGCAACAGCCTTTGAAGGAGTTCCAGTGACAATCCCTGCCAGGTAACAATGTTCCGTCTCCTGTAAAGCAGGTGCCAATAAGTCTGTGCTATAATAACCTAGGCCGACAAGTGCTACGCCGAGCTTTCTTTTCTTTTCGGATGCCAGCAAATGGTAAGGATTCATCAAAGCCAAACTACTTCCTAAGGCAAGTGATTTTAGGGCATTTCTTCTGGATTGCAAGTTCATTGGGTTCGGTATTTTGTATGGGTTAAAATCTTAAATGAAAATAAAAGACAATCTGACAAAACTGTATTTTTCTTTTATGATTAAAAAAACGAAAGAAATTCCATTTGATGAAATAATGGAATCTTCCCCAATAGAAATCAATTCTATTGTGTATTGCTATTTTAAGTTGTCATAGCACTCGTT
Source organism: Cyclobacterium sediminis (assembly GCF_054781075.1). Taxonomy (NCBI): domain Bacteria; kingdom Pseudomonadati; phylum Bacteroidota; class Cytophagia; order Cytophagales; family Cyclobacteriaceae; genus Cyclobacterium; species Cyclobacterium sediminis. The sequence continues at coordinate 79,858 of NZ_BAAGVC010000017.1, read as the reverse complement.
TTGGATTAAATATAGGCAAATTTGTCTTCCCTTCAAAAAGAACACTAAGTTGTTAATATTAAAAATAATGATTTTTTAATAATAGGTTTTAAGGCTTCCATTTGTCATAGCTTTTAAAAAGCCTTAATTTCGTCCAAATTTTAAATCATGACTCAGCCTGAGATTTCCGTTGTCATTACCATTTTTAATGAAGAAGGTAATATTGCTCCCTTATTAGATGCCGTATATGAATCATTATCAGCCATTGACTATGAACTGATACTGGTAGATGATGGGTCTACAGATCGTTCGGTTGAGAAAATGAAGGCGCTGGCCAATGAAAGAACAAGGGTATTGGTGTTTAACAAAAATTATGGCCAAACTACTGCTTTGGCAGGAGGGATAGATCATTCCAATGGGAAGTATATCGTAACCATGGATGGCGACCTCCAGAATGATCCTAGTGATATTCCTATGCTGTTGAAAATGGTTAGGGATGAGGATTGGGACGTTGTGGCCGGGAGAAGGGCCAAGAGAAAAGATGGCTTTGTGCTCCGGAAGCTGCCCAGCAAAATGGCCAATTGGTTAATCCGCCACACAACTAAGGTGTTTCTTTCTGATTATGGCTGTAGCCTGAGAATATATAAAGCACATATTGCCCAAAATATGGGGCTTTACGGAGAACTTCACAGGTTTATTCCCGTTTTGGCAAAACAAGAAGGGGCACGCATGACGGAGGTAGATGTAAAGCATCACCCAAGGATTCATGGTGAGTCAAAGTACGGACTTAGTAGAACTTTTAAGGTCATTGCTGACCTTATTTTAATGCTCTTTTTTCAGAAATATTTTCAGCGACCCATACATATATTTGGTACATTAGGGCTTTTTGCATTCACAGGGGGAGTATTGGTGAATATTTATTTACTTGTACTCAAGCTAATGGGAGAGGATATCTGGGGGCGTCCCATACTTTTGGTAGGATTTATTTTATTACTTGGTGGAGTGCAGTTGATTACTACAGGAATAGTGGCTGAAATAATCGTTAGGACCTATTATGAATCCCAGGATAAAAAGACATATACAGTGAAAGCAATTTTTCAAGGTGATAAAAAAGAGGCTTAAATTTTTTCTTAAAATCCTACTTACCAGTCTGGCGCTGTATTTGGTTTTTAGTAAAATAGATACTAAAGAAACCTGGAAGGTGATTCAAACCTCTCATCTAGGATGGGTGTTCCTGGCTTGGATGTTTTTTGTAGCTTCAAAGTTGTTCAGTGCAATACGTCTGAACATTTACTTTAGGGATATTGGTCTTCGCTTACCTGAAATCAAGAATATAAAATTGTATCTCATAGGAATGTTTTATAATCTTTTCCTACCCGGAGGCATTGGGGGAGATGGTTATAAGGTTTATTTACTCAATAAGGTACATAAAACTCCTGTGAAACAATTGATCAATGCGGCCTTACTCGACAGAGGAAATGGCTTGGCAGTATTACTCTGGCTGATGTTTTGCCTGATGTTGCTCTTGAACTTACCCTGGGATTTCCCCATTACTATGTTTTGGCTGGGGATATTAGGAATTGTGTTTATCCCGATTGGATTTTATCTGGTGATGTTGCTTTTTTTTAAACAATTTATGGGCTCTGTGCCGTCCACCACCGGGTTTTCCTTTCTAAATCAATTGCTGCAATTGTGCAGTGCCTACTTTATTTTAGTTAGTATGGGGGTAGAAGATCAATACATCCCTTACCTTTTTGTGTTTCTTGTTTCAAGTACGGTTTCCGTCTTACCACTGACCATTGGAGGAGTGGGGGCTAGGGAGCTGGTTTTTGTCTTTGCGCATGATTATGTAGGGATAGATCAGAATGTGGCAGTAGCATTTAGTCTGCTGTTCTTCCTTATCTCAATGCTAACATCCTTGTTTGGGCTGTTTTTTAAGCATGAAGCATAAGGGTTTTGGAGGTAGACAAGGCCCAAGAGAGTTTAACTTTTTGTTACAATCTCACCAATCCCTTGCGATGAGTTACTAGTCAATATTCACTTTATGGCTTTGCAATTGGAGTAGCTTATAAAAGCCTATGGATAGTCAAAAGTTTAACCAATCGCAGGACCATTGCATAATGCGATTAGAAAACATCCTATATGCCCACCACCGCAATTGCGATTTGAACTATTTCTAGGCTTGATCTTTGAGTATTATAGTGAAATACCGCATTTTCCCCTGGACTTTTGGTCGTTTCTACAGCTCCTTTGGGCAGGAAACGGAAAGGCACACTGCTGTTATAATTGACTTTCAACTCCAGTTGCGTATCATTTCCCTTAAATTCAATGGGTAATTTATAACCCAATGCTAACCCATAAGCCATGGTAAAGGCCGAATGGTCCAAGCCTTCTTCTAAGATTTCGGAAAATATCGTTTCTCTGATCATATAGCGGGTATATAAATTGCTTAACCCTATTTGTGCATCAATAAAGAGCCTGTCCATTTTTACCCAGGGTAGGTAATGTTTATAATGGGCCTTGATATTTAGAATATTACTGTTTCTGCGTAGTCTCAACACTTCTGAATCTCCGTTATACAGGTCATCTCTTTTTTCTAATGAGGAGCCATAGATCCCATAGCCAACACTTAGGCCTGCAGCAACCGGTAGGCTAGGGAATTCGTAATATACAGACCCGGCTATTTCAGGGAAGCTATTGGCTTGAATTTTTTCTTTGAAATCATTGATAGGGAAGTTGTATTTGGTTTCTATACCGAATATTATGTCTTGAGCCATTCCACTAAAAGGAAGAAAAAAAAGTAAAAATAGTGATCGAACAAAGTTTGAAGCCATAACATTAAAAACGATAAAGTTTGACTAAGGATTCAATTTAAACCATTTTTATTGGAAGGCCCCATTATGATTTTGGCTTAAATAAGATACTGTGTATCCTTTTTTTTGCTGTAGTGGGTAGAGATGTATGTAAAGCTGGGAAATTGATTAAGGGAAAGAGTTTATAACTTGCTTTTATTAAGGCAGAGATATAAAAAAAACCTGACCAAAATATTGGTCAGGTTTAAATATATGTTGATTTCTTTAAGGATTAACCTATAGAAACTCTTTTGAAACTTGATACGGTCAAACCTTTGCTAACGCTGTCAAGGTATTGAGCGATGGTTTTGCTAGTGTCTTTCACGAAAGACTGGCTAAGCAAAGTATTCTCTTTATAGAACTTGTTTAATTTACCCATGGCAATTTTCTCAAGCATTGCTTCTGGTTTACCATCTTGTCTGGCTTGGTCTTTACCAACTTCGATCTCTCTTTCAACAACAGAAGAATCTACACCATCTTTGTCAAGTGCTACCGGATTCATGGCAGCAATTTGCATGGCTACATCTTTACCTGCTTCGGAAACATCAGCACCTTCGGTGTTGGTTAGCCCTACCAATACACCTAACTTACCGTTGGAGTGTATGTAAGGTTCAACCACTTCCGCAGTTACTTTCTCTAGGTGAGAAACACCAATTTTTTCACCGATTTTACCGGTCATTTCAGTGATTTTTTCACCTATGGTGATGCCTTCAAAAGGCAATGCCAAAACAGCATCAATGCTTTCAGCGTCTGCTTTTACTGCTTCAGCCAAGATGGCATTAGCAAAGGCAGAAAACTCATCATTTTTGGCAACAAAGTCAGTTTCGCAAGTGAGTGAAAGGATAGTTCCGGTTTTACCGTCTTCACTTACACTAGTAACCACAACGCCTTCTTTGGTTTCACGGTCTGCTCTGGAAGCTGAAACTTTTTGTCCTTTTTTTCTAAGGATATCAATAGCTTTTTCAAAATCTCCTTCAGCTTCGGTAAGGGCTTTCTTACAGTCCATCATACCGGCCCCGGTTTTTTGTCTCAGTTTATTTACCTCTTGTGCAGTAATAGCCATTGGTTTATTTTTTTTGTTGAATTAAATTAGGTGTTGACAATAAAACAAAAATTGAACAGCAAGCTGTCGCAAGTGTCCAATTTTTGTAATTAAAATGTCAAAGTGGATTATTCTTTGGTTTCAGCGTCGGCTGCTTTTTTTGCTTCTTCCTCTTCAGAAAGTTTAGCATCGTCTTTGTCTTTCTTACGTTCAGACAATCCTTCTTCAATAGCAGCACCGAATGCTTTCACCAATAGTGAAATGGATTTAAAAGCATCATCATTTGCAGGGATAGGGAAATCTACCTCATTCGGGTTAGAATTTGTATCTACCAATGCAAACACAGGGATACCAAGTTTCTTAGCTTCCGCCAAGGCAATATGCTCCCGTTTAATATCTACAATAAAGAGGGCTGCAGGAAGTCGTGTAAGGTCAGAAATACCTCCCAATACATTCTCCAGCTTTTCTCTTTGACGGCTGATCATCAGCCTTTCTTTCTTTGCTAGGTTTTTGTAAGCGTCGTCTTTAGACATTTTGTCTATTGTCGACATCTTCTTCAAAGATTTACGGATGGTAGCAAAGTTTGTCATCATACCACCAAGCCATCTTTCAGTAATGTATGGCATCTTAAGCCTTCTGGCTTCTTCTGCTACCAAATCTTTGGCTTGTTTTTTCGTAGCTACAAACATGATTTTTTTGCCTGAGCGTACGATCTGCTTGATTGCGTTGGATGCTTCATCAAGGCAAACGAGCGTTTTGTTTAGATCAATAATATGGATCCCATTCTTCTCCATGAAGATATAGGGTGCCATTTTAGGATCCCACTTTCTTGTTAAGTGTCCGAAGTGAACACCAGCATCCAGTAAGTCTTTATATTCTATATTGGCCATTTAATAAATTGTTGTTTATGATATTAAGAAAAGAATATATCCAATTATCTCTTAGAGAACTGGAATCTTCTTCTTGCTTTTCTTCTTCCTGGTTTCTTACGTTCAACCATTCTGGAATCACGCGTTAAGAATCCTTCTTTTTTCAACGGACTTCTGTGGTCTTCGTTGATTTCACAAAGGGCTCTAGATATCGCCATTCTGATGGCTTCTGCCTGACCACTGATTCCACCGCCATCAACATTTATGTTAATGTCGTAGGCACCGTCCTCATTGACCAATACCAAAGGTTGCTTCACCACAATCTGGTGTAGCTCAAAAGGGAAATACTTGTCCAAGGCCCTTTTGTTTACCGTGATATTACCGTTCCCGGATTTTATGTAAATCCTGGCTACGGATTCCTTTCTTCTTCCAATTTTGTTAATTACTTCCATTGACGGGTAGCATTAAAGTTTTACTTCTTTAGGTTTTTGTGCGCTGTGCGGATGCTCCGAGCCGGCATATACATACAGGTTAGTGTATAGTTTTCTACCAAGTCTGTTTTTTGGAAGCATTCCTTTTACTGCTTTCTCTACCAGAGTACGAGGAGATTTTTCCAAAAGGATCTTTGGAGTTGCTATACGCTGTCCTCCGGGAAATCCCGTGTGACGTACATATACCTTCTCTGTCCACTTCCTTCCGGTAAGTCTTACTTTCTCGGCGTTAATTACAATAACGTTGTCTCCGCAATCAACATGAGGGGTAAAGTTTGGCTTGTGCTTCCCTCTCAACATTTTTGCCACTTCGCTTGAAAATCTGCCGAGTACCTGGGATTGGGCATCCACTACTACCCACTCCTTCTCCACCGTAGCATCATTCGCTGATATGGTCTTATAGCTTAAAGTATTCACTGTGTAAATGTTTAATAATTAGCTTGTTAAATACATTTCACCCTCAAAAAGGGACACAAAGATAGAAGTTAATTCCTTCAATTCCAATAGAAAGCAAAGTTTACTGCCTTATTTTCACAAGAATAGCCATTGCTGTCTACCCATTCAGCAGGTGCTTTAGCCCCTTAACAGGACGAAACGGCTTTATCTGTCATTGAAATGTTTGATTTGATGAAACAAAAGTAATGCTTTTATAATTGATTTGCAGGCATGTTTCCACCATAATCTATAATTAAGGAAACTTAAGGTAAAAATCGGCCTTTTCAATCTATTCCCTTCCTCGTTTACTAGCTATTCCTATAGCACAAGTCTATGGTTTCCTTTACTTTCGATTGTCCCATTTTATTAAGGGGATTGCTTATTTGGTCACCATTTCTTTTTGAACTTGAGTGGTGACCTTTACGATTTTAATCTTTCTTAAGCCTCCGGGCAATTCCCAATCCACCGTAGCTCCTTCTTTGAACCCGATTAATGCAACGGATAGTGGTGAAAATACGGATATTTTATTTTGTGCTAAATTGGCATCTTTAGGGATTACCATCTTCATTTTTATCGTTTGTGAAGGTTGTCCTAATTCCACTTCAAAATGAGAATTTAACTGTATTGTACCTTTCGGGATTTTATTGTCGGGGACTTTTTTTGCCAAATTCAATTCATCCATTAATTGACCTACTTCTCTTGTTTTTTGAGCTGGAGTAAGGTTGTTAATGATGTTCTTAATCGTTCTGTAATCAGATTCTTTAACTATAGGTTTCATAATATTTTAATTTTTTGGAAAATAGCACTAAACCAAAGGTGGATTTACCCTTGTGAATCAATGCTTTTTGAGATTAAATGATAAGACTGTTAATTTCCGCCTAAATGACTAGGTTAAAGCCCTCTACCCCGGTTTATTTGGTAGAGGGTAATTTGATAAAGGCTTTATTGTGAGCGAGTACAATCCAATTCGCCTTCAATTCTTGAAGGGAAGTATTCCTGATGATGGCGTTATGGATGTAGGAAGTGTTCATGAAATAATTACTCTCAAGATATAAAAAAATATTTATATAGTCTAATTTCCTTTAATTTTAGTTGATCTGTATTTTGGGTAATAGTTCCATTGAGGATTGATAACGGAAAGGGAGCTTTCAAGGTTTCTTTTCTGTAAATTCTTTACTGTTTTAAAAAAATAGCCATACCGGATTGCGCTGAAGCAAAAGTAAAAGCCCTTTCGTTTTGAAAATTCGAGAACGTTCCCGTAATTATTTTCTTCTCGATGCTTTTATTTAAAGGCTAGATTGGATAAATAGTCTTCTGTTGACTTATTATAAGGATTTTGAATTGTTTTAATAGTCACTTATGCTTCAATGCGCTTGTTTAAGATTTGTGTTGAAGGGTAAAAGCCCTATCGGTTTTTACTGTAAATTGTAATGGAGAGCTTTATATTTTCAACCCCTAGATTGGCACCATTTGTTTCTTATTAAAAGGCCCATGAGATGAAAAACACCAGAAGGTTATTTATAAAATTATCCGGAATTCTCAGCCTTGGTTTATTCAATAGGGTAAATGCGTTAAACTCGCCTAAACCAAAGCCAAGTGTAGCTCACTTAGAAAGTTCATTTGCTTCCGGTCTCGAAGACAAGGGAAAAAGCATCATAGGTGAATATGGTAAATGGGCCGGCGGCTTACTTGAGGGAAGGCTTCCACGTCATTCTTATCGAAATGACAAGTGGGCAGCTATTGATCAATGGAAGGCAAAGGCTATTAAAATCACTGAAGAGAAGTTAGCAGCGCCTGATTTGGGTGGAGTGCCTGAGGTTAAGGTTGACAATCAATTTGTTTATGATGGCCTTTCAATAGAAGAGCTCAGTTGGAAGCTTCCCACAGGAGGGGAGTCTCAAGGAATAGTTTTGAAACCGGACAATGCCAAAGGCAAATTGCCTGGTATTATGGCCTTTCATGACCATGGAGGTTGGAAGTATTTTGGGAAAAGGAAAATAACCCGAACAAGCGAGGAACGACACAGCATGATGGTAGACCACCAAAAAATGTATTATGAAGACCTGGCCTGGGCCAATGAAGTGGCCAAAAGGGGGTATGTGGTCATGGTATCCGATGCTTTTACCTTTGCGAGTAGAAGAGTATTGCTAAAGGATGTGCCGGAAAACTTACGGCAAGGCCTGAATGATGATAATCCGGAATTGCCGAAAAATGCCAAGGCTTATAATAAATGGGCTGCTTACAATGAAGACACCATGGCCAAATCCCTGTTTAGTGCCGGGACAAGCTGGCCGGGAGTGTTTCTTGCCGAAGACCAGAAAGCGCTTGACATATTGTGCAATCGTGAAGATGTGGATCCGGATAAAATAGGCTGCGGTGGGCTTTCAGGAGGAGGCATGCGTACGGTCTTTATGGGAGGCCTTGATCCGAGGATAAAATGTGCGGTTTGTGTGGGGTTTATGACGACCTGGAAAGATTTGGTTCTGCACAAGTCCTTCACCCATACATGGATGACTTTTGCCCCCGGATTACCTCGGGAATTAGACTTTCCTGAAATTCTGGGCCTACGTGTTCCCCTGCCCACTATGGTGCTCAACTCCGTTGAAGATGGATTGTATACTTTGGAGGAAATGCAAGAAGCAGATAAAATATTGTCTGAAGTTTATAAAAAAGCCGGGGCAATTGACAAGTACCGCTGTACTTTTTATCCCGGAGGCCATCAATTCAATAAAAAAATGCAAGGAGAAGCATTTGATTGGTTTGACAAATGGCTAAAGTAAAAAAGCTTTTATTATCTTAAGGTTTTAAAATATTAAATTGACAATCCACCCCATTTTAATTGATTTATGAAAGACAACGCTATCTTTAAGAAGATTATTTTTGCCATCAGCTTGATAGGCCCGGGTTTATTTCTGATCGGATATAATATTGGAACAGGAAGCATAACTACCATGGCCAAGGTAGGTGCAGAATATGGAATGATGCTAACTTGGGTATTGCTGTTGTCCTGTATATTTACCTATGTGCTGATGGTGGCCTACGGCAAAACCACACTGGTCACCGGAAATACTGCCTTGTTTAATATCAAACATAAGTTGAAATACGGAAGTGTATTGGCGGTTTATATTATTATCGCCTTGGTCATTGGTGAGATAATGGCGCTAATGGGGATTTTTGGGATTATTGCAGATCTGATCCAAGAAGGTTCCAGGCTTATATTGGGAGGAGAAGGTTTCAGTACATTTTGGATTACCCTGGTGTTGGTGGTGGCTTTGTATTCTCTTTTTTGGTTTGGGAATTACCTGATTTTTGAAAAAGTATTGGTTTTTTTCGTGGCTTTAATGGTGCTTTCTTTTATTGTTGTTTTTGTTTTACTAAAACCGGATTTTACCACTATCGTTTCGGGTATGGCCCCTTCTATTCCCGATGAACCGGGAGTATTGCGGCTTATAGCAGCCATTGCTGGCACCACTTGTTCCGCTGCAGTTTTTATTATTAGAAGCACCGTGGTAGCAGAAAAAGGCTGGACCATAAAGGACCTAAAGCATGAAAAAAAGGATTCATTGGTTTCTGCTACCATGATGTTTATCCTTAGTGTAATCATCATGGCTGTGGCAGCAGGCACCCTGCATGTCATGGGGCTAAAGCTGGACAATACGGTAGAAATGATTAAATTATTTGAACCCATAGGTGGTGAATTTGCTGCGTTTATATTAATTCTTGGAATTGTAGGAGCAGGGATTTCCACAGTCTTTCCCATAATTTTAATAGCTCCTTGGCTAATCAGTGATTTTACCGGGAAGCCTAGGGATATCAAGTCTCCAATGTATAGATTATTGGCTTTTATAGGCATTTTGTTTGGTTTTGGCATGCAGTTTATGGAGGCAAGGCCCCCATTAATCATGGTCTTTTCCCAAGCCTTTCAAGCTTTTATTCTACCTGCAGTAGCCATTCCTGTTTTTCTCCTTATCAACAATAAAGAATTGATGAAAACCAATGTTGCGGGACTTAAAGAAAATATTGGATTGGTGGCGGTAATTCTCTTTAGCTTACTGACAGCTTATTTCGCTGTGGCAGAATTCCTTTAGAATGGATTGTAAAGCCTGTTGTCCGGCTTTAGCTAAAGTTATTAATTGAATTTTAAATTTTATGTTCCCTTATTACCCCTTGTTTTATTTGATTTGAGGGTAAGGTGCTGGTAACAAGATGTATACTAAATAATAAATGAAGATGAATAATAACAGAAGAGGTTTTTTGAAAAAGGCGAGTTTACTAGGTCTTGGAGCTTCCGGAATGACATATGTTCAAGGTTGTGGGCCAAAGAAACAAGAAGTTATCGAAACACCCTTAGCTAAGGAATGGGCTTCTGACCCTGAATGGTTAAAAGTAAAATATGGGGCATGGAGTGGCCCGGGAGTGCCTGTAGGCCCCGGCCCTATGGATGATGTATTGGTTAAGGATTATGCACCCAAATCCACAATCATTGCTGAAGAAACCTTCATTCCTAAAGCGAAGTTTTCTGTTATTGATGCACACGTTCACCATTATAGCGAAATTGAAGCTGGAGGAAATCCTAAACAGGTCTTGAAAGACTGGGTGAAAACAATGGATGAAGTGGGTGTAGAAAAATCGGTGGTGCTTACTGTAGCCACAGGTAAGGAATTTGACAGGATGGTTGAATTTTATTTGACTGATTACCCGGATAGGTTTCAACTTTTTTGTGGCATCGAGATGGAAGGAATTGACAAGCCTGATTATCCGGAGAGAGCAGTAAAAGAGTTGGAACGTTGCTATAAATTAGGCGCCAAGGGAGTGGGAGAGGTGACGGACAAAGGTTTTGGTGTTTCTCGTGACCAGACTTTAGCTCCTGATGAAAGAATGCATGTTGATGACGATAGATTGGATCCATTTTGGGCAAAATGTGGAGAATTGAATATACCTGTTAATGTACACCAGGCAGACCACCCTTCAGCTTGGACGCCACCGGATGTGCATCAGGAAAGGACCCCAATATTTCAACAATTCAATAAGTATGACACAGATGGATTGACTTATGATCAGCTGGTAACTTATTTGCCCAAGTTACTGGTGAAGCACCCGGGAACTACTTTTATTGCTTGCCATATGGCCAACTTGGGCAACGATTTAAAGCGGCTCTCACAAATGCTAGATGATTTCGATAACCTTTACCTGGATATTTCTGCAAGAGATTACGAAATTGGAAGGCAACCAAGGTCTGCTGCAAAATTTATCACCAAATACAGTGATAGGGTCTTGTTTGGGACAGATATGGGACTGGACAAACAAATGTACCAAGCTTGGTGGAGGCTTTTGGAAAGTGCGGATGAGCACATGCCGGGCAGAGTGTGGTGGAGATATTATGGTCTCGAACTCCCTGAAACTGTTTTGGAAAAATTATACCGAACCAATGCGGAGAAAGTGCTCAACTGGACCTGATTGTAAAACTAACCTGATTAGGTTTGAGACTTTATTACTGCCAAATATTTCAAGGACAAGGTCCATTTATTTTGTCCTTAGGTGTCAAACCGCGTAAACGGAAAAGGTTAAGAATACCATACTGGTTACCAATAAGATGAATAAAAGAGGGCTGATAAATTTTACCCATTTGTCAAATCCTATTTGTACCATCGCTAAAGCCGGTAATATCAAGCTTGTGGGGTTGATAAGGGCAAAAAGCCCCATTCCCAGCAGATAAGTGTCAACTATCGTTTCCCGCCCTATGTTCACTGTATCTGCTAAGGGAGCCATTATTGGCATCGTTAGCACAGCCATTCCTGAAGATGAAGGCATAAAAAAGGATAGCCCTCCATAAACAAACAACATAAAATTTGTAAATATTCCTTTGTTCATGCCTGCTGTGACATTGCTGGCATGAAATAGAATTGTATCGCTAATAAGTCCATCCTCCATTAATATGGTGATGCCCCGAGCGATACCAACAAGGAAGGCAACCCCAAGCAAAGTGGATGCACCATTGGTAAACGCTTGAACAAAAACAGTTTCTTTTACCTTGGCAATAAACCCTATGACAATGGCTCCCACAAGAAATGTACTGGTCATCTCTACAAACCACCAATCCAGAAAAGATACCCCAACAATCATCAGTAGGAAACTCAAAGAAAAAACCACAATTATGAGTTTTAGCCTTGGATTGAGCTTGGGGGGAGATTTCACTGAGTTTATACCAAAATGGGCTTTTATTGTCTCTTTTTGCTCCGAAATAATGGATTTTGAGGGGTCGGATTTTACCCGCCTGGCATAATGGAGGATATAAAGAATGGTGATGAGCAGGCATAGTAATAACATGATCAGGCGATGGTCTAGTCCTGTTGTCCAATTAATTCCTGCGGCATCTGAGGCTATAATGGTGGAAAAAGGATTGGTGGTGGAACACATTGTCCCTATACTTGAACCAAGATAAATACATGCAAGCCCAACCATGGCGTCATATTTTGCTGCCAGAAATACCGGTATTAATATCGGATAAAAAGCCATGGTCTCCTCTGCCAAGCCAAAAGTGGTACCACCTGCTGCAATTAGGCTGGTTACCAAAATAATAAGCATATATTCTCGACCCTTAAGGCTTTCTGACATGTAAGCAATTCCTGCATCAAAGGCACCTGTTAGGTTCATTATGCCAATTAAGCCTCCAATGATTAAGATTAAGAAAATAATATCGGAAGATGCTATGATTCCTTTTATCGGTGATTTTATCAAGGCTCCGATTCCCTGAGGTCGTGCATCTAATTCTTGATAGGTATTGGGAATAGCGATGGGCTTATAAATATCGCCGGATAGAAACTTTTCAATGGGTATTTTTATGTTGAGCTCTTCTAAGGTCTGTTGAGTGGCCGGAAGTTCAATGCTTTGAGTTAAGCTACTTTTCACGAATAAATCGTCTTGGCTTTGGTAGACCAAGGTGTCGTATTTACCGGCAGGAACCAACCAGGTTAAGGCAGCTACCATCGCTGCGATAAGAATTAAAATAGTATGAGCAGTTGGAAGTTTAAGTTTGTTCATTTTGCTTGTCTATCTCAAGTATTTGCCTGATCTCTGGGGTTTTTAGCAGGATGAGTCCTTGCTATCCAATATACCAATTAATTCTTCAGAGCGAAAGAATTATAGAATAACCATCGAAGGAAGAGGCTTATAAAAGGAAAGTAGCTGTTCCTTTTTATAAGCCTCGGTTGATTACAAAAATTGTCGTTCTTTTGACCTAATGGCGGAATTGCTGTCGTGTGAGGGTAACAATATCAATTGGTGTTGTTTGGTATATTTGGAAATTTTTTCATACGTTTTTCTGCTTTCTTTATAGTCGGCGTTTATGCCGGCTAATTTCTTATTTACCAATTGTTCTTGATGATAGCACAGATCCCCGGCCAAAAGGTATGCGTCTTGAGGAAAGCTAAATTTGATCCCCTTATCATCAATAGAGATCAGTCATTTTGCTGTTGTTTTTGATTCAGTTTGGCTTGCTCAATGATCAGCTGCTTTATTTCCCTTGTAGGAATCTTTTGGTCAAACTTAATCTGAATGGTTTTTTTACCGGTTTTATAACCTTTCTCCTCAAGCGATTTCCTTACATTTTCAAGCAATGTATCTATGCCAACACTGACGTGCCTTTTGGCCAATGAAAAGCCGACAAGAATGCCATGGAACTTGTATATAGGTACATTCCAACTGATCCCGCCGATAGCATCCGGAACTGTAGCTTCAATTAGCTTTTTTAGCTGCAGCATTAGCTTTTGAGATTCAGTTGGAGAAATTTGGATAAACTCATCCACTGTTTTTGGTTTTGAATTTTCCATTTTTTGTCTTTCAATTTACTGACCTAAAATACCAAGATTTATCGATAAGTCCCAACCCGATGTTTGGTATCCTTTTTTCGTATAAAATAACAAATGGACCTCCCTCTTTAGTCACTAATTCAGTGGAAAGGATGTATTGATATTATTAGGCAACCGAAAGTTTGGTTTTCAGAGAGATGAGCTGATTTTACTTGTCATTATTTTTTCTTTACTTAATTTAATGTCATAGATAAAAAGTGCCAACAAAATAATTAATAGGGAAATAAACCCTGATAAACCCGATAGGCCAACGGTCAAATCATTGCCACCCTCAATGACCATGATGGCTATGCCTGCTGTAGCATTTAAGGTTCCATGCATAATGGCTGCAGCCAGGACAGACTTGGCCTTCAAGGTAATGTAAAGAAATAGAGGGGTTAGTAAAATGCACCAAATGGTCATCATTATTATTCCAAATTCCGGGTGTTGGGGATAGTTATGTCCCATTAAAATAAGGGGAGCATGCCAAATACCCCAAATAAAACCGATGGTAATGGAAGCCTTTGGGAACTTCATGTACTTATAGGATTTCAACAAAAATCCTCGCCAACCAAGTTCTTCCCCAAAACCTGCTATGGCATTAATTGTAGGACCGGCGATCAATCCTTGCAAAAGAACCAACCAAATTGGATGAACAGGCATACTATCGAATGCCTGCTCCATTTGTTCCACTTGTTCCGGGGTTAGTAAATCATTAAACCTATTTACCATCCCTGCCATCTCAGGACTAAAAGTCACATTAGGTATTAACAAACTTATGCCAAGCGCACCAAAACTCAAGATTACCGGGATAAACCAAGCAATTAAAAACCACCGATTAAATTTGAAGGATATAAGAAGTTTTTGTTTTATTTTCTCTTTGTGAATATATTTTTCAACCAAGATCGCACAAAACATGGGGACAAACATATAAGCGATCGCTAAGGCAGTTGAGCTAATATTGTTACCATACTGTCCACCAAATAAATGATATAGCCCTACCATTGAAAAACTTATTGTGAAGGTTAGGGTCAAAAATAGGCTTGTCTTATTGAATTTGGCCATATGGGTTTGTTTTTCAACTTTTTTAAAATAAACACTTAATGCTATCCAAGGTACGAATTACTACAAAATGCTCAATCCAACTTCGCCAAGGTTGACTTCAACAGGCCTGAATGACCCTTTTCTTTTCAAGCTATATTAGGAGCCCAATCAAAACTGTTTATAAAATTCATATCATTACCTATCGTTCACTTGTTAATAGGGAACAATTCAATTGAAATACGCTTTAGTAGAAGTCATGAAAATTCCCACAGCCAATTGGTGAGCCCGGAGGCATTTCTTGAATCTCTGGTTTTGTCCAACTTTCGGGTTCAGTTGTTGCATTGGTTATCATCTCAATTAATGCGGCCAGGTGTGCCCTTTCTTCAAAGCTATCTCCATTGTTAGTTAAATACTTGGGTTTAACTTCTGCCTGTAAATAATATTTAGAAATGGCTTTTACTTGGAGGTCAGGATTTTTTATGCTCGACTGGATTAGATGTGCTACCAGGCTTGTTTGTACAATTTGATTAATCTTTCTCTCTTCATCGGTTTTAACTTTTGCATTAAAAATTGTTTGGCAGATCTGATCGTAAAATGCTTTAAGGTCATATCCTTTTTGCTGATTGATTCTTGCCAATCGTTCTGAATGAAACATTAAATCAAATAAATTATTTGTCGCTGCAGCAGCTGCAGCAAGAGGGTCTAACAAAAATCCGGTATTTCCGGCAAAGGACTCTCGGTCTTTGTTATAACCATAGGCAGGTGGCGGAATCAACGCTTTTATATGCTGGGGAATTTGTAAATAATTTGGCGTAATAGTTTTTAATAAAGCTTCCACGGCCTGTTCTTGGGTTTTCACATCAACCGGATGAATATTTGGCCTTTGATCGTACCCTTTCACGGCATAGCTATAAGCTGCGCCACCAATCAGTTTGGAAACTGCTTCTACTTGATAACGATTCATAAAATAAAGCGGGACCAAAATATTTTCCAAAGCTGAGTAAGGCGTTCCCTCCGTTATGGTGTTTTCTCCAAAGTTTTTCATAGAAAAAGCCCTGACTTTATTTAAACGTTCCAATTCGATAATGGCATTGTTTCCATTGTCCCAAAGGTGGGCCGTCGGATGCAAACCTCCTCTCGCACGCGCATCTTTGTCAGATATAAATTCGGTATTGGATTGTAACGTTTCTTTTAAAATTTGCTCCAAAGCTGCTTGTTCATTGGTTTGTGGATCAAAATCTTGATAGCCATAAAGGATGGCTCGTTTATCCCAGTCTCCAATTTGATCATCATAGGCATTGCTGATGTCTGCCTTTCCATTCACAATATCAATCAGGGGGTGAGGGTAATCCATAACAGAGGCCCTATTGTCGACAGAAGCGGCAAAGTTGTGCGCCAAACCAATGGTATGGCCAATTTCATGAGCTGAAAGCTGACGTAATCTTGCCAAGGCAAGTTCCATTAATTCATCGTGATTAAGGTTTGAATTGGCATAGGGAGACATAATTCCTTGGGCAATCATAAAATCTTGCCGAACGCGAAGTGAGCCTAAGCTAACATGACCTTTTATTATTTCTCCCGTTCTTGGGTCAGTAATGGTACTTCCATAACTCCAGCCTCGTGTACTTCTGTGAACCCATTGTATAACATTGTAACGGATATCCAAAGGGTGCGCATTTTCCGGCAATACTTTTACCTGAAATGCATTGATGTAACCTGCTGCTTCGAAGGCTTGATTCCACCATTTTGCCCCCTCGAGTAAACCAGACTTTACGGGTTCCGGACAACCCGGATCTAAATAATAAACAATAGGCTCAACTGCCTCGCTCATTTTTGCCGTGGGGTCTTTTTTCCTTAATCGATGCCTTGTAATTAATCTTTTTTTTATGTTTTCATAAATTGGTGCAGAATAATCTGAATAGCCAATACCAAAATAACCTGCTGATGGATGAAATTCCCTGGGTTTGTAATTATTGTCCGGCAAACGAATAAATGAATGGTGCATATTTACGGTTATAAAACCTGCATCCGGAGTTACACTACGAATTTCTGACCCTTTAGCATTGCCCTTAAGGGTAACCATTGCTTCAAATTCAGTATTATCAGGAAAGCTGATTGTATTTGGTAAATAAATGGCAGACTTCGATTGATCCACTGTATAGTTGCCTTGATTTTTCCTACTTAAAGTGTTGGCAATACCATGGGCATCACGAAGCAAAAAATCTGTAATATCAATTCGGTAGCGTCCATTGTCGGCATTAAGAATCGGGAATCCGCCAATGACGGATTTTGCAAATGCTTCTTCTATAGAATTTGCCTCTGCCTGGTTATCGCTTGTTCCCCGAAAATTATAATTGGGTTGTATAAGCAAAATTTTATTACCGACTTTTTCAAATTTCACTATTCGTCTTCCTCCCAATTGACCACGGTCTAATCCTAAGTCATTAGATCCAACCCCTGTTGCTAAGGCGTTGACGTATAAAAACTCTTCCCCAAGTTCATCAATGGTAAGAATGATTTTGCCATCTTTTTCCTGCCATTCAAAATCAAAAAAACCTTTGTTTTGTTGAGTCGAAAAGCCAAATACGGGGATGAATAAGAAAATTAAGGTTTTTAGAATAGACATAGTACCTTGTTTTCCTTAAAGATAAAGATTGATAATGGAAGAAGGAATCACTTTTACAGAAAAAATAGGAGACCTTTAAAGGAGGGTAAACTATAAAGCGAAGAGTTAAAATGTCCCAATAGTGGTAGCTACCGTATATTTTTTTTATACCAAGGTAGAGAAAAGGGCCAACCAAACTTAAGACAGGCTTTATTACTATTTTAGCTTTTATGTAGCTTCCTGAAGTCTAAAAGGGGAGTCAGTTACCAAATTTTATAGAAGAAACTACTGCCCTAGAAAATGCTATCTTCAATCAATGAAGAAAATTAACTTTCTCCCTAAAAGCCAAACAAACTTTTTGTACCGGTAAATATTTTACCAGTTTCTTTAGTCTGTTTGGCTAATAGGAGAATAGGTTTCAATTTAGGATTGCTTTTGGCTTAGCCATGCCAGAATCGCTTGTGTCGTTTCTTCCGGTTTTTCTTGTTGTATACAATGACCACAATCTATACTGACCACTTCTGCATTGGGAACAAAATCTGTTAGGTTTTCTGATTTAGGAATCATGTCTTGTTCACCATAAATCATTAGCGTAGGGTGTGGAATGTTAGGCTTTATATCAGCCATTAAATGCCAATTTCGGTCCAGGTTTCTGTACCAGTTAATACTTCCTGTAAAACCGGATGTTTCGAAGGCGGAAATATAAACAGCCAATTCTTTTTCACTCATTAGGGGTTCACCAAGAGGCTTTTCTTTCCTTGCTAGATTAATCATTAGCATGCCCGGTTCGGGTGGAGTGATTGGTACATTTTTACGGAATATATTGTCTAGGAAATTAGATGTATTATCATTTAATATGGCATCTGCTACTCCTTGTTGACGGTTAAAGTGAACGAAATAGTTCTCTTCTCCGAATATTTCTTCCATCCATTCTATCCAGGGTTTTTCTCCACGAACTTGATAAGGTAAAGCCAAGTTTATTATTCTTTTTACTCGCTTCGGATGGAGCAAGGCAAGACTCCAGACAATATTTGCACCCCAATCATGGCCAATAAAAGTGGCAGCTTTATATCCGTAGTAATCAAGTAATGCTATTAAGTCCCCTGTTAAATGTTCAATGTCATATTGTGTTATTTCTGTAGGGCAGGATGAGTTGCCATAACCTCGCTGGTTAGGTGCAAGGATATGATAGCCGGCTTTGACAAGTTCCGGAATTTGAAAACGCCATGAGTAGGCCGTCTCAGGAAAGCCATGGCAGAGTACAATAGGTTTGCCTTTATTTTGTTTACCTGCCTCAAATACTTCCAGTTCAATACCATTAACTGAAATCAGGGTGGAGCTTGGGAATTGGGTGGACTTCTTTTTCATTACTTTTGTTTTTTTTAAAATATTAGAATACAAAAGTAAATTCAGCCGGTGACAGCCTTATGGCAAGGGTCAGAAAGGGCTAATGGTATTTGTCAAAATATTCTTGTAGAGTCATTTTATGAGGTTCAAATTTTTCTGTTAGGATCTCCATCTTTTGAATTCTATCCGGTCGAAAAAATCGAAATTCATCGCGCAAACGACACCAGGCAACCAAATACCAATTTTCAGAATTTAATATTGCAAATGGCTCTATTATTCTTTCGGTCACCATTTTTTCCTTGTTGACATACGCTATCCTTACAAGGTTAAAATTGGTCAATGCGTATTGTAAATCCGATAAATTGTCACTATTCCTTTTTTGGCTTAGCACTTGTTGGTACTGAGTCCTGCCCGTAAGTAAGTTAGTTTTGTCTTTGACGGTGTACTTAAGGATTGATTTAATTTTCTCAATGGCTTCCCCGTAATCTTTTACAAAAGATGCATCCTTACTCTTTAGCACCAGTTGTTCCGCAAGTATCAAAGCATTTGCTTGTTTTTCGGTAAACATTACGGGTGGGATTTTGTAACCCTCCATTAGAGAATAACCTTTCCCTTCTTCTGTTAAAACAGGTACGCCGGATTGCTCCAATGCTTTTATGTCCCTGTAAATCGTTCTTTTACTTACATCAAATTTATTTGCCAATTCCGAAGCGGTCACCACTCGTTTTGTCTGCAATTGAATCAAGATTGCAGTTAACCTTGATAATCTGTTTGTTTCGGAATAATCCATTTGAATGGCAATATTGATTTTTGTAAATGGAGTTTAAAATTAAGGTTTCGGAATCCTTCTACTCAAGGCAATGATGTTTCCTCTTCGTGGAAAAGCCGATTAAGGACAGGGGCTTGTTTTTTTATGGTCACCTAAGATAGGGATTTTAGTAGTCATTTGCCTAAAATTTCAAAAGGAAACATTTCTGTAGTAATGGATAAAAGGCCACTTCCCCTAGTGTTTAAGAATATTCATCATTGATTTATTTTAAGTTTTTGTTGAACAGCAGTTAAGACCTTTAGTATTTCTCCCCTTGTGAAGCTATTTGGGATGGTTTTAAGTTGTTAAAGCAACACCTTAGGCTCGAAAATTAAGCTTTATGTTTAAATTCCCTTTATAGTAGGGTTGTAAAACGATATGAAGCATATCTTTGATATTTTTCATCTGAGGTGTTTTTAATGGCTAGCTTTTATAAATTAAATATCCCACTTTACACCTGTTTCCTTTTCTGAAAGCTCCCACAGTCTTTTAGCGATCGCCTTGTCTTTGGCATGAGGCTTAAGTTCATGCGGACCTACAGGTCCTACCCAATTGCTTCTGCCCGTTGGACCATAAAATGCGGTTTGGTCTAAATCAGGCTCTGTGGCGCACATCAATTCTGGATAGGCTCCATTTTCAGCAGGTTGTGTCAAAGGCGATAACTTCATAAGACCAAAAATAATTTTCATCATAAAACTTCCACTTGTTGCGATTAATGATGTTCTGGAAGAGCCGGGATGGCATGCATAAGCTTTTACATCCGTTTTACCGGCATTGGCCAACCTGTATTGCAATTCGTAAATGGTCATGATTTGGGCCAATTTGCTCTGGCTATAGGCATCATTGGCTGTATAATCCTTGTCCCAGTTCAAATCATCAAACTTGATGGTTTTGATACCCATGTCGTAGCCCAGACTACCTACGGTAACAATACGCCCTTTTGATTTTTCAATCATAGGGAAGAGTAAAGCTTGCAAGGTGAAATGGCCAAAGTAATTCACGCCCATCTGGCTTTCCCAGCCATCCTTTGTGAGTTGTTGTTGGGGTACTTGCGCAATGGCACCATTGCACATTAATGCATCTATGCGGTCTACTTTTTCCAAAACTTCGGTAGCGGCTCTTTTTACTGATGCCTGTTCTCCCAAGTCCATGGAAATATTGCTAACATCAATCCCGCCTCCAAGGTTTTCTTTCAATGTAGCGATGGTAGCTTGTGCTTTTTGTGGGTTCCTGTTAAGCATCACTACCTTTGCGCCTTTCAAAAGTAGAATGCGTGCTGCTTCAAAACCAGTACCGCTTGTAGTACCGGTAATTACGAAGGTCTTGCCTGTTAAGTCTTTTAGCCTATCGGGCGTCCACCCCTTTTTGCCAAATTGATTTGTTGTGCTCATCTCTGTTTTAGTTTGTTGATATAAAGATGAGATTAGCAAGGCCTTGAAGACGTATACACTATTTCGAAAGGTGTATACTTTTTGGTTTTCTTCCTTTAAACAAGGCAATTTTGGAAAAAAAACAGGAGTTTTCAGCGTAATTTATTGTGGATAATAAATAAAAGGGGAGGAAGTAATCTTTGCTAAAACAAAACCTTTGAAGTCACTTCAGTGGGTAGCATTCTTAATAAATACACCCATCAAATTTAATTTCATTGTTGCGATCATTTCTTAACCCAAGTCAATGAAATTAAATTCTTGTATGTACAATTTTGTGCTATCAATTAAACAACAAAATATGAAAGCGATTAAATGTTTAAAGTACGGAGGGTCTGAAAATTTAGTACTCGTACATACTGAGAAGCCTTCTCCAAAGCACAATGAAGTGCTTATAAAAATTCAAGCCACTTCAGTTACCGCAAGTGATGTTTTGATTCGCAGATTGAATGAGCCAGTAATAACAAGATTAATTCTTCAACTCATATTTGGTTTTGGAAAGCCCAGAAACCCCATTTTCGGAATGGTGTCCTCCGGAATAGTAGTGGGCAAAGGAAAAGGTGTTTCCTCATTCAATTTAGGAGATGAAGTTTTTGCCTATGGTTCCATCTCCCCTACAAAACGCCGTTTTGGCTCATATGCAGAATACATCTGCCTACCGGAAGATTGGAATATTGCCCTTAAACCTACCGGTATTAGCCATACTGAGGCGGCTGCTATCCCTTATGGGGGATTACTTGCTTCACATTTACTGAATAAAACTTCCATTAATAAAGGAGATAAAGTATTGATTTATGGAGCTTCAGGGAGTATAGGCACCATGGCAATACAATTGGCGAAAGATGCGGGTGCAGAGGTCACAAGTGTTTGCAGCAGCAAAAATTTTGGCTTGGTCAAGTCCTTGGGGAGTGATGAGATGATTGATTATACTGCCAAAAATGCTATAAATCAATTGGAAACCTATAAATATGTATTAGATGCAGTAGGAAATTCTAAATCGTCCCTTCTTAAAGAAAAATGCAAAAAGATGATTATGCCAACCGGGAAATATATATCAATTGATCAAGGTGTGCCATTAACACCAAAAAGTGCTTTTCTTAATTTAAAAAATCTTGTAGTAAAAGGAAAGGTAAAGGCTGTGATTGATCGTATTTATCCATTGGAAAAGATGTCTGAAGCTCACGATTATGTTGAGAATGGCCACAAAAAAGGAAATGTGATAATTACTGTTTAATTATTTAGAAGGGGATGAGGAGATACGTTTTCTGATACGGCTTAAAGATTCGGGTTTTATCCCAATATAGCTGGCAAGATGATATTGAGGAATTCGCTGTACTAGTCCCGGTTTTGAATTTAATAATTTACGATAACGCTGCTCGGGAGAATCTGTGTAATAGGATGTCAAGGCTTCTTTTTGTTCAGCAAAAACGGCCTCCATTATGGTCCTTGAAATTGTTTCGAACCTTGGAAATTCTTTAAAAAGTTCTTGAGCTTGTTGTTCATTGCCCACCACAACTGTAGTATCTTCAATACAAACCCAATTGTGCGTCGCGGGTTTATTTGTAGATAAACTACTTAGCGAAATAGCCCATTGTTCTTCAAAAAAGAAATTCGTAGTCTTCTCCTCTCCATCAGATAAGATAAATTCTCTTATACAGCCTTCAAGTACAAAGTAGGTGTTTTCAGAAACTTGACCTTCTTTCAATAAATATTCTCCCTTTGCCATTGCTTTCGTTTGCATGCTTTTAGCTATTGCGGCTGATTCTTCCTTTGAAAGAGAGGATATTTTGGAGAAGTAATTGATGAATTTTTCGTGCATTATAGCCTGCTTAAAATATCCTATAACGTTATGCGCATATCCCGGAAGGTATGCTATAATCACCCGGAGGGTATCCTGAGAGGTGAATATAGGTTAAAAAGTTGACCGCTCCAAGTAAGAGGTTTGCCTTAAGCATACCGCCAAGTAAATCTCTTGGCGAAATTTTTGTCTATGAACGATAATCGTAAATTGAAGTCAATGGATCAAAAAATACTAGGACAAGGACAGCTCACCAAATAAAGCGCAAACTTCTGGCTTTATGAATTGAAGATAGGGGCGAATCCCATGTGGCTGTGACGACCCTGCTTGAAAAGTCAAGCAAGGCCGTCGAAAAACACACCAATTGGAAAACCTTGGTTTAGAACTCCTCTTTTTTAAAATGGAGCATAAGTATCTTTGGGCGCATTTGGTACAGTCCATCGCTGTAGCGGGCTGGTGTTTTCTATTGTCTCAATTTTAGTAGCGGAATGATTAAGATCACCATAGCTACTTGTCCCAGTTCTTGATATTTGCATGCGGTCTCCATATAGCCACACCACTAAATTGTTTCGTTGTCCACTAGTGATAGGATGGGTTGCGTGCGGAACACTGCCACTGTGAAGGATTGCTTTCCCCGGTTCAAAAACAGTTTGTATCGTTTTGCCTGTGGTCTTGTCATGGAAATCAACTTGCGAACCGGTGAATTTTTCTTCAGGTAAGTTAATATTGATATTCAAGGTAGCCGCTGAAGCATCCGTGTGTGCATGCAAATCCTTGTCTTTATCCGGGTTGTACTGAATAGAAAAACCAAATGTTTGATTATCGTAGCCATAGGTCCCCAATAGTAAACGGGCAATCGGACGCATATAGCGATCCATCATCGCATTGTAAAATGCTTGAAAATTTGGAGCGGCAAGATGTCCTTCTGAGCGTGGGTCAAGCATCATTCCGTACCGATTCAATTGGATGCCATAGGGAGCACGCCTGGGAATTTGTGAATTGGCTACAGCTTCCAAGTATTGACGAAAATCAGCTAAGCGGTCAACATCAAAAAATTGTGCGACATAAACTCCAGAAATAATTTCTTCCCACAAATCAGCAACGGCTTGTTCTTTTTTCGGATCTTCCCATGCTTCATTGACAGCTTTTCGCAAGCGAGGATCAAGTAGGGATTCATCAGGAATTAATAAATTGTTTTTATTTTCGATTTCCCATGCTGCCCATGCATCTTCAAGCATTTCCCGGTGGTTATCCCAAAAAAGAGAAACAGATGCTTCACGTTGTAGGGCTGCTTTACGAGGAGGTAAGCTAAGGGCACGGGCTTGTGCAAGTGCATTATTATTTGTCATTTTTTTAATATTTTGCTTGTTTCAGAAATCAATTGATCGATTTTTTCTTCATTGTAGGCGTCACTATGTGCATGAGAAAAAGATCCGATATCATTGTCAAAGTATTTGCCATTGCTATCAGCATATTGATCAGACATAGCCAACTCGCATAAAACATTTGCCCCTTTATCTGCTGAGGACCAATGCTGACCATACGCTTCCAGGGCCATTTTGGTATTCAATAAGGATCCGGGATTAACAGCTATGGTTACTATTTCGGGATTTGCTTTCGCTAGAGCAAAGCTCCACATGGTTAAGGCTAATTTACTTTGGGCATAAGCTGCATTACTTGAAATTTGTACCTTTCCTGCCAAAGCATCCATTGAAACTGTGGATTGTGCGGCCGAACTTAAATTGATAATTCTCGGGGAATTACTGTTTTTAAGTAGCGGCAATAATCCCTTGGTCAATAGATAAGGCGCTAAATAATTGACTGCAAATCGTATATCTAACTTGTCTTGATTCTGTTCGATCCGGCTTATTAAGACGCCTGCATTATTGATCAACACATCGATGGAAGTAAATTCACTTGATATAGCGACAACCATCTTCTCAATACTGGGAAAGTCAGATAAATCAGATACAAAACCGCTTATTTTAGCATTTCCTGTTTGGTCTTTAATTGCTAAAATGGTGTCTGCTAATTTTTCAGAATCTCTTCCGTGGAGGAGCATTTGATGACCTTGTTTAGCCAATTTTAATGCTGTCAACTTACCAATTCCATCTGTACTTCCCGTGATTAATATTGTTCTCATCTTTAATCCATTTTAATGCTTCCATTTGTCCTGATATAAAGCAGAACCTCATTATTTTCATTTGCAAGGGTATGAATGGCTTTGCTTGTAGCACTAAAAGAACTTCCGGCATCTAACACTTTTGTTTCGTGATTTTGAGGGAGCGTATAATTCAACTCCCCTTGAATGACAACCGCATGTAAAACTGTACCATCTGTTTTTATACTTCCATTATACCCTTTTGGAAGTTTTACAAAC
The DNA here is from genome assembly GCF_054781075.1 of Cyclobacterium sediminis. Lineage (NCBI taxonomy): Bacteria > Pseudomonadati > Bacteroidota > Cytophagia > Cytophagales > Cyclobacteriaceae > Cyclobacterium > Cyclobacterium sediminis. The sequence goes on along the minus strand of NZ_BAAGVC010000017.1, from coordinate 54,934 downwards.
AGTCCTTTAGCCCCATTGGCCTCCCATAAAAAGCTTATTTTAGCTTTACTTTTGGCATTCATCCAATTGCTTTTTTTACTGTCTAACCAAACTATGTTGGAAACATCTATATTGATTGGTCGCTCTCCATTATCATAGGCTTCCTCAATGGGTTGAACCAGGTAAGGACCTTTGTCTATCTCTACCAGAGCTATATTTTCTTCCCCTTTGGCAGAAGTTATATGTGATTCTCCTTTGGGTTGGGTCCAGAAACTGCCGGGTTTCATCCACATATTTGCAGCATTCGGGTCATCATTGTGAATGCTTCCTTTGATCACCACAGCTCTATAGGTTGCATTGTGAATATGTGGTGGAGAGGAAAATCCATCAGTAAATTTTGCAAGAAATCCAGTAGGTACCTCTCCTTTCCTATCCCCCCAAATCGTACCTGCCTGAGGACTTTGGTCGCCTCTTGCTGGATTTAATTTTTCCCATTTAACTTCAGAGCTCAACAGCACTTTATTTGTTGGGTGTTCGATCTCTTCCGAACCAATGTTCTCTTTTTCGCTTTTGGTCTGACTTTCATTTTGACAAGAGACTAATGTCAATGTCGAAAGGATTAACCACAGGTATGCCTTTTTAAAATCCATGATGTTTTTTTTTTAATTTTCTACAACCACTTTCCCAATTGCTTTTCCGCTTTCCAATCTCGAATAAGCTTCTCCAACATTTTCTAAGGAAAACTCTTGCTCATCAAGTAGTGGTTTTAAATTTCCAGCTTCAACAATTTTGGTAATGTTACGTAAAATTTCTCCGTGTTTCTCCCTATTAAAGTTGTGAAGCATAGGGATTAACATAAATACAACGTGTAGGGATAGACCTTTAAAATGTACCGGATTTAAATCTAACTTTAACAGTGAAACGGTTGTGGAGACCTGACCATTTAAGGCTGCAGCTTCAAATGAGTTTAATAAATTTTTTCCACCTACCGTATCAAAAACTATGTCAAAACCTGATCCCCCAGTATGCTTTTTTGTATAGGTTTCAACATCTTCTTTCATAAAATCTATAAATGTTGCTCCAAAACTATTGACCACTTCGTTTTGAATTTCTCCTGTTCCGGTTGAAAAAACATTTGCTCCAAAATATTTAGCCAGTTGTACTGCCAAGTGTCCAACGCCTCCGGCCCCACCGTGTACCAATACATTGAGACCGCTTTTTATTCCGGCTCTGGTTAATCCCTCATAAGCTGTAATTCCCACTAAGGGTAGGGCAGCTGCTTCTCGCATGGTAAGATTTTTAGGTTTGTGTGCGATTAATTGGCTATCAGCAGCAATGTAATCTGCTAAAGTCCCTTGTAAATCTGCCAATCCACCAGCACATCCATAAACTTCATCTCCAATTGAAAATTCAGTAATTCCTTCACCGACTTTTTCAATTGTCCCTGCGAAATCCATTCCCAATATGGCCGGATTTTCAGGCGAGAAAGGTAAATCTTTTCCCATATTTCGAATCATCGTATCTACAGTATTTATACTTGATGCGGAAATTTTTACCAATACTTCCCCATTCTTTACTATTGGCATTTCTACTTCTTTAGGTGCAAACTTTGCGTTTTCACCATATTCATTGAGAACCATTGCTTTCATAACTTGTTGATATTTAAATACTATAATAATTATAGTTGCAAACTTAAGTATAGTAATGAGCAATTGCAATAACGGTCAAAAAGGATAGTCTAAAAATTATGGTAAAAAAAGCGTGATAATTCATAGTTTCAGAGGTGCGCGGGAAATTATATCAGGACAATTTAATGAACCAGCTATACAACTGGTAGAAAAGATGAAAACGGATATTGAAATGGTTAAAGTTAAACCATTAGTCCTTTTCTAGAGATTGAATAAATGATTTTGGGGTTAACCCTGTATTCTTCTTGAAGTACTTAGTAAAGTTGGTAGGGTCTTCAAAACCCAATTTGTAAGCCAGTTCAGAACTGTTTGTCGTTGAATTGATTAGGTTTCTTTTTGCTTGTAGTATGATAAAGTCGTCAATTACGTTTTTGGCGGTTTTATTTATCAATTCCTTGCAAACGGTGTTGAGGTGTTTGTAGCTTACTGCCAGTTCTTTGGCGTAAAAATTGGCACTTCTACTTTGGGTTAGGTTTTTCTCTAGAAGGGAAACAAAATTCTGGTAAAGAACAAGTTTAGCGGAATCAGAAATGTGAAAAGTTAAATTTTGTTTTAAGTTTTCTGCTTTTGAAATTAAGATTGTTAAAAGTGAATTGATAATGGTTTTGTGATTAAATGAATGAGGGTTTCCATATTCTTTAAGCAGTAAATTAAAATAGGTCAAAAAATCAGAGTTTTTAGCAATTTGAAGAATAGGCGAAAACAATTCCGGGTTAAAAAGTCTAAATACAAAGTCATTTGTCAAATTAGAGAAGCTATTTACGAAATACTCTTCGGTGAATATTATGCAATATCCTTTTAATTTTTCCGAAAACTCAAAAGCACTGATTTGGTCTTTGGTCAGGTAGACCAAACTGTTTTCTTGCACAGGAAACCATTTAAAATCGATAAAATGTCTCCCTGAACCTTGGGTGAAAAAAATTAGATTATAGAATTTTAGCTGATGGGGTAATTCAGGATCGTGGGTATGTCTATTCTTATTATTAGCGATATGTTCAATGGAAATAATTTCAAAACCATAGCTGTCAGTAGATACGGGATTAAAAGTTATATGAGGAATGTCTTTTTTCATCTTATCTACAACCAGCAGTATAGGTGTAAAGCCGAGGTAATTGGTACCGAAGATACCAAATTATTCCAACGGGTGAAAACCCTAGGTCGATTTCTACGGGTACCTTTTGGGTTTAAAGGGAAGTCGAAAGTGTTGAAAGCTGTACCATTTTTACACTTTGGGAACCGTCGTAAATTGGAGTTCTAATCCACTAGACTTCTTGGAAAAGGGTAAACCGGTAGTAGCCCAACCTAAGTTCTTTGGTTTAGGTTGGCCACTACTTGGGTACCGGTTTTTAATGTTCTATTATTGACTCCTTGGTTTTTCTACTGCCTTTGAACAACAAGTATAAAGTAAAAGATACTTCCCCAATTGCTGCAGAAAAGCCAACAATGGTGGCCAAGACAAGTTGATTGCCAGGAAAAATAAAATTTCCAAAGGTTTCTATCAAATAGCCTCCGGCTGCTATAACCATTAAAATGCCAAACACTTTCGGGAACAATGGAGAACGATAGAGCAATATTCCCAGCAACAAGCAATGAATACCAAAGAAGGCTCCTGCCAATAGGTATCCTGCATTGTGTGCATTCATAAATATTATTGCCCATACTTCCTGTTGTGCTGTGCCCAACGCGGACATAGGACCACTTGGATCGGCAGCAACTAAGGCCAAATAATGGTTCAAGAGATTTAAGCTTGCTATGGCCGGATGTGCCAAAAGACGGAAAACTGAAGCAATTGCAGCCAATGTTGAATTGACAGGCTTTAATAATTGATAGAGTAATATCGAAATAACAGCATCTATCATAAAAGCCAATAAATCGCTTACCAAGCCAAGGCGGAAAAGCCCTTCAGATGAATTTATATTCGTCAAGGTTGCCAGAGGGTCATCCGGAATAAAAATCATTCCACGAACATAACCTTGGCTAAATCCTGCCAAAATGATCACCAGCAAATAGAATATACCGGTTAGCCTTGCTTTTTTGTTTAAGTTGTAGTTCATTTTTTCTTATTTATGTGGATAGAAATAATTCATCTATTGGTTTACGCACCTTTTTTCTTCTCTGTGTCTCGTCACTACTTGATCTATACCCCACCGGTGCGATCACAGAAGCATTGAGCCCCATTTCATCGAGGCCGAGGAGTCGGTTATAGGCTTGTTTATCAAACCCCTCCATTGGGCAGGCATCTATCTGCCGGTCAGCACATGCTATTATCAGGCTGTTTAGCGCCAGATAAGTTTGTTTTTCTGCCCAGCTTTTTCGATCTCCGGCGGACATATGCGCAAGGCTTGATTTAATGGATTGGCCATACTTTTTCAGCCCTTGAATATCTCCGGTCTTCTGAATATCAATGACCTGCTGAATGTATTTGTCCACTTGTTGGTCTTGGTTTTCAGTGTAGTTGCAGAAAACAAACAGATGAGACGAGTCCGTGATTTGAGCTTGATCCCATGAGGCTTTACGCAGTTCCTTTCGGATTTCCTGATTTTCCACAATCAATACTTTATACATTTGCAAGCCATAGGAAGAGACCGAAAGCCTGATCGCTTCTTTTAGGAAGTTTAAATCTTCATTTGACACCTTCAAGGAAGAATCAAATACTTTGGTGGCGTATCGCCAATTGAGTTTATCTAGTAAATTCATTTTTTCTTTTTTATAAATGTTTTGATGACAAAGTCTTGTTGAAAGCCGGTTTTGAGATAGAGCCCTTTTCCCATTTCAGAAGCCTGAAGAGTGGCATATGTGGCTCCTTTTTTTTTGGCTATTTTCATTATTTGGATGAGTAATTCTTCCGCAAAACCTTTTCTACGTTGTGAAGGAATGATGCCCATTGAGTGTATCCCGGCGATCCCTTGCTGATCCATAAAGAGTACTGCAGTACCTACCGGATTTCCGTTGTTTTTGCCAATGTAGTACCCAATAGATCCCATGGTTTGGCTCACTGTTATGGCACTTATCTTATACCCAAAGGCTTGCTCAAATAGTTGCGACCAAATTTCAGCCAAGGGTTTATTGCTTACTTTCTGAATAAGGACTCGCTCTTTAGGGGCTGGAGCATGGCTCAAATCCATAAACATGGCTATTTGTTTGTGTTTTTCCTCAAATCCACAAGATTTAAGGATCAACTCTTGCCTATGAAGCGCATCACCCCATACAGGAAGAGATAGTTTGTCCAGCTTCCATTTGAGCTGTATATCCAGAATAGCCTGCCTTTCCATTGGTTGGGTAAACCAAAGTTTGTTTGGCCATTCACCATTTCCTGAAATGCTCATGCCGTAACCGGGTTCTTCCATGTATAGCCCCGTTAGCTGACCTCCAATCTTCCAGAGGGAGGTCAGGTTGTCTGTATTTGCCTTAATTAAGTTCATTTTGGGATTTGATTAGAATGACACCTGTGATCATCACTAATAGACCGGCGATTTTTTTTATTGTAATCGGTTCTAGAGGCATATTAAACCAGCCAAAATGTCCGGCAATGGCAGCGAAAATAAGCTGTCCGGCCAGGCCAAAGGTCACGGCTGTGGAGATACCTGTTTTTGGAATGATATAGTAGAAAAGCGTAACAGCAAAAAAGCTCAATACCCCTCCGGTGACCCACATATACAAGGGAATTTCCCTGACCTGATGCATGCTTGGAAACTGTCGAACAGTGATTAACACGGTGATAAGGGTAAGGCTTGCACCCATGGTCAATGCTGTGGAGGTGGCCAGCAATGAATTGTTTAGCAAAATGCCTAGGCGGGCATTGATCCCACCTTGGATCACCACCATAATTCCAACCAGAAAGGAAAGCAGAAACAATGTTAGGTTATTCATATTCGGCTTAATTGGAGTGGAAAGGAATAGCCATTGGTCGCATTGGTGCAGCACTTGCACCCTTCAGCTTTAGGGAGGCTGCGATAAAGGCAAATTGGTACACTTTGTCGCCGGCCAGCTCTTCCAGAAACATCTGCTCGATAAACATCACCCCTTTTTCTGCCAATAAGTAGGTGTGTACCGGCACCCAATTGTCTTCTCTCTCTGGAGGAAAGGCTTCAAAGCTGAGATTGTCTGCACCAAGCAGCATAATGTCTTGGTCTTCGATAAGCCATTTAACTGCATCTAGACTAATTCCCGGATAGTTGTCGAGGTAGTGATCGGCATCCTGATAGAATTCAGCCTGACCTGTTCGAATAAGGACAACATCTCCAGGCGCTAGACTTAGGTCTTGCTTATCTAGCGCATCTTGAAGATCATTGGCGGTAATCCTATAGTTTTTTGGAAGTGTTCCTTTTGATAATTTAACATCTATCAATACACCACGGGCAATAATAGGAGGAATGGTTTCAGCTCCGGTCTTTTTCCAGCCCTTGTCTCCCAAGTGCTCTTCAGGGGTAAAACCATTCCATATCTTCCCATTCAGACCAAAATGGTTGAGCGCATCGATATGTGTCCCCATATGGGTATACATAGATATGGCATCTCCGGTATAGCTCACCTTGTGATTCATCTTTTCGCCCAATCCATTGGGATTGTCTACCACGGTGCCTTCTGGGGTATGGGTCAGCCAGTATTGATAAGGGGGATCTCCCAGTGCATGGAAACTTGGCATGCCCACGAAATACTCAACGCTTAAATCATAGGTCTTACCGGATTTGATCTGAGACAATACCTCAAGACGAGAGGAATTTGACATAAGGTTCAGTGAGCCTATTTCGTCATCCGGTCCCCAGGGGCTTTTGCCCACGGTTTCATTTTGTTGGCCCAGTACGCTTAAGGGGCCTGCCAGCAGCAAGGCTACGATAAAATTTGTCTTTTTCATGATTTGAATAATTTGTTTGAGCAAATTTCTAAACCATGCAGTCCAAATTAATTAAGGTATCTTAAGAAAGCCTTTTGGTGAAGTTTTTCCGAAGGGCACTGAGGTGTTCCGGGGTTATCCCCAAAAAGGAGGCAATCATATATTGAGGAATCTGCTGCTCCATGTCCCTATATCTACTTATAAAGTCATTATAGCGTTCATCAGCAGTTTGGCTCATGGAGTTAATGGTTCGTTCTTGAAGGGCTACATATCCATTTTGCGTTTTAATTCTGAAAAACCGATCCATCATATGTATCCGGTCATAAAGTTTATTGAGTTGGTCTCTGTGAACCTGCAAAACCGTGCAATCGGTAATGGCTTGAATAAAAAATGTGGCCGGTTTTTGAGTGAGAAAGGCATATAGGTCATTTACCCACCATCCTTTAATCCCGAATTGAAGAATATGCTCTTTGCCGGTATCATCAATACGATATAGCTTCAGGCAACCATCGGCTACAAATCGCATATGATGAGACGATTGCCCTTTTTGGAGTAAAAACTGTTTTTTCTTTAGGTGGATGGGTTTGAATGCAGCATTGATAAGCAAAATTTCCTCTTCCTTTAGAGGGACAATTTCTTCAATATTATGAATTAAGGTGGTATGCATTTTTACTTCGGTTAATCCTCACTATTTGTGCACAATACAGCAGTTCCACAAGCTGTTTTTAGCGAGATTAGCTTTGATTATTCCTTTTTCCTTTATTAGTAGATTTGTTTCTTTTTATTTGAATAAAGGGGCTTTTAATTAGGTAAAGAAAGGACTGTTTTTCTTCGGTATCAAATTCTAGCAATCCGTATTTCATTTTTTCTAAAGGCATCATTTTGAAGGTGCCAAATAAGCGGTCCCAAATAATCAATATGTCCGCATAGTTTGAATCCGTATAGAACTGCTCTTGTTGATGATGCACTCGGTGATGGTCCGGCATTACAAATAATAAGCCTAAAGTCGAATTCAGCCATTTCGGATAATTTAGATTGGCATGTTCAAAAAAGAAGAATAAGTAAAGGAGGAAATAATACAAAGCCATAGAAAAGACATCTGTTCCAAAAAGAGCAGCTGTGATTATATTTCCCGTTCCAAATACTAGAATCAGCTCTATTGGGTGAAAGCGAAAAACCGTTGAAGCATCCATTGTGGTATCGCTATGATGAACCCTATGAAATCTCCAGAGAAGAGGGATTTTATGCGTTCCCCTATGGATCCAATAGGCAGTGAGGTCATATAGGGCCACCGAAATACAGAGCTTAACCCAAACAGGTAATGTTATCAGGTATAAAAGACCAATATTGTTTTCATTTAACCAATCAATGGAAAAAACTTGAAATGTGACAAAAAAGATATTCAAAATCACAAGAATTATTTGGAACAGTACATTCTGAAATAGATGATAAACCCTTTTATTGAAAGTAAAAGGGGTAAGCATAATTTGCTCCAAGGAAAAGAAAAGGGCAATTAATCCAATCACTATATAATTGGGATCGATTCCCAATAATTGGTTGAGTAAATCCATGGGCTATAATATTCGATGAATGGCCTTTCAAGTTTATTTAGCTTATAGCTAACAGGCTGTGTATCTGTTTTGTCACTCGGGCTTTGGCAAATACATAAAGAAGTTACTTAGCCGAGCCCTTTGATACCGAAGATACCAAATTATTCCAAAGGGTAAAACCCTGTGCCAACAATTCCCTTTCTTGCTCCAATTAAATGGGCAGGTCAGTACGAAATATTGATGCTTACATTCCTCTCCCTACGACCTACATTTGCATTTCTACTGCCTACATCTCTGTTCCTACTGCTTACAATTGCATTCCTTCAACCTACATTAGGATTCCTACGGCTTACAAATGCATTTATTTGCCTTACATCTCTACTCCTTCAGCTTACAATAGGATTTTTCCGATTTTATTATGGCTGAGAAATGGTGTAGGATGGATCAAAGGTTTATTTCAAACTCAAAATGCAACTAATACAAGGAGGAGTCCCCCTTTTTTTGTGCGTTTTCAAATAACCGAAGCTAAATAGTTCTATCTAATTTTTAAACATCCATTAAACTAAATATGTATGATAAAAAGTTTGTTCAAGCACTTATAACACATATACAGCCTGTCGGTACATAGCTAGCCCTTCAAGCAAACTTCTGTTGGTCAGATTGTTCCCTAAGAATTTTGGAATTGATTATGTTTTAACATTTAAGTTGTAGGTTTTTTCTATACGGTTTTTCCTTTCGTATTTCGATAACGTTATCGCAAATAAATTTTATGGTTTTAATTAATTTATATGCTTTATGGGGTAAATTGGATTACCTTAATAAAGTTTGATTTATGGTGACGTGCTAAAGTAAATACTTACTTTTCTCCCTATTCCACAGTCTGAAATAAATAAAAATGGCCTGTTGGAACAGAATCCGGGTTATAATGTGGCCCCTTAAATTGCTTTTTCGATGAAAAAAGTGATGTATGTATTTTATTTTAGGGTACGTACATCATTTTTTTATATATTGAGTGTTAAATATTTTGTTCTATGAAAAATAAGCGAAGAGATTTTCTAAAATTATCCGGTATTTCGAGTCTTGGTGTGGCGGGTTCGGCTCTATTTCCGGGGTCTAGCTTTGGGGCCGATGAAAGCAAAGGCTACGAACAAATTAAAAAACTGGCGCATAAACAGCACAAACAGGTTTTCAATATGTCCGGATATGCTGCTCCAAAAATTGAAACCGTAAGGATAGGTGTAATTGGATTGGGAAGCAGGGGGTCTGCAGCTGTTAGGAGATTGAGCAAAATTGATGGTGTGGACATCAAGGCCTTGTGTGACCTAAGACCAAAGCAAGCGGAGCAGGCCAAGGAAAAGCTTTCTGAAACCTCTCACAATCCGGAACTGTATTCCGGAGATGCAGAAATATGGCAAAAATTAGTCGAGCGAAAAGATCTTGACTTGATTTATATTACTACCCCCTGGGAATTGCATACCCCCATAGCTCTTTATGCCATGGAAACCGACAAACATGCGGCAGTGGAAGTTCCGGCAGCAATCACCATGGAGGAGTGTTGGGCCTTGGTGGAAACTTCTGAGCGAACCAGAAAGCATTGCATGATGCTAGAAAATACCTGTTATGATTTTTTCGAATTAATGACCTTAAATATGGTCCGCCAAGGGTTTTTTGGAGACATTGTGCATGCTGAAGGGGCTTATATACATGATTTTATCCCCAGTATATTCAGCAAGAAAAAATGGAACATGTGGAGATACCGGCACAATGCCAGTAGAAATGGGAATCTTTACCCTACTCATGGACTAGGCCCCATATGCCAAGCCATGAATGTCAATAGAGGAGATAGGCTTGATTATTTGGTTTCTGTATCAAGCAAAGATTTTGTCTTGGGCGAAATGACCGCAAAATTGGCAGAAGAAGACGATACCTACAAAGAGTTTGTAGGAAAGCCTTTCCGGGGAAACATGAATGTGACGACCATAAAAACAAAAAATGGAAGTACCATAATGCTTCAGCATGATGTTTCTTCACCAAGGGTATATTCCAGGATTCACTTGGTAAGTGGCACCAAGGGAGTGGCCATGAAGTATCCCTTGCCGGGAAGAATCGCCACCAGCCATGAGGGATGGCTTTCGGAAAAAGAAATGAAAGTGATTGAAGAAAAATACCAACCTGAAATTGTCAAAAGAATTGGTGAAATGGCCAAGGAGGTTGGAGGCCATGGGGGAATGGACTTTTTGATGGACTGGAGACTTATTGACTGCTTAAGAAATGGTTTACCACTAGAACAGGATGTTTATGACGCAGCGCTATGGAGTTCGATTTTCCCATTAAGTGAGTGGTCTGTAGCCAACCGATCTTCCGCCATAGATGTACCTGATTTCACCGGTGGTTCCTGGCAAAACAATGCACCTGTAGACATTAATTTAACCCATGGTGGCAACACCGGTATCAAACTTTAATCCGGCTAATCACATTTAATACTTTCCATTTATGAAAAAGATCCTTCTCTTAAGTCTGTTTGTGATTGCCCGGTCATTTCTTGCCAGTTCTGCAGAGCTAAAGCATGAAATGGGTTTTTCCATTGTTCCGCCGGATAGTTTGCCCCAAGTCTTGGCTCCCCACAGTGCCGATATCCTAAATAGCACAATGAAGCAAAAAGCCCAAATAAAATTTGCAAGCCATTTGTTGCCGGAGAGCCTGCCAGATTGGGAAAAGATGAAAGAAGAAATAAGAGAGGAGATTTTAGCCAATAGTGGATTGAAAGTGGATCATGAGCTGGATTTGGACATGAAAGAAACAGCTACCATTCAAATGGAGGGCTATGCGATCAAAAATATTTATTTTCAAACCCAGCCCGGTGTTTATGCCACAGCCAATCTTTTTATTCCTGATGGAGAAGGGCCTTTTCCTGCAGTGGTCAATATGCATGGCCATTGGAAGGAAGCAAAAGGTGCGGAGAGCATCCAATCAGTAGCCCATAGTCTGGCAAAAAATGGATATGTATGTTTGAGTATGGATGCTTTTGGAGCGGGAGAAAGGGGTACAACCCATATGGATTTTGAATACCATGGATCCAATTTGGGTGCCTCCCTGATGAACATAGGAGAAACGCTTCTTGGGGTCCAGGTTATAGACAATATGCGAGCGGTGGACCTTTTAAGTTCATTGCCTTATGTGGATGCAGAGAATATTGGTGCCACAGGAGCGAGCGGGGGAGGTAATCAGACCATGTGGTTTGCGGCCATGGATGAAAGGGTAAAAGCAGCAATGCCCGTGGTGAGCGTCGGCACCTTTGAATCTGCGGTAATGGGATCCAACTGCGTATGTGAACTGCTTCCCGGTGGATTATCTTTTACCGAGACTTCAGGAGTATTGGCTCTTTATGCACCTAGGGCTTTGAAAATGTGCAACCACAATAAAGACAGCAATGTTACTTTTTATCCCTCAGAAATGCTTCGTAGCTATCACAATGCCAAACCGATTTTTGAGCAGTATGAGGTTGAAGAGAAGATCGCCTATGAATTGTTTGATTTAGAACATGGCTATTGGCCTGAAGACAGAGAGGCCATGTTGGGTTGGTTTGACTTACACCTCAAGGGAATAGGGGATGGAAGTGCCCGAGAAGAAATCCCTTTTAAAGTGCTTCCTTTTGAAGAATTAATGGTTTTCCCTAAAGGGCAGCGAGACCCCAAGGTAGTAGGGGTGGCGGAATATGCCAGGAAAAAAGGCCAACAATTGAGAAAAAATTACTTAGAAAAAACCTCCTTGGATAAGGAACAAGTGGTTGAAGATTTAGCAAGCCTCTTAAAAATACAAGCTTCTCCAGTGGTTAAAAATGTTCATCGATTTTCGCCTGATGGGACTTGGCAAAGACTAGCTTTGGAAAGTTCTGAAAATTTATTGACTCCTCTATTGATCAAGAAGCCCAGCCATTCAGGACTTGGTTATGTTTTACTAGCAACAGCCGCCGGCAAACAGCAAATACCCCAAGCACGAGTAGATGCCTGGACACAAAAAGGATATGGGATAGTCATTGCCGAATTGAGCGGTACAGGTGAAGCGGCCTCAGCTGAGGATCAAAAGGTAGATTATTTAACTCCTTTCCATACCTTGGCCAGGGCAAGACTTTGGCTCGGAGAAACCATGCTTGGCCAATGGGTAGGTGAATTGGCTATGGTTTCCGAATTTATAAAAGCAGAATATGCTGCGGAGAATTTGATCTTCGATGGGGAAAAAGAAGCCGGTTTAGCCGGCCTGTTTCTCGCCGCACTAGAGGAAGATGTTTACGACTCCCTTACTTTAAGAAGTGCCCCAATTAGTTATCTTTTCGATAATCGTGAGGGTGTTGATTATTTTTCCTTGGCCATTCACCTACCAAAATTCCTCCAATGGGGAGATGTTTCCTTAGCTGCCGGCTTGACAGGATTGCCCATTACTTTTGCCCAGCCAGTGAGCATGTCCGGGGAGCCCATTTTATCCAATAAGGAGAAAGCATGGCAAACTGAGTTTGCGGCCGCCAGAAGCTTATTGAAAACAAATGGAAGCGTAAAATTTGAATTTTAATACCCACCAATAAATATAGAAGCATAAAACCAATAGATTATGAAAACAATAAACAGAAGGAAATTCATCCAAAATACAGGTTTGCTTACTGCCTCAGGCTTGTTGGCTCCTTCATTTGGTTATGGGCATAAAAAACAAAAAAGCCGTGTGGTGTTGGTAGGAACAGGGGGTAGAGGAATAGGAATGTGGGGAGCGCCTGTACAGGAAGAATACAATGATATACTGGAGTTTGTTGGCCTTTGTGATATCAATCCGGGAAGAGTCGCTTATGCCAAAAAGAAAATGAAAGTCGATTGTCCTGTGTATACAGACTTTGACAAGATGATGAAAGAGACCAAACCCGATACCTTGATTGTAACCACAACGGATGCCACACATCATGAATACATCGTCAAAGGGTTGGAAGCAGGTTTGAGGGTGATCTCAGAAAAGCCAATGACTACCGATGAATTTAAGTGTCAGGAGATTTTTGATGCTGAAAAAAGAACCGGCAATAAGGTGATCGTTACTTTTAATATGCGGTATTCCTCTTATGTACAACAAATCTGGGAGCTACTTAGGAATGGAGAAGTGGGAGACATTAAATCCGTAGACCTCAACTGGTATTTGGATACCAGTCATGGAGCAAGTTATTTCAGACGTTGGCATGGGGAGAAGGAGCATGGAGGGACTTTACTTGTACACAAAGCAACCCATCATTATGATGTGTTGAATTATTGGATGGATTCAGAACCTGAGGAAGTTTTTGCTTACGGTTCATTGGATTATTACGGGCAGAAAAACAGCAAGTTCAATAGTACCAACTGTAGGCCCTGCCCTCATAAATCCAAGTGCAACTTTTATTGGGACATTACCGAGAGCCAAAGTTCAATGGATTTATACGTGGCCAATGAGAAACATGATGGCTATCTCCGGGATGGATGTATCTATAGGAAAGAAATTGATATCTATGATACCATGGCTGTTCAATACAAATATGCCAATGGTGTAAAAGTAAATTATTCGCTGACAGCCTGTTCTCCTTATGAGGGCTATAGACTAGCCGTTAATGGGACAAAGGGCAGATTGGATGCCTGGATAAAATCTTCTATGCCGACCGGGGTGCCACCTTACCAAGAAATTACGATTAGAAATCTTTTCGGGAATGTAAAAAATATCAAGGTGATGCCGGAGTCTGGTGGACATGGCGGATCAGACCCCAGATTAAAGGATAAGATATTCAGGTATCCTGATGCGCCTGATCTTTACAAGCAATCTGCCGGTTCCAGAGATGGTGCCATGTCTGCATTGATTGGTATCGCAGCGAGGAATAGCATTGAAACCGGAAAAATTGTGCGGATTGAAGACCTTACTTCTTTGGTTCCGGTAGCAAAGAAATCATAAAAGAGTTTCTGGGGAAATACATTAGTAGGGTTTCTCGGCATTATGGAAAATATGAAAGCATTGCATTAACGGTATTTATATGGATCATCAGAGAAGGAAGTTTTTAAAAGTTTCCGGGTTGGCAGTGTCTGGTTTGGGAGTAATGGAAAGCTTTGCAGCAGGCCAATCCGGCGAGCAGGCGGCAGGTCCTCTACATGAGGATCCTACTCGCTTTCAAATCACCAAGGGGATGGAAGAGGCCTATCAGGTAGCACTTAATGTACTAAAACCAAGCAAAAGTCAATTGGAACATGGGCTTGAACTGCATCGGGACGCTGTGGTGGTGGATTGTTATGGTTTTATGCCTCGTGCGGCAGTAGATGGGGACAGGATGAAGAAAGCAGTGGAGGAAAATGCTTCTCCATTGGAGCTTCAGGACATGCGGGAAGACATGAGCATGACTCGGTTTGTGGAAATCCAACGGGAAACAGAAGAGTTTATCAATGCTTGGAAAGCTTCCGGAGTCACCTGTGTGATTCAAAATTCAGGAGAGGAAGGGAGTGCCATAGAAAAACTGCTGAAACGTTTGTCGCGTTTTACTTACGCCACAGATTGGATGAAGGATGTTTTAATAAAAGCGGTTACCCCTGAAGACATTTTGTTGGCCAAAGAACAAAATAAGCACTCACTTTATTTTACCGGAAACGGTGTGCCCCTTCCTCAGGGTTGGGTTTCTGTAGAAGAGGAGCTTCGCTATATCAGGGTGTTTTTTCAATTGGGAATTCGGATGATGCACCTCACCTATAACAGGAGGAACATGATAGGGGATGGTTGTGGAGAGCCCAATGATGCCGGGTTGAGTGATTTTGGAAGGGCAGTGGTTAAAGAAATGAATAGGGTTGGTGTCATTGTGGATATTTCACATTCCGGATGGCAAACCAGCTTGGATGCAGCCAAATTTTCTGACAAACCTATGGTGGCCAGCCACAGCACAGTTAATTCATTGTATCCACATTTTCGTGCCAAGCCGGACAATGTAATCAAGGCCATAGCAGATACTGATGGGTATATGGGGATTTGTTGTATTCCTTGGTATCTGGGAGGTTCAGGAGATATCGCCTCCTTGATGCAACACATAGATTATATGGTCAAGAAGTTTGGGCCTGACCGAGTGGCCATAGGTACGGATGTCGCCCATAATTCCCAGTATGCTTCAAAGGAAAATAAGAAAATACCTGCTTATCGAAAACCTAGAAACCGATGGGAAGCTTTATGGCCCGATCCCGAAAAAGAGTTTACTACCAGCAAAGCAATGACCCAAAGCTTGGCTTGGACAAATTGGCCTTTATTTACTGTAGGCATGGTTCAAATGGGCTATTCGGAGGAGACCATCCGGAAAATATTAAGTGGCAATGTATTGCGAGTGGCCAGGGCTGCTTTAAAACAATAGGTATTCTAAGACTGGGATTTCCCCGGTCTTATTTAATGGTTTCCGGCCTATGTATTGTAGGGTACGGTACCGAATATATTTAGATGATTAACCTTAGCCTAGGCTGACCAAATGTTAGTGTTTTTTTATTTACCTTAATTTAAATTATATGATAATATTTCAATCTGAGAATCCGAAAGCGCTTGGAAACTTAGCAGGAGAGGAAGCAGCTCCTCTGATCAGAGAAGCGATTGCAAAGAAAGGCAAAGCAAATTTAATATTAGCCACCGGTACCAGCCAATTTGAAACCATTTCCAGGCTTTTGGATGAAGAAATTGATTGGAGCAAAGTGACGGTTTTTCATTTGGATGAATACATAGGAATTCCGATTAGCCATCCGGCAAGCTTTAGGAAATACCTGAAGGAAAGATTTGTAGATAAGGTAGGAAACCTGGGAGCCATACACTATATCAATGGAGAAAATGATCCTGAAGAAGAATGCAAAAGGCTGGCGTCCTTAATCTCAGATAAGGACATAGATGTGGCCTTTGTAGGCATAGGTGAAAATGGCCACTTGGCTTTCAATGATCCCCCTGCAGACTTTGATACCCAAACACCCTATCTTGTGGTAGACCTGGATGAGCCATGCAGAAAACAACAAATGAATGAGGGATGGTTTGAAAAGATGGAGGATGTTCCGGCCCAAGCCATTAGCATGTCCATTCAACAGATCATGAAATCCAAACACATCATATGCTCAGTACCCGATGAGCGGAAAGCTAAAGCCGTTCAAGCTTGCCTGGAAGGTGAAGTGAGTAATTTAAACCCCTCAAGTATTTTGCAAGAGCATGCGTCCTGCAGCATTTTCTTGGATGATGCATCGGCCTCCTTATTATCCAAGCCAATACAGAAATAAACCACTAACCCCAAACCGTGTCCAAAGATCGATTAAAGATCTTGGGATGCGGTTTTGTTTAGGTGTCTCTAGCATTTCTTTATCAAGCTATTTTTTCTTTTGATGATTAAGCCCTATCGTTTTAGCTTCTAAGCAAATTACCTTTTTAAATTTTGGGGAATGAACGCATAGTGGATTCTCGAATAATTAATTTCCCCGGTAAAATAACCTCCTTGGGGGCTAAATTTTCTTTCTGTATATGTTTGAGGAGCAATTCACAAGCCATGCTTCCTATTTCAAAGGCAGATTCAGATACTGTGGTTAGGGTAGGGGTAATTAGGGTGCAGATGGGGTCGTTGGTAAAGCCAACCACACCAAAGCCCTTTCCTATTTGAATGTTTTGCTTTTTAAGTTCAACCATGGCCCCTATGGCTTTTCGGTCATTTACCGCAAAAATGGCATCCGGCTTTTTGGACTTGGCCATGAGCTTTTGAAGGTCCTTAGCACCACATTCTTGTGAAAACCCGTTGTGAATAATCCATTTTTTTTTGACCGGTAGGTTGTGGTGTTCCAGGGCATTTAGGTATCCATTGAGCCTGTTTTGGGTAAACATCTGGTCTTTTGGCCCGGTGATATGGGCTATTTTGCTAAACCCTTGAGAGATCAGATGAGATGTGGCCTCAAAAGCCCCATTATAATCGTCCTGCTTTACTTTCGAAGCATCAAGACTGTTGGTCCGGTCAAAGAATACCACTGGCACCCCTTTGTCCATAATTTTATGAATAGGATCGTAATTACTAGCGCAGGTAGAGATAAGTATTCCATCTAGTCCGGATAGGATAAGGTTGTTCAGGATCTGGTATTCCCTTTCCTCGGAGTCATTGGTTAGGTAGAGGACAATATTGTAATTGTAATCATAAGCAATTTTCTGTATACCGGTAATGACCGTTGAAAAATAATAGTTGGTGATGAAGGGAATGATAACCCCGATATTGTTGGTTTTTCCCTGAGAAAGCCCTCTGGCATTGTAGTTTGGTTTATAATTAAGCTCCCTGGCTTTTTCAAGGACCAACTGTTTGGTTTCTAGGCTCACATCATAAGCGTCCCGTAAAGCTCTGGATACTGTGGAAACTGAAATATTCAGTTCGCGTGCAATGTCTTTTATAGTTATCGTATGGCGTAACATTCACTTTTAATCAATAGGACCTATAATATGCTGTTTATTTTATAAATATAAAATACCATTTGTAGGGAATGGTAGTATAATGTAGAGGTAGTCCATTGAATTCATAAAGATTTGATATAAAATATTAACGAAATAAGCCGTTGTTTTAGTGGTGGAATTGTGATTTGGCCTCGCCATTCAACACCCGAATCAGCTATATTATACTTAGAAAAGGAAAAAATCAGGCGCAAAACTTTTATTTAACAGAATAACAACCTAAATTTTACTAAGCTTGAAAAATGGGATGATTTAAAGATAAAAAATCACCTTAACAATTGGGCGTTTAGTAAATCAATGCTTGAGATTTTTGGAGAATTAAGGATCCTCGGAAAATTTCTAAAGCATTCAATTTTGTCTTTTCAAAAAGAAATAGGTTGTGAAGGACAAGTCTTATTCATAGGGTAAGATTAATTTGTCGGTTCACCTTCAGCCTATTTCTGGTTCAGTTTACAATGCCCAAGTCCTAATTGATTTAAAACAACATTAAATTCGATAAATGTATGTGCACATGCATTGCCTGATAAGAAATATAGCCAACAGAAATCTTGAAACAGGGAGCCATCTTAATTCCTACGATCAATGTTAGTGGTTTATTAAAACTCTTGTCAATTTTGTATGCATCTGATACGTTTTTAGAGCTAAACTATAAATGTTATCCTGCTGCTTTATAGTGGTAGGGTTATTATTCATATGGAGTTATCCGGTGGGGAAAATAGAGACTTTCAATTGACACTTGCTCATGGAGAAAAGAACACAAAAGTAAAGGGTTCTTTTGCTAAAGATGCCGGGCAGTGCAAGGAAGATGCTATACTATGGGCTGAATTTAAGTCAGGGAATGAAATGGCCTTTTCTGCTCTTTATGAACGCTATATTGTGGCATTGTTTAATTATGGAGAGATCATAACAGCCGACAAAGAATTGATTGAAGACAGCATTCATGATTTATTTGTGGAGCTTTGGAAAAACAGAAAATCTATTGCGCAAGCGGAATCTGTTCGCTACTATTTATACAAATCCCTCAAAAGAAAAATTGTTAGAAACCTGGAGAAAAAACGTAAATCTCCATTAAAAGAAAGTTTCAAAGACCATGATTTTGAAATTGTTTTGCCTCATGATTTGGGAATTATATCCGGAGAAATTACCGCTATACAGAAAGAAAATATTCTAAAAGCCCTCAATCAACTATCTAGAAAACAGAAAGAAGTAATCATATTGCGATTTTATGATGGCCTTTCATTTGCTGAAATTTCCGGTTTACTCGGCATAAGCCAAAAGTCTACCTATACCTTGGTTTATAGGGCACTTGCTTCCATGAAAGGGAGTATGGATAATAAGCTCTTGTATTTGCTTGCATTGAAGGTATATTGTGCAAGTGATTGCCTATAAATCGACCTACTTTTTCTTCTTTAATATTTTTTTTAAAATTTTATCAATTTTTTTGAGGTAATTTCCGGAACAGCCTCCCCTTATATATATACACCGGAAAATGAGAAGAATTTTCTTAGTCTTATTTTTCCTTAAAGCAATCTAGATGAAGTCAGATATTCATTCTGTTTATGACCTATTGGTAGACATTTCCTTTCTTGACTGGGTCAAAAGCCCCACTGAAGAAACGAACAGGTATTGGGAGGAATGGCAAGGAAGTAGCCCTGAAAGGAAACTTATGCTGCGAGAAGCAAAGGTGATTGCCAATGGAATAGATTTCAAAAAAACCAGCCCTGAAAATATTCGTAAAGAATTGATTTTTAAAAAGATACAAGATTCTATTCATGAGGATAAAGAAGAGCCTGCTCCAGAAAACATAAAAATGAAAGCTAAGCCGAATCGGGTAATGGCTAACAACGGCTGGCTGAAATGGGCTGCGGTATTTATCGGTCTCTTGGTAATGAGTGGCATTTACTACTTTGCCTTAAACGAAAGTATGACCACGCATACGACTGCTTACGGGGAAACCAAAAGCATTGTCCTTCCTGACGGGTCTGAGATAAAACTCAATGGCAATTCTTCACTGAGCTATTCCAATAGCTGGGAGATGGGTGAGGCAAGGGATGTTTGGTTAGTAGGGGAAGCCTACTTTACCGTAAAGCATTTAGGCGTGCAAGAGAAGTTTGTTGTCCATGCCACCACCGACTTTAATGTGGAAGTTTTGGGAACGGAATTTAACGTGCTTAACCGAAAAGGAAAAACCAAGGTGGTCTTGTCTTCCGGAAAGGTCATGCTTAACCTCCAAAAAGATAGCAGCGAGGAGCGTTTGCAGATGGCTCCAGGAGAAATGGCTGAATACATTCACAATGACAAGGTTTTAACAAAAAAGGAAGTAGATCCTATGGTATATACCTCATGGAGAAACAACCGCTTGCTCTTTGAGGATACTTCTTTGAAAGAAATAAAAGCCATTCTTGAATCTACTTATGGCCTCAAGGTAATTGTAGCGGACAGCAATTTACTTGAAAAACGCTTGTATGGATCCGCGCCTAGCAATGATGTTACCTTATTGCTGGAAGGCCTGGAGAGGAGTCTGGGAAATGAGATATCGATAGAAGGAAAACTGGTCACAATCAAATAAAACAAATATAAAGGAATACCAAAGTCATTAGCTTAATTCAATACCATAGAATTTATCAAACCACTATATAGTACTGCCGAATAATTTTTTCATCGGAGCTTAATAACAAGGACATAAGCCTACCGAAGAAATTGTAAAATTACTTTAACCAAAATGATCATTATCAGGGCGTTATTCTATTTAACTCCAGGGTTTGGTCAGTCACTATAACTAACAACCTAACAATTTCGAATATGAAAAAACTTAACAAAATTAAATTTTCATTGCTCGTCTTTATGATCGGGGTAATGAGTATTCAAGCCCAGGAACTCGCGCTGGGAGACGGGAATCGGGTAGTTCACGTTGGAAAGAAAGCTTCAACAAATAACTTAAAGGCTTTAATTAAAAAGCTGGAACCGATGTATGAGGTTTCTATTGTCTGCAATAGTGAATTGATCCATACCAAAATTGCTTATGAGGTTACTGATCAATCAAAATCAGTAGAGGAACATCTGTCCAAATTAACGGCAATCAGCAACCTGAGTTACCACAAATTGGATGAAGGCTTCTACGTAATTGCCAACAAGGAAGAAAAAGGTGCTATCAAAAATGATGCTTTACCCGTGAATTTGCCCAATAGCGATGCCAAGCAAACTGCAAAAAAGGAGGCAGAGAGAAAAGCAAAAGCTGAGGAAGAAAATATCTCAGGTACTGTGTCTTCAGAAAATGGAGAAACCCTTCCCGGTGTTAACGTTCTTCTTAAAGGAACCAATATTGGTACCGTTACAGACATGGATGGTAAATATTCCATCACGGTCCCAAACAGTACAGGAACATTGATCTTCTCTTTCATTGGCTTTTCTTCTCAGGAAATCCCAATTTCCGGAAGAAGCATGATAGATGTGACCATGGTGGATGAATCACAAGCTCTTGGAGAAGTTGTGGTAACGGCCTTCGGTTTGGAGAGAAAAAAGGAATCATTGGTTTATTCCGTTACAGAAGTGAGAGGAGAGGAGTTTACCAAATCCAGAGAAACCAACTTAGCGAACTCCTTGACAGGAAAGATTGCCGGTGTGAATGCCACAAGTATGGCTAGTGGACCGGGTAGTTCTAGTCGGGTGGTCATCAGAGGAAACGGCTCCTTAAACGGTAATAACCAGCCCCTCTATGTGATCAATGGTATGCCCATATCCAACAGTCCTGCCACTGTAAGAGATCAAGCCAACGGAGCCACTACTGATTTGGGGGATGGGATTTCCAGTATCAACCCGGATGACATCGAATCCATAAGTGTGCTTAAGGGGGGGGCTGCAGCGGCCTTATATGGCAGTCAGGCAGCAAATGGCGTAATCCTAATAACCACCAAAAAAGGAACAAGGCAAGCAAAAGGGATTGGTATAGAGCTTAACTCCAATTTCACTTTGGGTACTATTAATATTTTCCCTGAGTATCAATATGAATATGGACAAGGAAGTCTGGGTGTTCGTCCACAAAGTCAGGGTGAAGCCATCAGTACAGGACGTTTGTCTTATGGTGAACCCATGGATGGCCAGCCATATGTGCAGTTTGATGGAGTAGAAAGGCCATATTCAGGTGTTTCTATCAAAGACAATATCAAAGCATTTTACAGAAATAGTACGAATATCGTAAATACGGTATCTTTTTCCGGAGGAAATGAATCGGTTCTTTATAGGGTGTCTGCTTCAGACCTTCAATCAGGAGCTATCGTAAAAGGGTCTACCTACGACAGGCAAACTGCCAATGTGAATTTAAAGGCTTTCTTGAGTGATAAATTGAGCTTTGATACCCAGGTGCAATACAATTATGAAGTAGGAACCAACCGTCCGGGGGTAGGCTATGTTGGAACCAACTCTGCATGGGGCGTTTATTTATTGGCCAATACGGTTGATATAACAGATTTAGCCCCGGGCTACAATCCAGAAACCGGTCAGGAAGTAGAGTGGCAACATGTAAACCAAGCCACAAACCCCTATTTCGCCAGAGACAGAATGGGGAATAAGGATGTGAAAGATAGGGTGATGGCCCAAGGAAGCATAACCTATGATCTGCTGCCCAATTTATTTATCAAAGCGGATTTTATGCGGGATTTTAGCAGCTGGAGAGAGGAAGATTATTACCCTGTAGGTACTGCCTTTAGACCTTTGGGTACTTACCGTTCACAAGAAGAACTTCGTACCCGGTCTAACGGCCGAGTGATTGCCAACTACAACACTACTTTTGCCAATGGCATCAACCTAGCTGCAATGGTTGGGGGCAATTTGGAAAGAGATATTTTGGATGTTTCCAACCTTGTAGGTTCTGAATACATCATTCCCGATTGGATCAGTCCTGTTAACCTGAATATTCTGGCTCCTTCCAAAGGTTTTTACCGAACAGGTACCAATTCGGTTTTCAGCTCCTTGGATTTTAACCTCAAAGAAACTTACTATTTAAGTATCACAGGTAGACAAGATCAGTTTTCTACCCTGAACCCCGGAAACAATAAAATCTTTTACCCTTCTGTAGGAGGTAGTGTGATTTTATCCAATGCTTTTGATCTTCCGGATGCGATTAGCTTTGCGAAGTTAAGAGGTTCTTGGGCTCAGGTAGGTTCTGCCACGGTGGATGCCTATGCCATCAATCAGTTGTACGGCTTCCGATTGGGAGGTCACTTGGGAGTACCAGTGCAGACTTCAAGCTCTGCCATTTCAAATCCTGAATTAAGACCTTTGACTTCCACTACTTCTGAAATAGGTTTTGATGCGCAGTTTTTCGACAATAGGTTTGGCATAGATTTCACCCTTTATAGCAAAATTAATCAGGATGACATCGTTTCCACCGCTATAGCCCCTTCTTCAGGAGCTACCTCTACCTTATTGAATGTAGGAGAAATTAGCAATAAAGGGATAGAGTTGCTTTTGACCGGTAATCCCATAAGAACATCTGTATTCTCTTGGAATGTAAGTTATAACCTTGCTTACAATAAAAACAGGGTGCTTACCCTCGCTCCGGGTCAGGCCACCGGTAACAGTAGCTTATTGGGCAAAGATTCTAGTACTCGTTTTGGAAGAAGTTACGAATATACAGAAGATGGAATTAGGGTATATAATAGCGTAAGTGGCTATGCCATGCGAGGACCAACAATGCCGTTGGGGATAGGTGTTCCTCCTTATACCATGGGTTTTGAAAACACCTTTACTTACAAAAACTTCTCTTTAAATGCGCTTATCGATGCCAAATTTGGAAATAAATTTTTCTCTCAGGCCAAACAATACATGTGGAGGTTTGGCTTGCTTAAGGAAACCTTACCCGGAAGAGACAATGGGCTGACCGTGGAGGGTGTTGATGAAAATGGAGATGCCTTTACCAAAACATGGCCTGCCAGCTTTATGTCTACTTATTATAACAATGATGGACAGTATGCTACCAACTTTATGATCGATGGGAGTTTTGTGAAATTAAGAAGCGTGGTATTGAATTATAACATACCGGTAGAGAAATTACAATTTGTGAATTTGACTACCGCCCAAATATCATTGGTGGCCAGAAACCTTGCCATTCTTTACAGAAATTCAGATCATTTTGATCCTGAACAAGGGTCTGATCCTAATAGCAACTCCCAAAATTTTTCCGGAGTAATGCTTCCAAGAACTAGAGAGATAGGTTTTAATTTAAGGATTGCTTTTTAATGAAGAGCAGTCTGCAGTTCACCAATTTATTTCTTAAACAATATGATATTATGAAAAAGTATTCAAATATATATTTAATTAGTCTTGCTATAGCTTTAATAGCCATGACTTCCTGTAATGACTTTACAGATAATTTGAGCGACTTGAATAAAAACCCCAATGCTTATCAGGAGGTCATTCCCGAGTTTCTCTTTACCAATTCAATGCTGGTTGGAGTGGCATATAACTTTACCAATGGGGCAGATGGACAGCACTTTATCTTTGCTCAGGCCATGCAGCATTTTGCTACCCATTCTGAGGTAAGAGGCACTGGGGATAAGTATTTCAATGAAAGTGCAGCCAGAAGTCATTGGCCGGTATACAATACGGCCCTTGCAGACAACGAGCGTGTAATCAATGCAGTGAAAGATGATCCAAATTCTATCAATTTGCTTTCTGCAGCAAGGATTTGGAAAGTGTATATGTTTCATTTGGTGACAGACCTTCATGGGGATGTACCCTATTTTGAAGCATTGAAAAGTGCAGAAGGCCTATTGCAACCCGTATATGATACCCAGGAAGTAATTTATGAAGACATGTTGGAAGAACTGGAACAAGCAGCTGCTGCTTTTAATCCTTCCCTGCCCACCTTTGGCCCTTCAGATTTATTTTATGGAGGAGATATAGACAAATGGAAAAAGTTAGCCAATTCCTTAATGCTTCGTTTAAGTATGCGATTAACTGAAGTTCGTCCCAATCTTGCAGAAACCTGGGCCAAGAAAGCCATTGCAGGAGGAGTGATCATTGAGGATGATGAAATTGCTATGGTTACTTATTTGGATGGACAAATAGAACACAGCAGAAATCCTAAAGCTGCCAACCTATTGGTGCAGGATTACCAAAACCCGCAGGCAGGGGTAAGCAATACTCAGGGAGGGAAGTTCGCAGAAACTTTTATAGAACATTTGAAAGCCACAGGTGATCCCAGACTGAATGTGATGTCTGTAGTATGGGTAGATAACCCGGATGGAGATGGTTATGTATACGATACAGCCACAAGCATACAGCGAGGAATGAAAAATGGAGCTTTATTTGGTGAGCCGGATGATTTCCATACCTATTCAGAACCGCATCCCAATACGGTTTTAAGTTATGCCAGTCCGGTATTGACCATGACCAATGCTGAAACCCACCTATTATTGGCTGAGGCAGGTATCAGAGGTTGGTATAACGGAAGTGTGAAAGCAGCCTATGAGGAGGCGGTGAGAGCCGGTATGAGGCATTGGGCACTTTTTGGTGAAGAGGGCATTATTTCATCTGAAAAAATTGAGGATTATATTGATAGAAACCCTTTCAAAGAGGATGGTTCATTTGAAGAAAAACTAGAGCAAATCAGTACGCAAAAATGGGTATCCTTATTTCTTGATAATTATGAAATCTTTTCTAATTGGAGAAGAACCGGCTATCCGGAGTTAATCCCTACCAATTACCCCGGAAATATTACCGGAGGAACCATTCCAAGAAGATTAATTATTCCGGATTCTGAATTGAATTTGAATGAAGATAATTTTATGAATGCCTATAACAGGCAGGGTGTCGGTAATTTACTTACAAGTACAGTTTGGTGGGATCCTAAATTTCCAAGGTGAAATGCTTATATTTAAATAGAATTTTAATTTTCCTGAGCTCGGTTGTTACTTAACCGGGCTCAGGTTTTCACTTTAATTATTATTGATAACCATCGTACTATTTATTACCAATGAAAAGAAAAGCACACTTAGGTGGTGAGAAGCCATTAAATGTTAATCAAGGTTTGGGCAGATCTTTCTGGCTATTGATTTGCCTGATGGTTTTTTCCATGAGTTTGGTTCAAGGAAACCCTGAACCTGACCATATTTTATATGAAGTCAAGATTGAAAGACACCAGCCGGTAGAAATGAGGGATGGTGTCATTCTTTATGCAGACATTTATAGGCCTGCAAAAGAAGGAAAATACCCGGTGATTTTGACAAGAACACCCTATGGAGTGCAACGTATAGGAGTGCACCATGAGCGGATGACTAAATTTGCCCAAAGAGGTTATGTGGCCATTGTGCAGGATGTTCGCGGAAGATACGAAAGCGAAGGCGTATGGGATCCTTTTAGAGATGAGGCAAAAGATGGTTTTGACACCATAGAGTGGGCTGCAAAATTAGATTGTTCCAATGGCAAAGTAGCCACCCAGGGTGGAAGTTATTTGGGACATAACCAATGGGCTGCTGCCAGTCAAGCACCCCCAAGCCTAGAAGCAATTTTCCCATCAGTGGCCTCTACCAATGTATATGCCAACTGGATTACCATGGGTGGAGCCTTCAGATTAAGCTTTAACTATGGTTGGGGTGTAGTTCGAATGCCCAATAAAATCATGCTTCCTCAGGATTGGCACACTGCAGCTTATACACCTGAAGAACTTAAATATGAGAATATTTTATACCACCTTCCATTGAAAGACGGTGACTTGGCAAGTGCAGGAAAAGCAGTTCCACATTACAGGGATTGGGTTGAACATGAGGCCTACGATGACTATTGGAAAGTGGTAAGTGATGAGGAAAGGTTCAATAAAATTACCGTTCCTGCTTACAATACCGGAGGTTGGTTTGATATCTTCGTGATGGGCACCATCAATGGCTATGTAGGTATGAAAAACCATGGTGGAACACCCGAAGCAAGAAAAGGAACGAAAATGCTTATCGGGCCTTGGGGACATGGACCATCTAAATCTAACTCATATGGGGATATGAAATTTTCAGAAGATGCTTATGTGGATCTATTTGAAGAAGAATTAAAGTATTATGATTATTATTTGAAAGGTATTCAAAACGGCCTAGACAAAGAAAAGCCGGTCCAAATTTACTATATGGGCGAAAACAAGTGGAGGCATGAAGACGACTGGCCAATTCCCGGAACTGTATACAAAGAACTTTACCTAGGAGGCGATGCTCCGGCAAATTCCGTAAGAGGAGGGGGAACTTTGAGTTTTGAGAAAGCAGATAAAGCGCTTACTGATACCTATACCTATGATCCACAAGTTCCAGTGCCTACCTATGGAGGCAATAATTGTTGCGGTACACCTACCCCTGCTGGGCCGAAAGACCAAAGGGTACTAGAAAGGAGAAATGATATTTTGGTTTACACTTCTGAATTCTTAACTGAGCCGGTATCCATTGCCGGGCCTGTATCCATGAAGCTCTTTGCTGCTACTGATGGACCTGATACAGATTGGATGATCAAATTGGTAGATGTTTACCCGGATGGAAGTGCCTACCCAATATCTGAAGGAATTTTGAGGGCCAAATTTAGAAATGGCACAGAAAAAGCAGAGCTATTGAAAGCCAACAAGGTTTATGAGTATGAAATAACACTTACAGGCACGGCCAATGTTTTCAAGCCGGGTCACCGAATTAGGGTAGATATTACTTCAAGTAATTTCCCCCAATTTGACAGAAACCCCAACACCGGAAAGCCACTGGGAAGTAGTGATGAAACGAGAGTTGCCCAACAAACAGTCCACCATGGAGGACCTAGGGCAAGTCATATCATCTTACCTATCGTAAAAGGATTTGAATAAATAGGCATACAATCATCAACCACTTATAACCACTAATGCAATAATCCATTCTCTGAAATTTATCGGGGAATGGATTATTTACTTATAATAATTAGACCTGAGGGTTTAAAATCAGCTTGATTTAAGTAAAATTGAACCATTCATCAAAAATAGACAACCAAAATTAACAATATTTACATATATTAAATTTAGGTTCACATGATTGGTGGTCTTATATTACCCATATATTTTAAATTCACTTCTGTTATGACAATTAAAATTCATCAAATCCTTTTGTTGGCGTTTTTCCTATTGGTAGGCCAGGTTCAATCTACTTTTGCACAAAGTTCAGGTAACGATCCCGAAGCCAAATTAAAAGAAATGGGGATCATTCTTAAAACACCCGGCGAGCCTACGGCTAACTTTGTTTTGGCAGTTCAGGTAGGAAATCTTGTATTCCTTTCAGGACATGGTCCTATGCAAGAAAACGGAGAATACATGAAAGGTAAATTGGGATCTGAATTGACCGTTGATGAGGGGGCATTAGCCGCTCGACTAACCGGAATATCACTATTAGCCTCACTCAAACACACCATAGGCTCTCTTGATCGAGTAAAAAGAATTGTAAAGGTTCTAGGTATGGTCAATGCTGCCCCTGATTTTGAACAACATCCACAAGTGATGCATGGCTTTTCCGATTTTATGGTGGAAGTATTTGGCGAAAGTGGTAAGCATGCACGCTCCGCGGTAGGAATGGGATCTTTACCTTTTGGCATTCCGGTGGAGATAGAAATGATCGTAGAGTTGAAAGAAGAATAATCAAGATTTAATAAATTGGCTAACCTTAATAATACCATTTGCTTTGAAAATTCATGGGATTTATAAATTAATAATAGCATGTTCCCTATTGCTTTTCATGGTAGCAGTGGCAATGCTTTTAACGCAAAACACGGAATTTATTGGACCGGTTCTGATGGCGTTTTTTTTGACGGCAGCCATTGGAGTTAGGGCCTTTCAAGCTACAAAGGGCCTTTCCTTTACTTTAATAATACTGACCGTTGTTGCTACAGCCTTAAATTTCCCGGATTATTTTCTTGAATTCAAAGGTTATGAACTGGCAGGTTTAATCACGCCATTGATCCAAGTGATCATGTTTGGTATGGGGACTTCCATGGGAATCAAGGATTTTATTGCCTTAGGGAAGTCTCCTAAATCGGTGATTGTGGGAGTATTTGCTCAATTTTTATTGATGCCGCTGATTGCTTTTGCCCTGGCTTCGGCAAGTGGCTTTTCTCCGGAAATTTCTGCCGGCCTTATATTATTGGGATGTGCACCTGTATCTGTGGCTTCACCCGTTTTTGCTTATTTGGCCAAGGCAAACGTAGCCCTTTGCATCACCATAGTTTCGGTAACCACTCTTTTAGCTCCCTTGTTTATCCCTGTTTTAATGAAATTTTATGCAGGAGGATTTATTCCTATTGATGTGTTGGGAATGATGTGGAGTATCGTCAAAATGGTACTTTTCCCAATCGGTGCAGGCTTGATTTTCAATAAGTTTCTTCATGGAAAAGCCAAATGGCTGGATGCATCCATGCCATTTGTTTCAATGGGAGGGATTGCATTAATTGTGGCCATTATTATGGCTGCGGGAAGAGAAAGCTTATTGAATATGGGTTTGATGTTGGTTTTGATGGTCTTGTTACTTAATCTATTGGGATACTTGTCGGCCTATTGGATGGCTCGACTATTCAAGCTGGAGGAACAGGATTGTAGAACGATATCCATAACCACCGGTATGCAGAATGCCGGTTTAGTATCCGGAATAGCCAAAGAAATGGGGAAGATCGCAACGGTTGGATTGGCTTCTGCGGTATGTGGTCCATTAATGGGTTTTACCTCTTCTGTAATGGCCTCCTATTGGAATGGAAAACCACCCTTGAAACCTATTAAAGAAGAGTTGATTGAGGATTTAGAACAGCAGCCCAAAATAGATGAAAACCTCCAATAAATCTAACCATAATCAAGACCAAGGTCGCTATAAGCAGACCAATGGAGGAAGATTATTTTTGTTAAGTATTGGAAAAACAAAGACGTTAAAAATTAAAATGAAAAAAGTATGAAAACCAACTACAAAAAACACTTGGCTTTTAAAGGAATGCTGTCGGGAGTGATTTTGCTGATGAGCATCTTTAGCTTTAATACCTTTGCACAAGTGGCTAAAGAAAATCTTCGGCCGGCAGCTATAGGTAAAAAGGGAATGGTCGCGACAGCCAACCCTTTGGCGAGTCTTGCCGGGCAACAGGTTTTGGCCAAAGGGGGAAATGCAATTGATGCCATAGTAGCAGCTGCAGCTTCCCTAAATGCTGTAGAACCCTATATGTCCGGAACTGCAGGTGTGGGTTATATGCTTTTTTATTCCGCAGAAGAAGACCGGGTAAGGTCCCTGGTTTTTGGAGGTTGGGTGCCCAAGTCATTTAAAGCTATGTCTTTGAAAGATGAGGCAAAGGCTGCTGATGGCGCAGGTCATGGAGCCATTGAGACGGTAGGCCCTAGGATTGTTGCCATTCCGGGTAATTTGGCCGGATGGAACAGAGCATTGGAAGATTACGGGACCATGTCTCTCAAAGAGGTCTTTGAACCGACCATAGCCTATTTGGAAGATGGCGTTCCGATTACTGAGTTTGATCAGGCCATGTGGAGAGGGACTGTGGAGAGGGTAAGACCTCACAAAGAGTCCAGAGCCATTCTATTCAAAGATGGAGAAAATCCTTACGAAATAGGAGATATTTTCACCAATAAACCTTTGGCAAAAACCATGAGGAGAATAGCGGACGAAGGTATTGAAGTATTTTATCAAGGAGATATTGCAGAGCAAATTGCGGCGGCATTCAAAAAAGATGGTGGCTTTATCACAGTGGAGGACTTGGCAATGGTACCGGGTCGTGTGCAATGGACAGATCCCATTTCAATTGACTATAGAGGATATAAAGTGTACAATAACCCTCCTCCGGGAATGGGTATTCAGCAATTACAAACCCTTAAAATAATGGAGGGTTTTGACTTACAAGCCATGGGGCACAATAGTACAGAATACCTTGCCCATTTGATGGAAGCCATTTATTTGAGTAGGATTGATACAGATAAGTATGTTGGAGATCCGGATTATGTTGATGTGCCGGTAGACAGATTGCTTTCTGACAGTTACCTTGACGAACAGCGTAAGAAAGTGGTTGAAAGGGTGAAAAATCGTAAAATAGCCGACAGGAGTGATTTTACTGAGTCCGAGCTCGAGTTGTTGGGCAGTTTAAAAGACAAAATGGATCCCAAATACCAGTATGCAACCACCAGCCTTTCTGCCATGGATCAATGGGGTAACGCAGTGGTAATTATCCAAACCCATGGTGGAGGATTTGGTTCTGGATATGTGGCCGGAAAAACAGGGTTGATTTTCAATAGCGCCATTGACTGGATGGAAAAAACACCGGGATTAGCGAATAGTGTAGAGCCTTGGAAAGCTGTAGGTTGGTGTGTTGGAGGAATGATGCAGTTCCACAAAGATGGTAAACCTGAATTGGTCGTGGGTTCTCCCGGCAGCTTTGGTATTTTACAGTCGGTACCCCAAGTAGCCATGAATTATATCGATTTTGGGATGAATATTCAGGATGCCATAAGTGCTCCTAGGTTTCGTTGGAAAGACGAACTGGGATCCGTGCCTGCCAAAGAAATCATCATTGAAACCCGTGTAGACAATCAGGTGCTTAAAAGTTTAAGACAAATGGGCTATCTTTTGGATACAAGTTTGGGCGATTGGTCCATGACAGTAGGAGGAGCTCAGGGTGTTTCTATCGATAGAAAATCCGGCTGGATAATGGGAGGAGCAGATCCTAGAAGAAACGGATATGCCGTGGGCTGGTAGCCGATAATTACCGGAAAAGTCTTTTTAGTAATTAGAAATGATTAAAATGACAATCTGGATATTTTAATGGAGCGATTTGACATGATTGATTACAAAAAGCAATTGATCGGACCCTCAAAAGAATCATAATACTTAAACCGCTATCAATACATAAATGAATAAGGAAATAGAAAATCCAAGAAGAAATTTCATAAAGAAATCAGCTTTGGCAGCCACGGCCATCAATTTATCCGGCATGTTCTGGGAGAAAGAGGCTAAAGCCATGGCCAAAGTCATTGAGCTAAGCAGTGACAAGCCTGCTTCTGAGCAAAAAACAGTCGCATTGATTGCCAATATCTATCGGAACAGTGCCCATGCTGATGTAATTGCCACCAAGCTTTTTGCAGGTATTCCAACTGATGATGGCATGGTAGCCCCACAGGTGAAAATTATATCGATATGGATCGACCAGATCGGAGACAATGATACCGGAGTGCGAATTGCCGGAATGAATGGTGCCAAAATGTACGATACCATCGCCGGAGCACTCACATTGGGAGGTGATAAGCTTGCTGTGGATGCGGTGATTTATGTAGGGGAACATGGGGATTATGATAATAGTCGCTATGGCATAAAAATGTACCCGAGAATGAATTATCTGGAGCAAATTTTCAGGGTTTTTGATGCTTCTAACAAATCGGTTCCATTATTTAATGACAAGCACCTTTCTTACAGTTGGTTGGACAGTAAGTGGGTGTATGACAGGGCAAAGGAACTGAATGTGCCTATGATGGCCGGGTCATCCTTGCCCTTTTGTTGGAGGGACCAGCCATTGGAGCATCCTTTAGGGGTTAAGATTACCGAAGCAGTCGCTATAGGTTATGCTTCTCTGGATGCCTATGGGTTCCATGTAGCAGAGATTTTGCAATGCATGGTGGAAAGAAGAGAGGGAGGAGAAACGGGAGTAAGGAGCGTACTTGGTCTTGGAGGAGATGATGTTTGGAAAGCCATGGATGATGGAGAGATCAACCTGGATTTGGTAAATGCAGCATGTAATAAAATACAAGGAAGAAAAGAAGGGAACATGCGGGATTTGGTAAAAGATCCAAATGCCATTATTGTAGAATATACAGATGGTACCAAAGGCGCGATTGTGATGCTCACGGGATATGTCAACCAGAGTTGGGCTTATGCAGCCAACACTGCTCAGGGCCAGGTGGCTACCGAATTTGTGCTGGACCATAGCATGAGCTATTCTCATTTCAGTTACCTGACATTAAATATTCAGAAGTTCATTGTCACCGGAAATCCTACAGCTCCGGTGGAGCGGACATTACTTACCAGTGGTATTTCAGACATGGGTATCCGGTCTCTGGTAGATGGTAAAAAAATTGAAACACCTTTCTTAAATATTAAATATTCAGCAGCAGGTTTTGAGCCAATCAGGCCGACCGCTCCAAGACCTGAAGGACAGAGTATAGGCCCATGGCCCCCTAAAGGTTATGAATTTATTATACCTGAAAGATTTAAAAAATAGTAATTGGGAGCAGTCTAAAGGCTTTTCCAAAAGAGTGCTGGCGTCATCTACGAGGGATTCTATTCCCCGGTAGATGACGCTTTTTAATTTTATTTGTTCAGAAATTGAAAGGTAGAATTAATCTGAACACTTGCTGATCCGGATAAATTATAATAAGGCGTGTAAATGCGGGATAAGTAGGATTACGAATTTTATGCTGATTAGATGTTTATGAAATGGGCAAACAAAATGCAAAATCAGGTTCGGAATCGTTAATCTTGCAATTACGAACTCCCCCTTTCTCTTAAAGGGGGACCAAGGGGGATTTCTTTCGTAAACTGTAAATCTATAGCAGGATTTAAATATTAATCTGTAAACTTTTTTTAGGACGAGGCACATTGTAAAACATCAACTAGAGATAGGAGGACTTTCCCGTAATAATCCCCCTGCGCCCCCTTTCTAAGGGGGATTTTGTGCTTTCAGGACTGACAAGTTCGTAGCTGATTTTGAATTTTCTCAGCCAGTTTCAATGTCACAAAATCAGCATTAATTTCCCAATTCAGCAAATCCCCCTTGACAAGGGGGTAATGGGATTTTTCCATAATCGTATTTGAATACCGCTTCGAAATAGCAGGTTATTCCTATTAAACCCAAATTCTAACCCATCGGCATAAAGTAAGGCTTTTAAACCCTCTTGGGTTTTCGGACATTTCTATTTTATCGGCCTTACGGAAATCAATAAAATGGACTACCCAAAATGACATAATCCGCCTATATTTGGAAAAACATTTTTAATTATTAAGCCAAAGCCCTAATTTTCCCAATCATAACAATAAATTATATACTTAATGGGAAAATATACGCCAATAATAGCCGGCTTTCTTGCGGTTCTTGGCCTTTCGGCCTGTGAACAAACAGCTGAAAAGGAAGAGACTGCCGAACGACCTAATATCATATTTATCATGTCTGATGATCATGCCTATCAGGCCATATCTGCCTATGACAATAAGCTGATTGAGACGCCAAATATCGATAGGATTGCCGAAATGGGTATGCTTTTCACCAACGCCTCAGTGACCAATTCCATTTGTGCTCCTTCCAGGGCCACCATATTGACAGGAAAGCACAGCCATATCAATGGTAAGGTAGACAACCACTTTCCTTTTGATACCACCAATGTAACATTCCCTCAAATTTTTCAGGAGGAAGGCTACCAGACCGCCATGTTTGGTAAATTACATTTTGGCAATAACCCTAAGGGCTTTGATCAATTCAAAATCTTGCCCGGCCAAGGAAAGTATTACAACCCGGTCTTTATCACCAAGGATGAAGGTAAAATTGAAGTGGAGGGTTATGTTACAGATATCATTACTGACATGACGCTAAATTGGTTGGAAAAAGAGCGTACCAAAGAAGACCCTTTCCTACTATTTTACTTGCACAAAGCACCTCATAGGGAGTGGCTCCCGGCAGGAAGGCATGTAGCGGAGTTTACCCAAAAGTCCTTCCCTGAGCCTACCACCTTGTTTGATGATTATTCAGGAAGAGGTCGAGCGGCGCACGAAGCTGAGATGAATTTGCTTACCGATATGCACTGGGCGGGAGATTCTAAAATTCCGCCGGCAGTGATGGATGAATTGGGCATAGCTCCTAATTCCAGCTGGGACAAGGCGGCCTTTGATGGAGAAGTAGGACGCATGAATCCGGAGCAGCGCGCTGTTTGGGATGCTTCTTACAATCCCATGATCGAAGATTTTAAGAAAGCCTATCCAAATATGACAGATGAGGATAAGATGAAGTGGAGGTATCAGCGTTATATGCAAGATTATTTGGGTACCATCAAAGCAGTAGATGAAAACGTGGGACGGGTGCTGGACTATTTGGAAGCCAACGAGATGATGGATAACACCATTATTGTTTATACTTCTGACCAGGGTTTCTACTTGGGTGAGCACGGCTGGTTTGACAAGCGCTTTATTTATGATGAGTCTTTCAAAACACCTCTATTGGTGGCTTGGCCCGGGAAAGTAGCTCCCGGAACTCAATCCAATGAGATGGTTCAAAACCTTGATTTTGCCCAAACTTTCTTGGCTGCAGCAGGGATAGAAGCTCCCAAAGATATGCAGGGTGAAAGCCTTTTGCCACTATTGACAGGAGAAGGAGAATGGACACGTGATGCCGTATATTACCACTATTATGAATATCCCTCTGTACATATGGTAAAGCGCCATTACGGTATTGTGACCAAAGAATACAAACTTGTACATTACTATTTTGATGCAGATGAATGGGAGCTGATCGACAGAATCAATGATCCAATGGAACTGAAAAATGTCTATGATGATCCTGCCTATGCCGACATCCAAGCCGAACTGCATGAAAAACTGGATGGCCTAAGAGAAAAATATGGGGACAATTCAGAAATCTCCCAAAAATACCTGAATGAGTATTTGGATTTCCTTCAGGAAAGAGAATCCTACGCAGGAGGAAAAAATACCGAGTTATTGGACAAAATATTTGAAGGTAGAGAGCTTTCAGATAAATAAAACCCACGACCCAACCGGTTTTAAGTTTTAATGCGTATATCCCTCCGTTACCGCGGAGGGATATTTTTTCGTAAACCGTAAACCCAGGATCAATTAAAAGCGCAATTGATGTAGTTGAAATGGTCTAAGGAAATTCAAAATCAGCGACGAAATCGTCAATCTGAAAAGCACAAAATCCCCCTTTCTTTGTAAAGGGGGCAAGGGGATTTCTGACGCAAACATTCTAATATATCAGCTTGAGATAGTATAAATTCTCGTAAAAGAAACCGAAGGCCATCAGGCAGTCTTACAAAGTTAAGTGCTAATGCAGGTGACTATTTACAGCCGGGCCCCATAGAAAAATACGCCGTCAAGTTTTGAAGTTTTAGACAATTGTCTTATATTGAAGTACAAATGTCTGTGCTATGATTGCTCAAGAACAAAAAAAACATGCTGCCGTTTTAAAGGCTATAAATAAGGCGATTAAGGTTTATGTTAAGGAAATAGGGGATTCTTCTACATTCGAAATTCAATCCAAAGACTTTACCTATACTGACTTTTTTGAAAATAAAATGCTTATTATCAAAGCTATTAGGGAAGGGTTTCCATACAATTTATTCCGTGTAATCAAAGAAGTAACCCCTTTCTCAGAAGATGACTGGGCGGAATACTTAAACTTGTCAAAGAAAACTTTACAAAGGCATCAAAATGAAGCCAATTATGTATTTAAACCAATACATACAGAAAAAATAATAGAGTTGGCCGAAGTGACAAATTTTGGTAATGAAGTGTTTGATTCCACTGAACAATTTTACCTATGGCTTAACACGCCGTCATATGCCTTAGGTAGTTTAAAACCTGCCGAATTATTGAAAGATTCTTATGGCAAAGAATTGGTAATGGCTGAATTGAATAGAATAGATCAAGGGATTTTTGCTTAATGATCGTTTATAGATTATCAAAGAAGAAATACTCAAATTCGTTAAGCGGAAAAGGAGCAGCTAAATCTGGAAACAGATGGAATTCAAAGGGTACAGAAATAATCTATTCAGCGGAAAGTAGGGCCTTGGCAATGGCTGAAGTGGCTGTACATTTGACTTTAGCGACTTTACCCAGTGATTATGTAATGGTTGAGATTGATATTCCTGATGATATCCAAATTAAAGTATTGGAACAAAAAGATATTCCTGAATACTGGAACAATCATCCACCAAATGCCAGTACCCAGAAAATTGGAGATGAATTTATAGAAGCATTAGATTTTTGTGTTTTGAAGGTGCCTTCAGCGGTTGTATCGGGAGATTTTAATTTTTTAATAAACCCCTATCACAAGCATTTTAAGAAAATAACAATAGCTGCTGTTAGCGATTTTTTGTTTGATAGAAGGATATTGAAATAAAACTGCCATATAACTAAGCTGTCTGAAGCGATAAAAGGCCATGGTTTATGATAATACCTGTAAAAAGTACTTCTTTCCGCCAACCCTGTAACTTAATTCAGAACCGTTCAGAGATAATCCTTTCGATAAAACCTTATTCTGCACAATATTTACTAAATTTAATTCACTAATAACAAGCAAACCAAATACTCAATTAACCAATTGTATGGGATTATTCAATTCATTATTAGGCAATGCCGGAACAGTCAATAAAGAAACGCTGCAAAAGGACTTTGGAAAAATTTTAATCCCTGATGAGCAAATCGAAACAGGCTTTAAATTGATCAGGGATACTTTTATTTTTACCAGTAAGCGACTGATATTGGTGGACAAACAAGGGCTTACCGGAAGGAAATCTGAATACCTTTCCTTGCCCTATAAGAGCATTTCCAGGTTCAGTATAGAGACCGCAGGGACTTTTGACCTGGATGCGGAATTAAAGATTTGGATCTCAAGTGACCATCAACCC
The DNA here is from genome assembly GCF_054781075.1 of Cyclobacterium sediminis. Taxonomy (NCBI): domain Bacteria; kingdom Pseudomonadati; phylum Bacteroidota; class Cytophagia; order Cytophagales; family Cyclobacteriaceae; genus Cyclobacterium; species Cyclobacterium sediminis. Next base: position 17,764 of record NZ_BAAGVC010000017.1, on the reverse strand, counting down.
GCCGTAAGTAAGAAATTCAATAAATCTGTGGATGTTTATGAGGTTCAAAAATTGCTGGCAAGCTTTGTATTGGGTTAATGCTTTTTATTGATTCAGACAGATTTCCTTTGCTTTAATTTACAAGCGAAAGCCTACCCTCAAAAACGAAATCAATCACTGCCCAAATAACCATTTACCCGATGATTAAATTATTGAATACTATTATCCTGCTGATTTTTGTTTTCAGCGCCTTTATTGCGACTGCTCAGGACCGACCCAATATTGTGTTGATTATGGCCGATGACCTGGGGGGTAGAGACCTGCCTGCTTATGGCAATCGATTCAATGAAACACCTAATATCGATAAATTGGCCAGCCAGGGAATGTTGTTTCACAATGCTTATGCAGCACCTGTTTGTTCGCCTACCCGGGCCAGTATACAGGCAGGTCAGTATCCTGCGAGGGTAGGTATTTTCGATTTTATACCGGGGCACTGGCGACCCAATGAGGAAGTAACCGTTCCCCATCATCCGGTGCAACACCTTCCTGATAAAATCTCAACCATCGGCAATGCCATGCAAGCTGCAGGTTACAATACCGGTTATTTTGGAAAATGGCATCTGGGAAACAATCCCGAGCACTTGCCCAATAGCCGAGGCTATGATGAAGCCTATATGTATGCGGGTGGTGGTTTTTATCATCCAAAGTTTGTACCCGAATACCAAACCAAAGAAAATGAGCGATTGAGCCAAACGCTCACACGCATGGGCGTTGACTTTATTGAGGAGAATAAAAAGGAGCCTTTCTTTCTTTTTATTTCGCATTATGATGTGCATGTACAGTTGGATGCAGATAGGGACCTGATCGATAAATACCTCAACAAGCCCAAAGATCCGGACTACCCAAGCAATGCGGTGTATGCAGCCATGATTACCCATATTGACGAAAGTGTGGGGGCCATAATGGAGGCAGTTGAGGAAAAAGGCTTGATGGACAATACCGTATTTATCTTCTATTCTGACAATGGAGGAGTGGACAACCGTTTTGACAATATTCCATTGTTGGGAGGAGAGAGCAAAGAGGTCTATCCCGAAGAGCATCCCTTGCGTTATATTGCCACTTCCAATGCGCCCTTTAGAGCGGGAAAAGGAACGCTTTATGAAGGAGGAATTCGCGTACCTTTAATTGTGCGCTGGCCGGAAAAGGTAAAGGCAGGGAGTAATTCCGAAGCCATCGTCTCCAGCGTGGATTTTTATCCTACCTTTTTGGAATTGGGCCAAGGCAAGGAGCCGCAAGGTCAAGTCTTGGATGGGGTTTCAATGGTTTCGCCTTTAACAGCAAATAAATTTGATCCGGAGAGGGAAGTGTTTACCCATTACCCTGTTTACCACCATGAGGTGCCCATGTCTGCACTGAGAAAGGGAGATTGGAAAATAATAGAAAATCTGGTTACCGGCGAATTTGACTTGTACAACCTGAAGTACGATATCATAGAAATGACAGATCTGAAATTCAGTTATCCTGATAAGTTGGCCGAAATGAAGAAGGCCTTAAAGAAATGGCAAGTCGCCACCAATGCCCAAAACCCCGTACCCAATCCGGATTTCGATCCGGAAAAAAGATACGAATGGGGCACCAATCCTTTCAGGTAGGAGGAAGTAGTATAGTAAATAATTAACCAATAAGAGGGCAGCTAGACTCAAAGCATTAAAGGATGATGTGGAATATTGGACAGTTCATTTTTGAATAATTTTCGCAATTTAAGTTCAAAGAACAATGCCACCCTTTCCTTGGAAATTAAATTTTGCACTTAACGCAGTGACCAAGGGTAAATAACATTGAATCTAGACAAAGCCCTGGAGGGGCGAAATACCAAAGCCAGGGGTGTAAGCCCCTGGTAAATCAATAGGAATGCCACGATTTTGGCGGTATTGTTGCCTTTTTTTCCGCAACAATGCTGACAAAATCACAACGATACTGCTATATTAGGTAGTGGGATTAATGTCTATCGATTTTGGTTTGGATTATTGTAATGATTCATTATAGAGAGAGTAACGTTCACGATTTTATCAAGATTATAAAGCCCAATTTACAGAACCCGAAGAAGCCTGAAGGGCTTCAATAATAATAACCGTGTGGTGTCAACCCACGGAAATCGAAATTAAACATCAATCGATTTTGTCGGTATTGTTGCCTTTTTTTCGCAACAATACTGACAAAATCAACCTAACATACAGGTTCAAACAAAAATCAAAACGCCACTATGCCCTTCACCCAGCCACTCAGCCACCTACTCTCCTGCAAAGGATTCACTCAACTCCTAATCTTGCTAAGCTTCCTGGCTTGCGAAACCCCAAAAACCGAACCTTTCCAAGACATTGCTTTCTACAGTGATGCTTTTGCCACGGAGCGAAATTACAGGATTTACCTGCCGGGAGATTATGCCGAGCAACCGGAGAAGCAATACCCGGTGGTGTATTATTTTCATGGCTATGGAGGCAGGTACAAATGGGATGCTTATGACTTGGAAGACGATGTGCATTATCCGGAAAACGGTAGGTTAGAACCTCCCTTTGTGATGGAATGGGAAAAATATGCCAGGGAAAAAGGCCTGATCATCGTCACCTGGGATGGCTATGAACCCAACCTTTCTCCCGGCAAAAAAGAACGGGAAGGCATACCCTATGGCAATGCCCTGCCTTATGATTATGTACGTGCCCATGAAACCGAACGGGAACATTGGGGATGGGATTTTAGTGCCCATTTCCGGGAGCTGGTACAGCATGTAGACCAAAATTTCCGAAGCATACCCGACCGCAGCAAAAGAGGCATTACAGGCTTAAGTATGGGCGGCTTGACGGCCTACTATGTGGCTGGGCAAAACAAGGATCTGGTGGCCTCCGTCAGTGCTTTCGACCCTGCCAATAACCATCCTTACTATGGTCCCAAGGGCAAACAGGTGGTTTTTCCCATCCTGGAAATGCACCGCTCACTCAAAGGTTTGGCCGTGCGTCTGACCAAGACCGATGGGGACTGGCTCAAGTACAACAATTGGCACATGACCCAGCTTTTTGGAAGTGCTGACCTTAGCCATTTTGAAACCCATACCGCAGACTATCCCAACCACTGGGCGGCAGATACCGAGCAACAACTGGATTTTCACCGCAATGAATTTGCCAAGTCTCCTGCTATCCCTGCCAAATGGAGCCATGTAAACCCCGGTTTTGATCGTTTCGACCAGTATGGCAATACCTTTGAGATCAAGCGGGAAAGTCCGGCCCTAAGCCTAATAACCCATGCCAATGCCAATAAAATAAAGCTGCTGTCCCGTACCTTTATTCCTGATGGACCCATTGTCCAGGAAGAAAGCATTGCTGTAAGTACGGCAGGAGGCTATGCACCCGGGGAAAATTACCTTCTCCGACAGTTTAACCTTTCCACCCGCGCTTTTGAAGCCGACAGCCTGATAAAGGCAGACCAAGAAGGTAAGCTGGCCTTTCCCTTGTCCGGAGGAGGCCATTGGCTGGGGATCAACAGGGAAGCTGAGCCAGAAGCCCAACTAGGAATGGTGTTCCCCAACAACCAGGAGCATTTTTACTTTGAAGAGGGGAAAGCAGAAAGCCTGCCTTTCTCCCTGGTCAATATAGGCAATGCCCTCGCAAAAGAAATCGAGATCATCCCGATCAGCCGGCATTCGGATTTACAAATAAGCCCGGATAAAATCACCATCTCAGCCCTGGCAGGCAAGGAAGCGATCGATAGCAAGCAGGCCTTTCAGTTTACCTTTGGGCGCTATTCCGATTCCAGCTTTGTGGCCGGGGTGGACTTTGTGATCAGGGCTGACCAGCAAGTGGCCGATACCCTTAGGATCATGGCTTTTGCTGCCCCCAAAGCCATCTACAGCCCCAAAAAAGACCTGATCCTTCTGGATGGAAGGACGGTGCCCGAGGTGCCGATGTACCAGCAGGGAATGGATAGCATTGTTTTCAAAGCTTTGACGGGCGGAGAAGGCAATGGCAATGGCATCTGGGAAGCAGGAGAGGAGGTACTGCTCTACCTTCGCCTGCCACAGGGCCTGGCCCCCAAAGACACCAATACCTTTCACCCCACTTACCTGCTCAACCATCCTGCACAGCCTTATACAAGCGTAAACAACATGCACTACCTGGAGCGACAAAATCAGGCCAGCGCTACTACTGAGCTTACACCAATGACCCTCTCAAAAGACAGGCTCCAAAACCAAACACTGGACCTTTGGCTAAGGGCAGAAAGCCTTTACAATAACAAAAATGACAGCACCTCCAATGCCACCATCTATGCCAATCAATTTCATTTTAGGAGGGTGAAGCTGGGGATTTACTAAGCTTGCCCCAAATGTTTTTTTTGAAGAGATGGAGATGTCTTTTTTGTAAGTAGCGTATATGTTTTTACATAATTTGAATTCATAATTAGCAGATAAATAGCCTAATTATTGGTGTTTTTATAGAGTTAATTTAATTGAATAAAATGATTTATATATTTTAATTTATTTTATCTAAATTGTTTTTTTTGTTTTTATTTATTATTTTAATTTATAATTGAATATTTCAATCTAATTATTTGCAAATTTTTTATAGTTTGAGGAATATGGAAAGAGATAATTTAACTAGTGTTTTTATACGGTCTTTTTGTATTTTTATTTTCTGTTTAACAGTAAGTAATTTTGGTTTTTCTCAAGACCAACATGTAACTTTCCCATCACCTAATGCCTATTCATTAGTAAATTATACTCCTTCCACTGTTAATCATTATACCGGTATTCCTGATATTAGAATTCCATTGTATACTGTTGATTCAAAGGAGCTTCATGCCAATGTTGATTTGTCCTATTTTACAGGAGGGGTTAAAGTCAATGAATTCCCCAACTGGGTGGGCTCCGGTTGGTCTTTAAATGTAGGAGGTGTTATCACGAGAGCAATTGGAGGAATAAATGATGATGAAGAATCTATTGGTTTTTACTATACAGGACATTTATTAAAAGATAATTGGCCTAATCCATCAGATAATTATTTAGAAAGTCAAAGAGTAGGGCTTGTAGATGGAATGCCCGATATGTTTTATTATAATTTTAATGGAAAATCAGGAAAGTTCTTTTTTGATAACGATGGAGGAATAAGAACTCTTCCCTATGCCAATATCAAAATTGAATTGGTGGATAAAGGTTCTATCTTCAAAAACTTCGGTTCTGTTATCTTCCGTTTTAGTGGTTTTAAAAAGTGGAAAATTACAGATGAAAATGGGGTGATTTATTATTTTGAAGAATTAGAATTATCAAAATCAGAATCTGCCACTTTTACCCAGGAAGGTGGTTCCGGGGATGTAAAAGATATAGTCACAAGCTGGTATCTGACAAAAATAGTCTCTCCGAATTTAAATGATGAAATTCTTTTTGAGTATGATTATTCAAACTTTGATACCTCATCATCTCTCTATGAATACCAGTCCACAGCAATAGGTTATTATACCCATCATGGAAGCAATATTTTTCTTGGCAATGGGAGTTTAACTAATATGGGAGGCTTTCCTGAGAATAGAGGTCAAACGATAAGTAGAAACTACAGGCATAATTTAAAAAGAATATTGTTTGAGAATGGAAGACTTGAGTTTTTTACTTCGGTTCGTAAGGATATGCCCCATCCTGCCATGGAGTATTTATTTTCTTCATTCAAATTAGATTCAATACTCTTAAAGAACAATCAAAATGAGATTAAAAGAAGGTTTGCTCTTGAATTTATCGACAAGCCCAGCCAAAGGTTAACATTGAAAAAATTAATTGTAGACAAGGATCAAGTTTATTCTTTTGAATATAACAACATGCACTTGCTACCCGGGTATAGTAGTAGAGATACAGACCATTGGGGATATTTTAATGGGGCAGGTAATATTGGTACAGGATTGATTCCTACTTTTTCATTTAGTTCGCAAACTTTTCAAGATAAGACCTATCCGGGAATTAATAAAGATCCTGATAGGGGAAAAATGAAATACGGTGTTTTAAACAAAATTACTTGGCCCACAGGGGGGAGCAGGCAGTTTTTTTATGAGCCCAATGACTATAGTTTTATTAATGAGACTCCTTTGGAAGAGGATGGATGGTCCGCATGGAATTATATTGATTCATCTATAGCGTCTTCAGTAACTTTAAATCCTTTAGCACAAGTTCAGCTGTGGTATGAATGCAGTACAGGTGGGGTTGCCTATGGCGACAATATCGAACCCTGCGCTTCTGTGCTAACTCCTTGGAACTTCAATTTTACAGGAATCTTTGATCTAACCAAATATATTCCTCAATATACCGGTGAAATAGATGTCAAAGTCAAGTTAAAATACAGGTTATTGGAAGAAGGCTCAATAACAAAAAAAATTGGAGGTGGTATACGTGTTGCTGAAATTCATGATGTTGACCAATTTAATCTTCCCATCATAAGGAAATTCGAATATACCCAAGAAGGTAATGTTGATCTTTCATCCGGCGTAGCTGGAAGTGATTTAAAATATCATGCTCCTTTTACATCAGGAAGTCAAGGCTCCGATATTTTTGCTACAGGTGTTAAAGCTTTTTCCCACTCAGCTTTTCCCCTATCCATGACGCAAAGCCGACCCATAGGTTATCAAAGGGTTGTTGAAAAAATTGATGGTAATGGTGAAACAATCCATAAATTTACTTCTTTTTATGATTATCCGGATCAAATCGGTTTGCAGAATAATCCCTATGAAATGCCGCTTGTTATTAAAAAGAGTTATGATTATAAAAGAGGTAAATTAATAGCAAAGACTCAGGCAGATAATTTTGGAAATGTGGTTGAGAGTAAAAGGGTGCTTGGGTATAAAACCCTCAAATCGGGATCGCCGGTAAAAGTGTGGCAATCTTTCCCTTTTATAAAATTTATATTACAATTTCAAAACAATGGATCAATGCCTCCATTTCTGCCTGTAACGCTAAGAGAAACTACAGCATTTTCTATAGAATCTGAGTCTTTTAAACCAGCCTATGAAATGGATAAATTATTTTCAGATGATTCTGAATTAACGGTTGAACGCTCTTATCAATACAATGCATTTCATCAACTTCGAAGACGAACGGTAGTCAATTCTAATTGGGGATTTGAAAGTGAAGAGTATAAGTACCCTTTGGAGTATGAAAAGCCTTCTCAAGAGATTAATGCATTGTTAAACAAAAATATGATTAGTGATCCAATAGAATCGGTTAAATCTGTGAAAAATGGGGTAATTAGTGGGCAGGCAAGAAAATGGAAAATTAAATCAGGAGAGGTTTTATTGGATGAAATTCTACATCTAGAAACAGATGCTCCAATAAAAAATTTTCCCCACTCAGTAGACGGAATTTCATTTCATGAGTCTTTTGTAAAAAAGACCAAACTTGGCTACGATCAAGCATTTAATATTAACCAAATAGAAGAGTTAGGTCAAAATAATAGGGCAATTCTATGGGATTCTACTGAAAAATTACCGGTATGTGAGGTGCTTAACTCCCGTCCTGATCAAATTTCTTACACATCATTTGAAACGCAAGAGAAAGGAGGGTGGACTTTTATGGGTAATTCCGTTTCTTCTATAGGCTCCAGAACAGGTGGTAGGTATTATGATTTGGGAACAGGAAGTATCTCAAAGTCGGGAATAGAGGCTAGTTCAAGTGAAAAATATTTGCTTACATTTTGGGTGAAAAGGGCCAATGGTTCAGCCAATTGGGAGTTTATGGGACAGACAGAGGAATTAGACAATAAATGGAAGTTAATCCAAAGGATAGTTACTGAAAATAAGCTTAGCATTGAAGGAAACGGTTTGCATTTGGATGAATTGCGGCTACACCCAATTGATGCCGGAATGACCACCTATACCTATGATCCTTTGGTTGGGCTGACATCTAAGACAGATGCTAGAAATTACACCTTGCATTACCAATACGACTACCAGGGGCGTTTGAAAGCAATCAGAGATGATCAAGGTCAGTTAAAGGAACTTTATGAGTACAACTATCAAACAAGTGGATTGAATCCTTAAAGTGTAGGTGCGATGAAAAAATTAATCTTATTTATTCTAGTAGTTTTTCTTATCGCTGTAAGTCCTGTAGCTGCACAAAAGATAGAGGCAATTGATGCCCAAAACCTAATTGGATATTGGCAAACGGATTCTGTAAATCAGCTGTCAGCAATAAATTACGGCATTTCGGCAAAAGATTCAATGACCAAAACGGCTGAATCAGAAGCAATGAAACAAGCCATTAAGTCCAGGTCATTTATTTTTTCAGAGGACGGGATTTTTACTGCCCAATGGGTAATGGGTAAAAGACAGAATATTGTCAACGGTAAATGGGAAATTGAAGGTACATCGCAGTTAGCTATTGAGATCAATGGAATAAAGACCAGTTATTCCATTCGAGTTAACGGAAAAGATGGGATTTTATTGATACCAATGAAGGCGCGTCGTGGACAAATCCATGAGTTGTATTTTACTAAGAAGGATGCAAAATGAAGCCTTATGTCTTTTCACTTTTAATCTGTGTATACGGGCAATATGTATTTGGCCAAGAGGTCACTCAGGTTCAAATAATTGGCCCGACTACTGTTAGTATAGGTGAAACAGCCCTATTTGAAGTTAATTTCTGGAATGGTTCCACTATGGTATATCCAAACAATGGGATTGGAAGTATGTGGTCTGTTCCTGATGCAACGATCAATTATGAGACCTATAATTCCATAAGCATAACCTTCAACTCAGCCGGTTCTTTTATTTTGACCTATCAGTTCATGACCTTTGATGGGAATTTTAATGACAACCTACCAATACGGGTACCCAACATAAACCCTTGTGAGGAAATAGAAGCTTCAGCAGTAAATGTCTCACGCTTTGAGAGCGGTTCAGTAGAACTTACAGCGTCTCCTGCACCTGCAGGTTTTGAATACCGATGGTTTGCTTCCGACCAAAATACTCAACTAGGGACATCCAAAAGTTTCACCACACCTACGATCTCCGCAACGACTACTTACTACTTGGCATATGTTCATACCTCTTCCGGGTGTATGACACCTAAGGTACCGGTAAAAGCGATAGTTGCCAACCATAATTATGTGAAGAAATATACGGCAAAAAAAGCCGGGCTGGATGAAATGACTATTGTGTCGGTTAATTCAAGCCAATCTCAAAAGCAATTCGTTTATCATGATGGACTTGGTCGGACAATGCAGACAGTGGGAAAAGAAAGCACTGTTTCGGGCAAGGATTTGATTGTACCTGTCGTTTATGATGAATTTGGTATGCAGCCCAAGGAATGGCTCCCTTTCTCTATTACCAACGGACAAAAACCCGGAGATTTTCGCCCTGCCGCTATTAATGAACAAAATGCTTATTATTCGTCCCTATATGGAGCAAATCCCTCAGGCTATGTAGAAAAAGATTTTGAAGCTTCACCTTTAAATAGAGTCAGCAAACAAGCAGCGCAAGGAAATGCTTGGAAAATGGGGTCCGGTAAAGAGCTGAAATTTTATAGAAGGCCCAATACTACGGAAGAAGCTATTCGTGTATTTACCGTAAATCAGACTGGACTTCCCGAAAGCAGTTTAACTTTTCGTGCCAATGATCTGTGGGTAGAGATCACTGTGGATGAAGACGACAAAAGTACCCTCACCTACACGGATAAACTAGATAGAGTAGTGTTAAAAAAAGTGCAGGATACTGCGGCACCAACAGATGAAGGCCATTCGGGTTGGCTTTGTACCTACTATGTTTACGATGTTTTCTCAAGGTTAAGCGTGGTCATTCCTCCCAGGGCCACCCAAATTCTTGCCGATGCAAACTGGAGTACTGATATCAGTACCAATACAAGCCTGGCTAAGGAACAATATTTTCATTATACCTACGATAAAAGGGGGCGAATGGTAGAAAAATACATACCCGGAAAAGGTTTGGAATCCATGGTATATGACAATCAAGACCGGTTGGTAGGTATTCAGGATGCCAATATGGCGAATGAAAGCCCAAAACAGTGGCTCTTTACAAAATATGATGGACTAGGAAGGGTAGTGATGACCGGAATGACCAGCTCAAATGATGACAGGGCTACAATCCAAAACAATCTCAATGAGATGCCTTCAAATGAAGCCTCAGTAAAGGCCAATACAGCTAAGGTAAAAACAGGATCTAGGATAACTTCCGGTAAATACGATGGGTATCAAGAATATGTGGCTGAAAAATCCATCAGCCTAAAACCCGGATTTGCTATGAAAGCCAAAAGAAACCAAAAATTCACTGCTCAGATTGGAACGGGAAGTTCAGGCAAGGTTGGGGCTTGGCCGGAAGATGAAGGCGATATCTTGACTGTCAACTATTACGATTCCTATGAATTCTTAAGTGAATTTTCCTATGTTGACCATGGTTTACCTTTTACCCCTCAGCCTACTACAAGAATTCACGGTTTACAGACAGGTAAAAAGGTGAAAAACTTGGAAACCGGGGAATTTTATACCACCGCTATATATTACGATGAGGAAGGGCGAGTGATTCAAACAATCGCTGAAGACCAGCTTGGGGGAACAGTGTTGAATTCGACTGCTTATAATTTTGAGGGTCAACCTACTCATACTTTGCTTTCAAGCAGTAGGGTTGAAATCCCCGATATCCTCCGAACATTTACCTACAATGTTACCGGTCAAATTGCCTCGATAACACATAAAATTGGATCCGATCCTGCTGTTACCCTGGCTGCTTATGCTTATAATGACCTCGGGCAACTTGTTTCCAAATCATTTCCGGGCCAATCAGCTATCAGTCAAACCTATGACTATAATATTAGAGGCTGGCTAAATAGCCAAGGTAGCAATGAAATGGGGATATTCAAACAAAAACTCTATTACCATACCGGTAGTGAGAAGAGTTATTATAATGGCAATATTGCCGGCATAGAATGGGTGGGGCAGAATGGTAAAGCTAGGAGTTTTGCTTACCAATATGACAATGCCAATCGACTGTTAGCTGCAAAATTTAATGCAGCAGGGGAAAATAACCATTATTCCCTCCAAGGAATCAGCTATGATGCCAATGGTAATATATTGACTATGGCTAGGTTTAACGAAAAGTCAAATAATACCTATGGAAAAGTGGATGATTTGACCTACAAGTACGATAGCAATGAGGATTTAGGAGGTAGCTATTCCAATAAATTGTTACGCGTCACAGACGGGTTGGTTTCCAATACCCATACCGCGAAAGATTTTAAACCCAATACCGGGTCTCAAGAAGATTACAGCTATGATGCCAATGGTAACCAAACCACCAATCCCGACAAGAGGATTACTAAAATTAGTTACAACCACCTGAATTTGCCCGAAGAGATCACTTTTTCTACTGGAGGAAAAATTAACTTTGCCTATGATGCAGAAGGGAAAAAGCTAAGCCAGACGGTTCAGGAGAACCAAGACAATTCGGCTAAAACAAGAGACTATATTGGAGAGCTGGTGTTTCTAAACGGATACTTGGATTATATGATCCATGAAGAAGGCCGGGTAACTTATGAATCCAGAGTATATCAATATGAGTATTTTGTTAAAGACCATCTAGGCAATGTTCGACAGGTGCTTAGGCAGCCTAAAACCGAGACAAAGTTGGCGACCATGGAAAGCCAACATGTACTGAAAGAGCAGGAAGATTTCTCTGGGCTAAGTGCTTCCAGGCAAACTGATCAGGAACACAATGTAACCCCGGGTGGAGATAAAGTTGCATGGCTAAATGCAGCAAGAGGAAGGATATTAGGCCCATCAAGTAGGCAAGAGGTATTTACAGGAGATCGCCTTAACCTAAGTGTATATGGCAAGTACGAGGAACAGCTATTTCAAAAAACAAACCCGGCAGGGTTTGTAAGCAGTGGAGGAAAAAGTAAAATCCTCAATGACCTCAATGAATTGTCCAAAAGTACCCAGCAAGCAGGAGCTGCCAACCCGATAACGATATTAAATATGATTGGTATAGTGGCGACAGACCTACAGCAAAAGCAAACCCCGGAAGCTTACTTACTTTATGCCCTCTATGACAGTGATGGCAACCGCTACGAAGTAGGCAAGCAGCCCCTAAGCAGAAAAGCCGCCAATCAACATGAGGTTTTAGAAGAAAATTTGTATATTTCACAAGATGGATACATGGAAACCGTCTTGATAAATGAAACAGCCGACGACGTCTGGTTCGATGATTTTAGTATTTCCCGTACCCCCTCGATAGTGATCCAAGAGACCCACTATGATCCATGGGGATTGGAGTTGGCTGGGCTGGGATATCAAAATGGAGGAGTTAAGGAGAATAAGTATTTGTACAATGGGAAGGAGCTGATCGAGGACAACGGGCTGGAGTATTATGACTACGGGGCGAGGATGTATGATCCTGTGCTGGGTAGGTGGGGAGTGGTGGATCCTTTGTCGGATAAAATGACAAGACATTCGCCCTACAATTATGCGTTTGATAACCCTATAAGGTTTATTGATCCGGATGGGATGATGCCGGGTAATTGTTGTCCACCTTCTTCAGAATTTATTTTCGTTTCGGAGATGCATAAAAACTTTGATTTCATTAAATCGAATTTGCAAAGTTTATTAGGAGCTGAAAGAACTAAGAATGTAAATAGTCAAACCGCAGGAATAATTACTGAAACAGAATTTAGTAGTGGTCCTGTAGATTCTGGGACAAATAGTGATAAAATAGCTGGTTTTGTAAATATGGATGGTTTAGGTGAAGTTGGGAAAGGTGCACCTTCTGGTGGATTTATGGAGAGGGTTGCTAATGCTTTAAGTGCTATACTTGGTTTAACCAATGAATTAGAAATTTCAGGAAAGATTAAGGATAGACATTCGGGTGAAACGATTATTAAAAATTCTAATATAAAAGAGGACACGATCTTTCTTGATGTTAAAACTTATAGTAATGGAGTTGGAAGGAGTATAAGGTATAAAAGAGTTATTGGTAATGATACAATTCAAGTTACAGGAACGGGAAATGGAGTTAATGAAGGTAAAAAAGCCTTGGATAGTATTAAAGAAAAGAGAGATGAATAATTTATATGTCATTTTAATTGTTAGTGTTATTTTTGCTGGATGCAATAATAATTATTTCAATATAGAAGGAAATTCTCCAATAATTTTAAGTGGTGAGTTAGGAGAAATAAGGATCTTATTAAAGCATGATGATATTTTGATCGATAAACTTGAAATTTTCAATAAAGAGAACAAGTTTATTTTAAGGCAGGAGTTTGATGATAATGGTTTAATTTTTACAAAATTAAATCATTATGAAAAAGATTCAGCTTCTAATTTAGCATATACTTCATTTTTATCGGGAATTATAAGTGAAAAAGTTAATGATACCTTAACTAAGGAAACGTATCATAATTTAGTGACTACGAGAGAGTTCAAAGTTAAGGATGATATTTTATATTTGGATATGTATGAACATGATGAAAAGAGGTACAATGCTTTAAATATGAAATTATTAGATTCGGAATGGGTGAGTGATAATAAGGTGAACTTGTTACTAAAAAATTATTTTCCGTATGAAGGTGAATTCGAATTCTATTATTTGAACTCAAGGGAAAAATTAATTTCTAAGAAGATTGAAAAAAACTATTATTTGGTTGAATTTCAAAAGGATTCTATAGAAAAAAATAGTATAAAAATAGATGTAGAAATTATTCCCTCTGATAAAGACTCTTTGATTAATTCAGTTTTTACACAGGAAATATTTCTTAAATATTAAAATCAATATGTAATTCAGATTCCTGCGCCAACCAACATGAGGTTTTAGAAGAAAATTTGTATATTTCATAAGCCAGATACATGGAAACTGTCTTGGAAATTAAACTGCTGATGCCGTCAGGCCTGCCTGTCTAACAGATTGGTTTGATGATTTTAGTCCCTCAAGAACAACATCTTGGTCCATTCAAGAGACCCATGGAGCCTGTCCTGAGAAACTCAGGAATCCATGGGGATTGGAGTTGGCTGGGCTGGGGTTTGAATATGGTGGTGTTAAGGAGAATAAGTATTTGTACAATGGGAAGGAACTGATCGAGGACAACGGGCTGGAGTATTAGGATTACGGAGCAAGGATGTATAGCCTGTCCCGAACATCGGGAATCCGGTATTGGGTAGGTGGGGAGTGGTGGATCCTATGGCGGACAAGATGACAAGACATTCGCCCTACAATTATGTGTTTGATAACCCTATAAGGTTTATTGATCCGGATGGGATGATGCCATGTGAAAATTGTGACCCATCTAAGTATTTTAAGAGAGAAGTAGAAAGTGAATTCGCTTTTGTAAGAGATGGGATTGAAAATAGTTTTAAAGCTTTTGACAAAACCATAAAAAATATTGAAAGATCTTTAACTGATTTATTGGTATCAGTAGACAATAAACTTAGCAACGGTGGATCAGGAAATACCCATTCCTCAAATCTATATAGTGGCGATGATTCAAAGGTTCGAAAAGGAAAGGTAGAGAATGATATAAATGTTGATTCTTTTATTCTTCCTTATTTGAGAGTTGACCCTTCTAAGAATGCGAACGAGGATTTTGTACAGGGAGTTGAAATTGGGGTAGCAGTGTTTGACTTTGGGAGTAAATTATTAGAGAAAAATACCAATAAGGATACAATTTTCATTAGTGGTACTGGTAAAAACCATTCTGATGGGACGGTATCAGTTAAAATGGATGTCGGTGGAGATACATTAGATTATAGAACAAATAATGAAGAAGAGTCATTTAATTTAAGAGATGATAAAAATAAAAAGTGGAGTAAGTAAGTTGTGTTTCAGTATATTGATTCTATTTACATTTAGCTGTGAGGATAAAAGAAATTTAGTTTCTATAGAAGGTAATATTGTATCCATTTTGAAAAATGATTCTCTAAATTTAATTATTGAACTTCATGATAATGGAAATGTTAAGAAGATGATTTCCAAACGAAAAGATAGTATATTAGTAATCAGTTATTTTGATACTGGGTTAATTAATGAGTATATCCCAACACTTGCGGGGAAGAAGCATGGGGAGTACTTGCTTTACGATGAATCAGGAAGAATTAAAAAAAAGGTGAAGTATAAAGAAGGAAGTAGGCATGGAGATACCTTTGAGTTTTTTTATGATACCTACTCTTTATCTCAAAGGTTGTATGAAAATGATGATGCGATATATTCTAGTGTTTATATGGAAGGCGAAAAGATTTTTAATTCACCTATTCCTGTGTTTGAGGATGAGATCTTTGATTCAAGTTCATATGAAGCATTGATTACCTTTCCCTTTAAATTTAAAGGGGAAATTGAAATTTACTTTAGAGATTCTCTCGATTTTGATAAAACACTCATCGATAAATACAATATGAGGTTAAGAATTAATAATTTTAAAAATGATTGGCCACAATATGAAATAAGATTGGTTTATGAACCTTCTGAGGATGATACTTTAATAGAAACTGATTTTGTATACAATAGGAGTATTGATTCTGATAGGGTTAAATAAAAATATTTCCAATCAAGTGGTATTTATAACCTAATTTTTTCATTAGTCAACTGGGTCAACTTATTTTACTTCATTTTTTATTGAATTTTTATTATAGTGTATAGTGACATTTCTTAATATGTTAATCCTTTTAAGGAGTTAATATATTCCTTCTTTTCATTTAGGAGTGTAATAAAAGAGATAATCATTGAGAAATATATGAAAGGTATATATAAAAAATCAGATTTTAGTTTTGTCGTTTGTTCTCTTATTATTGGGTGCAATTTTAATTCCTTTAATATTGAAGTTGGGTCACCAGTAGAAATAAATAGTAAGTTTGGAAAAATAAAGCTTGTTTTTAAAGAAAATGATATTACTATCGATAAAATTGAATACTTTGATAAGGAAAATAAGTTGTTTTTAAGTCAGGAGTTTGATGAAAAGGGTATAATTGTTACAAAATTGAACCATTATGATAAAGATTCAACTTCTTATTCAGCGTATACATCATTTTTATCTGGAGTTTTCAGTGAAGAAGTAAATGACACCTTAATTAAGGAAACATACCATAATTTAGTAACGACAACAGAATTTAAATATAATAATGATATTTTGTACTTAGATATGTTTGAATATGGTAAAAAGAGGTGCACTGCCTTAAATATGAAATTGATAGATTCTGAATGGTTAGGTGAAAATAAGGTGAAGTTATTATTGAAAAATTATTTTCCATTTAACGGTGAATTTGAGTTTTACTATTTAAATTTGAGAGATAAAATAAAATCTAAGAAGTTGGAAGAGAATTATTATATGGTTGAATTTCAGAAAAGTTCGGAGAAAGTTAATAGTATTCAGGGCTTCTTGGAAAATTCGATAAAACTTGACCACGGAAGGGTAAACTAATTCATTCGTGGTTATTTTGTGTGTTTATCTTCTGATCAGCAGTACAATTCGACTACGGTAAAGTGCAATTTGGTGAGGCATTGGGTAGGTTTTCTTTGACCTTTTATCCATTGGGCATAGGTATCCCACGATAAAGATTTTTTGATCTTTTTTCTCTTTAGGCTGCCTTCTCTCTGGGTGCAGGCTCCTCCCGGTTTCTTTTCTTTGCGATTTTTACAGCATTGGCCGCCATGGTTGCAAAAGGCACCATCAACATCTCCCGCTTTTCTCCCCGGACTTTAATTTTTCTTAGCCCGTAATGATCTTTGTGGGTTCCGAAAATACCTTCCATTACCGTTGCCCTTTGCTTTGATATTTCGCTGCTGAGTATCTTCTCTGCTTTTGAGTATTTTTTTGGGCCCTTCTTCGGGAAGCAGGTGAATATGCTGTTTCCGGTACAGTATCTTCTGTTTTCGTTGGTGGCATATATTCGGTCTGCGCCAAGCTGTGATGTTCCCTTGAAAACTTTTTTGTGTTTCACCACGCAGGTTTTCAGCCTTTTACATTCATTGAAGTTTCTGAAACTCATCTTGTCTATAAAAGAGAGCCCATCGACCTGCAGCATGTGTACATTCATTCCGAACTCCACAGGTTTGTTTTCTTTTCCCCTTACTATAGGCCTGACATAGGGTTTGTGAAGGGAAACGATCCTGTCTTTGGGCTCAGATGGTTTGTGGGTCAACAAAAATGTCTGCTGTACCAGAATTTTCTTGATGGTTCTCAAACATGCAAAATCCCCCGACCTGGGTGTAGAATCCTCTACACCCTCATATTCCTAAACTCCTTTGAAATCGTCATCCTTTAAAAGCCATTTGCAATGGCTTACTTAAGCACTTCATGGCAAATAAAAATTTAGTATTTTGATCCCTGTCTGATTAAGGTTGGAATATACAGCCTAGATCTTTTATTTATTACCAGCATTATTTATTTGTATATCCTTTGGATAAAAACTACTTTTAGTTGTGGGAGAATTCTGCCGAATTAGCGAATCGGAAATACTTCCCCTTGCCACTATGGTTCCGGGCTTAAACCCTTATTCATTTTGGGTTTAACAATCCGGTACGCTACAGTGACCCGCTGGGACTGATGGGGCAGGATCCGGGGATATGGGGTACGGGAGATACCTACGCCTCAAACAATTCCCAAAATCCCTTTGACTTTATGCCCAAATTTACCCGAACCAATCCGGGATCGGGGAATCATTGGTCGGATGGTCGTGTACTGAAATAGGTTGACACAATTTAATTAAAAATTGTAAACCTATAATCGGACAAAATGAGTGAATTACAAAAGTTCTCCGAAGATGCAAGGAGA
>NZ_BAAGVC010000016.1:0-750 GCF_054781075.1 Cyclobacterium sediminis | reverse complement strand
AGGCTTACCATTGCTGTAAATGATGGCATGACCATAATACTCAGAATTTGGATCTTCCACTTTAAAATAAGGTGCTTGATAAATATCTCCTACCTGATCTCCCGGGTAAGTATAGAAATAAGCGTATCCTTTATTATAACCAAAGTATTCAACTCCATCAGCTAGTTCTACAATGGTAGTTCTATTTCTAGTGAAGTTTAAACCTAAATCAAATGAAAGATCTTTTTGCCTGATAACAGAGGTTCCAAGCGTGATGTCCCAACCATTACTTCTTACCAATCCTGCATTGATCAATTTGCTGTTTGCACCTGAGNCAATCGATTATTGAACAAAGACAGGTCAATACCCACTTCTTGGGATGTAGCTATTTCAGGTTTTAATTGAGCGTTCTTAGCAATCTTATCTATACTGGCTCTTTTGGTATCTCCCCAATCGGCACCAAAATTATAATATCTCTGTAACTGATAAGGATCTACATCATTACCTACCTGAGCATAACCTGCTCGAACCTTGGCAAGGCTAACCCAAGCCGGCATATCAAACATTTCATTTAACAAGACACTTAGAGAAGCTGAAGGGTAAAAATAAGAGCGGTTCTCTTTTGGCAAGGTACTTGACCAATCATTCCTGGCCGTTAAGTCTAGGTAAACCATGTTTTTATAGCCGATAGAGGTTTGACCAAAAAGGCTGTTCACTTTCTTTTTACTCAGGAAGTTGGTATAAATAACCGAACCCGGTCCTCCATTACTT
>NZ_BAAGVC010000015.1:0-749 GCF_054781075.1 Cyclobacterium sediminis | reverse complement strand
AGGCTTACCATTGCTGTAAATGATGGCATGACCATAATACTCAGAATTTGGATCTTCCACTTTAAAATAAGGTGCTTGATAAATATCTCCTACCTGATCTCCCGGATAAGTATAGAAATAAGCGTATCCTTTATTATAACCAAAGTATTCAACTCCATCAGCTAGTTCTACAATGGTAGTTCTATTTCTAGTGAAATTTAAACCTAAATCAAATGAAAGATCTTTTTGCCTGATAACAGAGGTTCCAAGCGTGATGTCCCAACCTTTACTTCTTACCAATCCTGCATTGATCAATTTGCTGTTTGCACCTGAANAATCGATTATTGAACAAAGACAGGTCAATACCCACTTCTTGGGATGTAGCTATTTCAGGTTTTAATTGAGCGTTCTTAGCAATCTTATCTATACTGGCTCTTTTGGTATCTCCCCAATCGGCACCAAAATTATAATATCTCTGTAGCTGATAAGGATCTACATCATTACCTACCTGAGCATAACCTGCACGAACCTTGGCAAGGCTAACCCAAGCCGGCATGTCAAACATTTCATTTAACAAGACACTTAGAGAAGCTGAAGGGTAAAAATAAGAGCGGTTCTCTTTTGGCAAGGTACTTGACCAATCATTTCTGGCCGTTAAGTCTAGATAAACCATGTTTTTATAGCCGATAGAGGTTTGACCAAAAAGGCTGTTCACTTTCTTTTTACTCAGGAAGTTGGTATAAATAACCGAACCCGGTCCTCCATTACTT
>NZ_BAAGVC010000014.1:0-1885 GCF_054781075.1 Cyclobacterium sediminis | reverse complement strand
TCACAAAATTTTATGATAGTTACAACTATAATCAAAACACAGCGGAGATTTTTTCAGATTTGATGAGGCGGGAAAAATCTGCGAACACTGGGATTCCATCCAACAAGTACCTACCGATGCAGCCAATAACAATAGCATGTTTTAGTTTTAGTTTGCAGTAATTGAATATTTCATGTCTTTCACTTTTAAATTCCCTTTAAATACGAAGGAGTAGATGCAATCTACTTCTAGTAGGGCAGGGGATAAACAAGCTATTTGAATAATCTTAACCAATTGAATTATAGCCTTATCTGTTTGGCTTTTTTTCCAATCATTACTTGATAGGCATCTTTCATTTCGTCCGGAAGAAAGCTTTTTTCCAAGAAATCATGCCATTTAGGCATCGCTTTTTTGAAACGTAGGAAGATGTTATCGAAAGCTTTTTGATCAATTTCAAACCTAGCCATAGCTGCTTCAAAATCCTTGCGAGTTATTTTCTTTTTCTTACCATTTAGGGTAAGTGCTAATTCTTCGCTATCTCCTTCAACAACCAATTGAGCTGCTATCATGTCGTAAGCAGGGCTCAGGTTGTACCCCTTTTCCGGATCTTTAAACAGGGAGAAGTTTTTCATGTGCATGTCGTTGTTGCCGGTAAGGTAGCAAAACACCACCTGCTCAAAAAAGTTGATGATATCAAATCCAGGATTGCTCGAATACTGAACCAATGCTTTTCCAATCTGTTCATAGGAACCACGATATTTCGATTCTGTTAACCGATCGGTCAATTGACACATGTCTTCCATGTGGTATTTTTGTTTTCCTTTTCTATCTATTCGTTTGGTAATGTAAGAAAGTTCACCTGACTTTAGCCGTATCAGAGAATGCGGGACCGTCCTAATACCTGCTATAGCTGCCAGATGCATCGTGAGATCTTCCAGCTCCGGCAAACTTTTATAATGCTCACTGGGTGGTTTCAAAATATATTCTCCCCAAAAACCCATAATAGTCAGTTTTTGAGGCTTATCTTTTTCATCAATGGTTTGTAAGCCTAAGGAGAGTTTTGCTTGGACTCCGGGCACAGTCGATTGACTCTGTATGATCTTTTCAGCCAGTTCCAACATCTGATCATTTGTATATTCTAATAGGGGAGGAAGAGGCTTACCGAAAATTTTCTTGCTGCATTTTGAGTGAAAATCTATTCCGCCCCCATCCAGTTTCTGGTAACAGTATAAACAGTTTCTCTTACTCATTTTCATTGTACTCTTCTTCTATGGATTGAATGCTCACTGCACCTATGCAGTCCTGACATGTTTTAAGTAACAAACCCATTCGATCACGGGCATTTAGTTTCCAGTTTTTTTCAGCGATATCCAATAACCACCCTTCAGGTATCAAACCGTCAAAAAAGGGGAAAAGCACTTTATCCTCAAATGGCTTTTCCTGCAGTGGAAGTGTCAAACTTACGGGCTCTGCATTGTCTTTTCTCAGATAATCATTACTGTATTGAAAATGATATCCTTCCTCATCCTCTTTAAGGGTTCCAGCCCAATTATTATACATAAAAACTTTAGCCTTTCTCATGGATCAGTTTATTTCGGTTCATTGGCACTGGCCCAAGTTCAAAACCAAACAATACCAGTACCTGGTTAACTTTATCCATTTGAAGGGAAGGTTTATCACGTTCTAATTCGCGTACAAAGCGCAACCCTACGCCAGCTTTATCTGCCAGCTCTTTCTGGGTTAGCCCTAAGTCCTTTCTTTTTTCTTTTACAAACCTACTTAATAAAAGTGCATTTGAGTGATTTCCTGAATTCATTCGTATATAATTACCCGTTCGGGTACAAATATACGAAATCGAGTAATAATATACCCTATCGGGTATAAATTATATCATCAAGTTAAAATT
>NZ_BAAGVC010000013.1:0-1039 GCF_054781075.1 Cyclobacterium sediminis | reverse complement strand
ATTTGCCATCGGAATCCCCCTTCGGGTTATCCTTAGGTCCCGACTGACCCTGATCCGATTAGCGTTGATCAGGAATCCTTGGTCTTTCGGTGTGGATGTTGTTCCCATCCATTATCGTTACTTATGCCTACATTTGCTTTTCCAGAAACTCCACCGGACATTACCATCCGGATTCGCTGTCGCTGGAATGCTCCCCTACCAAAATATAAATATCTTCCTTCGCTTCGGTACCGCACTTGATGCCCGATTATTATCGACGCCCTGTCGCTCGACCAGTGAGCTGTTACGCACTCTTTAAAGGAATAGCTGCTTCCAAGCTAACCTCCTGGCTGTCTCTGCAACTGGACCGCCTTTGTTCAACTTAGCGCGGATTTTGGGACCTTAGCGGTAGGTCTGGGTTCTTTCCCTCTCGGACTTGGACCTTAGCACCCAAGCCCTCACTGCCGGTTCTATATGATGGCATTCGGAGTTCGTCAGGATTTGGTAGGATGTGACTCCCCCTAGTCCTATCGGTAGCTCTACCTCCATCATACAATTCCCGACGCTGTTCCTAAAAACATTTCGGGGAGTACGAGCTATTTCTCAGTTTGATTGGCCTTTCACCCCTACCCACAGCTCATCCGGAAGCTTTNACCCCCACCGACTAAATCGCCCTGTTCGGACTCGCTTTCGCTGCGGCTCCTCCTGTTAACAGGATTAACCTTGCCGGTGAGGAGTAACTCGTAGGCTCATTATGCAAAAGGCACGCCGTCATCCCAACTAAGTCAGGACTCCGACCGCTTGTAGGCGCACGGTTTCAGGTTCTTTTCACCCCGTTATTCACGGTACTTTTCACCTTTCCCTCACGGTACTCGTTCACTATCGGTCTCTAGGGAGTATTTAGCCTTACCGGATGGTGCCGGCAAATTCAACCGGGATTTCTCCTGTCCCGGCCTACTCAGGATACCCGCCTTCTAAATTAAAATTCCTCTACAGGACTCTCACCCTCTACGGTTTGACTTCCCAGCCAATTCGAGTCTCCTAATTTAAAATTATGCAG
>NZ_BAAGVC010000012.1:0-3323 GCF_054781075.1 Cyclobacterium sediminis | reverse complement strand
ACCCCGAAAAAAGCTTTAAACAGCTAAATTCGGGGTTTTTGTGTTATGTTTTTGTTAATTATTACGCTGGTTATCAGGTAATTAATAAATCAGCAAGAAGCCCTATTTATTAATAGAATGTTTAAAGAAATATTTAATTCAAAAAATAACCGCTTCCAATTTTTCTAACTAGCATGTTAATATACTTGGATAAATAAAATTAAAATTAGCCAAATCTCTTTATAACATCATTCAAACATGATTTTGTTTGGAAAATTAATGAGTGAATTTCTATAACCTCGCATTTGTACCCATTTTTTTCTAAGAAATAACTGAAATTCAGGCTTAATAACAAACAATTATAGCACCCAACACCCAATAATTTAATTAGACCATTTAATTAAAAACAATTTTAATTGAAGATAAAAATCGAGTAATTTTAAAGGAAATAAACATTAAATAAGATATCATGATAAAATCTAAATTACTTTTGTTTGCCCTATTGCTCACCAGTTTCTTAAGTACAGGAAATATGGCTTGTGCTCAGGGAGAGAAAGAGCTGACCGGCCGCTGGGATCTTACGGTAGACATGGATGGCAAAAAAGCACCATCTTGGCTAGAAGTTAAGCTATCCGGCATAAAAACCTTGGTTGGATATTATGTTGCACACAATGGTAGCGCAAGACCTATATCCAAGGTTGATTATAAAAATGGGAAAATTAAATTCTCCATCCCACCTCAATGGGACAATTCCGATCAAGACATGGTATTTAACGGTCAATTAAAAAAAGGAAAACTTTCGGGTACCATTACGCAAAGTACAGGGGAAAAGCATTCCTTTACCGGAGTTAGGGCACCATCTTTGGTAAGAGAAAAAGCACCAAAATGGGGCAAAACCATCGAATTATTCAATGGAAACACCCTGGAAGGCTGGCATGTTGACGGAGATAAAAACCAGTGGGAAGTGATCAATGGTATATTGACTTCTAATTCGGCCGGCTCAAACCTTATATCAGACAAAAAGTTTGAGGATTTTAAAATCACTGCAGAATTTCGCTATCCAAAAGGAAGCAATAGTGGAATCTACCTGAGAGGAAGATATGAGGTGCAAATCGAAGACAATTCAGGCACCCCGCCTTCCTCTATCTACTTTGGAGGAGTTTATGGTTTTTTGACACCCAATGAAATGGTAGCAAAAGGACCCGGAGAGTGGCAAACTTATGAAATCACTTTAATTGGCAGAAGAGTTACGATTATTGCCAATGGTAAAGCCATCATATTTGATCAAATCATACCCGGTATTACAGGCGGAGCCATCGACAGCAATGAAGGTGAAGCAGGCCCGATTATGATTCAAGGGGACCATGGTCCAGTTGAATTCAGGAAATTTGAAATAACACCTACCAAATAAATTATAAGATTTTATTTAAAAGAAGGAGAAACTGAAAAATTTCTCCTTCTTTTGTTTTTTTTACCAATGACTCATTGCATTCACTTTATTGATGGCTAAAAACATAAAATCAAGCAAAAAACTTGATAGTATACGAAGCTATTACTCATAACAAGCAGAAAAATGAAACGTAGAAAGTTTATTAGCCTTGGCACCTTGGCCGGCATTGCAGCAGGATCAGTAACTTCTTTGACAGCGAAAACACCTCTAAAAAACACAGAGATTTCAAAAAGATACCAGCAAGATCAAAGTCCCTGGCCTATTTGTTTGGATACTGCAACGATTAGACCAGCCTCATTAAAGGAAAAGGTCCACATTGCAGCCAAGGCGGGTTATGATGCCATAGAACCTTGGGATAGAGAATTGGCTGAATATGAAAAGGAAGGGGGTAACCTAAAAGATTTGGGGAAAGAAATTAAAGAACTTGGGATGTTTGTACCCAGTGTTATTGGTTTATGGAATGCTTTGCCTCCCACCAATCAGGCATTTGAGCAATCGCTGAAAGACACCAAAAACAGAATGCGAATGGCAGCTGACATTCAATCTCAACACATCCAAACCATTCCCAATACTGTAGGAGAAAATTATGACCAAAAATACGTATCTAAGAGATACCGTGAATTAATAGAAATAGGAATAAATGAATACGGTATCAACCCAGCTTTGGTATTTGTAAAATTTTTCCCACTTAAAACTCTAGGACAGGCTACGGGAGTAGCATTAGATGCCAATCATCCAAAGGCGATGATTATTCCTGATACTTTTCACATGCACATAAGCGAAGGAGGATTTGAAGGGCTTAAATTTTTAAAGGGAGATTTAATTGCTATTTTCCAATTTGCTGATGCTCCGGCAAGCCCTGATATGGCGACTTTAGGGGACAAACACAGGGTTTATCCCGGTGACGGAATTTTACCTTTACCCGAAATATTAAAAAGCCTAAAGACTACCGGTTATAAAGGATGTATTTCCCTGGAATTATACAATCCGGACTATTGGAAACAAGATCTACAAGAAGTCGCCAATACAGGCTTAAGGAAAACATTGGAGGTCATTAATAAAGCAGGGGTGTAAGTTTCGTTTAAAAATAAGGCAGCTAATGATTAGCTGGTAGAAATCTTTAACATTAAATCTTAGATGCTACCTAATAGCTCATAATGCCATCCAATTTAATAAAGAATTCCAGAACAAGGTGTAGATAACAGCTACACCTTTTTTATTTTAATGAATGTAAAGCATGAGTAGGGATCCAGATAGGTAGGAACCATATAACCTAAGTTAATATTTGAACCTTAAAAAAATGGTTATTCCGAGAATTAGCATTTTAAAGCGTAGCAATAAAGATGACAGTATCCAATGCGATACCATAAGGTGAAATCTTCCAAAGAATCGCAATGAGAGGTGAAAAAAGGGTATTAAGCAGGATTATTTACAAAAAAGGGCATAAAAAAAGACCCTTAGATTGCTCTAAGGGGTCTAAAAGAAGGCGGCGATCCCTATGAGGCGGGACAGGCTCTCCCCATGCGCCGTGGCGCACCAGTACCATCGGCGCTGCAGGACTTATCCGCCGCGGCGGATCGGGATGGGAAGAGCGTAATGGAATAATGATTTATTTTTAACGGAAAGGCTTAAAACCAGACCCATTCCATAAATGCTATCTGTGCGAATCTGTGTAATCTGTGGTGAATACTTCTATTTTTTCGGTGTAATTGGGCATAAAAAAAGACCCTTAGATTGCTCTAAGGGTCTAAAAGAAGGCGGCAATCCCGATGAGTCGGGACAGGCTCTCCCCATGCGCCGTGGCGCACCAGTACCATCGGCGCTGCAGGGCTTAGCCGCCGCGGCGGATCGGGATGGGAAGAGCGTAATGGAATAATGATTTATTTTTAACGGA